>JAEEGQ010000037.1 GCA_016280395.1 Lachnospiraceae bacterium | reverse complement strand
CCACCTTGCAGGTGACAACATATTCGCCGTCCACACCCAGGCCGTCTTCATCGAAAATGTATTCAGTTTCGCCGAACTCGAGTCTTCCGGCATAAACATTACCTGCTACGAAGTACATCTTTCTGCCGGTTGCTTTGTCCTTTGCAAATCCGGTGTACTTGGTTTCAGCAAGATCGATAGCATTTCCGCACTCAGAACAGATAAGCATTCCATCGGCATATACATACTGATGTCCATTCTGTCCGCAGGAGCTGTGCATTGTGTATGAATCAAGAACAGAACCGTCAAGGTTGTAGTTGACAACACTGATCTCGGATGCTGTTACACTTACTGTTGTATAAACAGCGTCAAACGAATCGTTGGTGTAAGCGAAATGGAACTCAGGAGTATCAAATGCAGCGTATGATTTTTCACCTGTCGAACCGCAGATGTAATAAACTGTACCGTTATTCTCATCTACCTCACCGCCTGTCAAAGGAAGTGTTCTGGCAAGTGTATGATCGTGACCTGAGAATACCATATCAATGCCTGCCGCATCAACTGCTGCAGGGAAGTGCTTGTTTAAGTACTCGCCGCCACCGGAGATATTGGTGTAATAAGGCGGCTGATGCATTGACAGTATCTTCCACTGTGCAGTGCTCTTGTTTGCATCATTGATGAGCCATTCCATAGTTTCGGCAAGCACATCATTATCTGCGCTCTTATAGTTGATCACTGCAATGTAAAGGTTATCATACTCAAGTGAATAGCATGTGGCTGAAGGCAGATTGAAAATATTCTTTCCGTTATCTGCATACTTGTCGCCTTCATACTCATGGTTACCAAGAACATGGACCATATCGATATCGCCAAGTCCTGTTGCTTCAAAGCTGCTCAGCAGTTCGTCCCAGTATGAATATACGGAACCACCGTCTACCACATCACCGGTCTGAAGACCGAATGTATAATTGTCATTCCGGGAAAGGATTCCCTCGATGACCTTTGTGTTGTTTGAAAGATCCTTAGCCTGAATATCGCCGATGATGAAGAAATTAACTTCTCCGTCCTTTGCATCTTCAGTGAAGGTCTTAACCTCTGACCATGTCTCACCGTCACCTACGCGATATGCATATGTCTCGCCGGCAACAAGCGAATCGATGGTTACAGTATTTACTCTTACTGTAGCATAACCTTCAGCCGGACCGCTGACAAATACTCTGTCGGTGCTTTCGCCGTATACGTTATTGAATGCTGCAACACCGTCAGCTTCGTAATCAGATGCAAGCGCGATCTGAGCAACAGCCTGCTTCTGAGACTCAAGAACACTGGTCATCCAGGAGAAACTCTTCTGAGTATTACCATCTACAACCGCATTTGAAAGCACATTGTAAGGAGTATTTGTTCCAACTGCGTTTACGCTGTAAATGGTGGTGGTATAAGAAACACCACGGTCGCATTTAGCGCTGACTTCGAATTTACCTGATTCTGCGCTGAAGGCTGTTGTATAGAGAATACCGTCCTCATTTGTAGTTCCGATGATATATCCTGCATAGATAACATCTGCATCGGGTACAGGTGCTCCGTCAATGTCTATTACCTTAATGGCACCCTCTCTGCCTACTATGATGGTGTCTTCCGTAATAATGCTGATAGGTGCGGATACACTGACATTCTGAGGAGCTACCGAAAATGAGAATATAGCGTCATTACCGGAAAATGTCTTAAACGATCCGAGCGTGGTGTAATACGTAAAGTTCACACCTGCGGGAACCTCAGCCGGAATATCAAAGTAAACAGTCGCAACAGCATCAGAATCGTTGGATGTGCCGCCTGCCGCTTCTATGGTCAGTTCCTTGTTCTTATACGAATAATAGCCTGAAAATCCGTCTGCAAAGACAACGTTCTTAACCGTAAAGTGATCGTCAAGCCTCATTCCAAGCGTAAATTCTGTAATAGCTTCAATGTCATTAGATGTAAGCTTCAGAGCAAATGTCTCACCAAGTACAGGTGTGCCTACAGCGTTGATCCCCATTGTAACCACGTCGTTGTTTTCCGCATCTACAACAAAGAATCTTGTATCTGTCGTCTCATTGCCGAAACCGTCACGAAGAAGCATCTTTATGGAATGCTCGCCGTTCGCAAGCTTAACGTCATAATACCATGACTTGTTGCCTCCCTTATCCAGGACATACATGGAATTATCAACGACATTGACACCATCGATATACATACGGACAACATCGTAATCGATGCCTGTCATGTATTTGCTTTCTACATCATGGAAAGTGGATGTGAAGGTAATGGTGTTTGTATCAAAGACCATACCGTTTGTTATTTCAGTCTCATTTCCCTCGATAGTATCGATAACAGGGGAATCGATATCGTCAACATTAGCTCCGTATACGAACTGAAGGTTATCAAAGTATACTGCACCCGCGGTATTGGTACCCATCTTGGTGCCTGCGACATACATTACACGGAATGTCATGCCGGGCTGGATTGAGAATGGAGCGGAGTATTGTGTAAGATCTGCCTCACAATAATGCCATCCTTCCCAATAGATACCTGCCTGCTGACCATTAGTGCACTGTTTGGGCTCAAGTGTATAGTTGAACGCCTGCTGTCTGCCACTGCCATCATTGAAATAGCCTCTGAGCCAGAAACCGCTGTAGCCCGCCGCCTTCTGTTCCTCACTGGGAGCCGTGCCCTCCGGAGCATAAACCCACACGCCTATGCCTGTAGGTACGCCGGGGATCTCATATGCCTCGCTCATGCCGATACATGCGCCTTCTGTAACAGCACCGCAATTGATGAAATCATAATTAAGCTTTAATGCACGCTGACCGAATCTGACAGGCTCACCGTCGTCAATGCTTACGATCT
Organism: Lachnospiraceae bacterium; assembly: GCA_016280395.1. Lineage (GTDB taxonomy): Bacteria > Bacillota > Clostridia > Lachnospirales > Lachnospiraceae > SZUA-448. The sequence goes on along the minus strand of JAEEGQ010000037.1, from coordinate 1,368 downwards.
CAACAGACTGCTTTCCGCCACGGCCATAGTTGGATGTAGTCAGTCCGGCATATTCTTCTACATTTTCAAAATCCCATACTACTGTGGGAAGCTTACCGATAATAGCAGTAACAGATGCCAAAACACTTGTGTCATACTTATATGCGCATGTAATGGTACCGGTAACCGTTGCGTCATCGGAAGATGTAAATATGTTGCCGTCAAACGAGCCCATGGAAGGATCGCTCATTGTCCATTCAAAATCATTGTCATTATAGATGAGCTCACGTCCGCCTGCAGAAACAATAAGACCAAGATCACTCGGAGTGCTGAAGCCAAGGCTCACCTCTTCATTTGAGAACTGAATGGTATCGGGAGTTGTAACAACAATACTTGTAGTGCCGACAATCTCACCGTCCTGCAACAGATTTACAGTGACATTACCTGTTGTGCCATTGGATGTGAACAGGCCGTCTTCTGTAATCGTACCCATATCCTCTGAGTCTGCTGCCAGGCCATAGGTAACATTGTCCGGCAAAGCAGCCGCGCCGCCTGCGGAATCAACTCCTGAAGCGTTGAATTGAACGCTTGAATAAGGTGTATACGCATCATTATTGGGAAGCAATACCGCATGATCGAACACACCGTCAGACTTAGCTGTTGAGAAAACGAAAAGCGAAGAAGATACCTCACGCTCTACACCGTCGGAAGGTGAGTTGTGAACGAGAAGTTCGTTACTTCCTTCACGCTCGGTTGCGAATGTCGAAGAACCGCCGCCGTCAAGATTGATCGCGGTAACGCAGCCGAGGGCTTTCATCATCTTTGCCAGTTCATAGATCGTGAGACCCGATGATTTCGGATACTGACGGCCGTCACCAACAAACAATACAACTGAACCGTCTGCCTTAATACCGACTGCTGTACGAGGTTCCTTACCTACATAGTATGCTCCTTCAAAACCTTTAGGGATTTCTCCGTTTACAAGCATAATGCAGCTGCCGCCGACAGCTTCTTTTACGCCTTGAAGATGCATTCCGTTCGGAAGGATCGCAGCGGATCCGTCTTCCATGATCGCAAAAACAGGGCTGCTGCTCTCATGGTATACTGTTCCGTTCATGATGAGCGTACCGGAAGGGCTGCCTGTTGCCATGTTAAAGAAATCCGCATTTACGGCCGCAACAACGTTATAGCCGTTATCAGCCTCAGCTGCCAAAGCCTGTTTGCGTACTGTCTGCATCCCCCACTGAGAAGCATCATTGTCTTTATAACCTGCCCCTATGGATACAGTAGGATTTGAAAGATCGATGGTCACCGCATAACCCATTTCCTGATCGGAACCATTTTCAGTGTTAGTAACATACTGTGTCTCGACAATTCCGGGAGCAATAT
>JAEEGQ010000036.1 GCA_016280395.1 Lachnospiraceae bacterium | reverse complement strand
GTTAAGAAAGAAACCGGAAATGCATGGGGATGCGTAGCAATTTTCTTCGTTTACTGGAATGCTTTATAAGTATAATGGTACCGCTCGGCTTGATGGCCGGGCGGTTTTTGTTTATTGACAAAACTAATGAAAGTTAGTATAATGGCTAACAAACATAAGCTTACTGTAACTTGTATCTTATATGTACACGGAGGAATGCGGGATATGACAAGGAAAGAGGAGATAATTTATGCAACTCTGGAACTTGCTGCAGAGAATGGAATAAAGGGCGTTTCCATGTCGCAGATTGCAGACAAAGTAGGTATCAAGGCGCCGTCGCTCTATAATCATTTCAGATCCAAAGACGAGATAATAAAAGAGATGTACGGATTCTTAAGAGATCAGGCCCGGGCAGGCAGCAACGGAAGCGTACCGGACTATTCAAAGCTTACGGATAAGAGTACGGAGGAGATCCTGCTGGACTCCGTATCGGCGTATATGGGGATCGTTTCAGACAGGAATATGCTCCGGTTCTTTAAGGTTCTTTATTCGGAAAGACCCACAAATCCTATAGCGGCATCAATTATCGCAGAAGAGACGGAGCGCATGATCCGGTATTCCAGGAATATGTTCTATGCGCTTGCGGTTCACGGAAAGATAAAAAATGAAAATGTTGACGTTGCCGCGATGACATTTTCGCTGACCGTTCATTCCCTCATAGATTACCGAATGGATATGCTGACGGCCGGAACAGCGGATGAGTTCGGAGAAGACGGCAGCCCCGTTCCGAAGACTATTTTGGACTTTGTGAGATGGTTCAGCCATCAGATCGGAGGAGATCAATGAACAGAAAACTGATCAACTGGATGGGCCTTCTGGGAATAGGCGCACTTATATCTTATATTGCTGCGGCGTATTTTTGCAGGGCCGCATTTCCCGGATATAACTGGATGGAACAGGCGGTCAGCGATCTCTCGGCAGAGTCCGCACCTTCTCGGCAGTTATGGGATAAGCTGGCTGCGGTTTATTCGGCCGGAAGTGTGGTGTGCACCACATGCGTGGCCATATTTGTATCGGAGAATAAAGTTTCCTCAAAGCTTTTCCGCATAGGTATATATCTTCTTGTAATAATGAGCTGGATATCAAAGCTCGGATATCAGATGTTCCCGCTTGAAGATGCGGGCAAAGCGATCGGGGGCGTTGATGAAACTATGCATATGGTCGTCACAGCGTTTGTGGTTTCTCTTTCAATCACATCTTTTGTGATCCTTATAATAGCCGGGATCAAGAGAAAAGATGTCCGTGGCATCGGAATCTGGGCAGCCGTATTCTTCGCGATGATGTTAATGGGACCTATAGGAATGGCTTCGTTCCCGCCCGAGTATTTCGGTATAGGCGAAAGATTCAGTATCTATTCGGCCATAGGATTTGAAGCGGTCCTCGGGCTGTATCTCTTCAATGGATTTAAAGGGACGAAGATAGCTATGACGTGCTTACTCTTGAACACAACGTTTTAGAGTGATATTCCTTTTTGCGGTGAAAAGACAGAATTCTCGGGAAAATGCAGCGGGAATCGCAGAATTTCAAATCCCGCCGTAAATAGGTGTGCCGTGGAAAGTCTGGAGCGATGGCCTGACAAGTGCGCAGCTTGAGCATATACGAAAAATCGTGTGCGAAGCATTTGTCTTCAACGAACTGTTCCATAATTGGGGAACGGAAGAAGAACGCAGGTATACCGCTCCTGTTTGTCAGGATCTGAGATAATTGAAAACTCCGCTCTTTATCTGTCGTGTTTGTCTTCACGATACCATATGATCACAGCCAGAATGAATATCGTTCCGAAATACAGGAGCGATGCGTTAGACTTCGGATAAGCATCAAACAGCGTATTCCAGTCGTATATCGCTCCTATTGAATTGATAAAGGAATGATATACGGCGCAGGCCAGAACACTCTTTGTCGCTTTATAGATAGCGGCAGCCACAAACGCCCAGACAAAAATGGTGATCGAAAATCCGATCATGCTGTCGCCGTAATGGTTTGATGTCGGCTGCAGCCAAATGGGAAAGTGCCATACACACCAGATCACTGCTACGATGGACGTTGCGACAGGGAACGGAAATCTTTTCTCAAGCGCAGGCTGTAAGAAGCCGCGCCATCCTGTCTCTTCGGCAAATCCGACGAACGGCAGCATGATGATAAATCCGAGCGGCATCATGTACAGGGGCTTTCCGTTAGGTTCACCGCAGAAAATGGCAAATACCAGGGCACAAATGCAGAACATGCCGGTTATCAGGATAGTTTTCGCTTTTTGGGGCGTATAAAAAAAGCGCCTCAAATATTCTTTTACAGTGATATGTTCTTCCTTCCTGAGCACGATAAAAAGGGAAATGACCGGCGCCGGTGTTGTAAAGAGCATCCCTATGGCCGCATAAAGAATATATGCAATTGTCGGCTTGCCCGTTTCCGCATAACTGACCGAAGCAGGTTCAAGAATAAACATGATGACCTGGGCAAATAAGCTTACAAACAAAACCCAGCCGAGAAAATCGGCAACAGGCGCTTTTCTTTTTTCATTTATCCACATATCTTTTCTCCTCCATTCATGATCCCCGAGATCAACGCGTCAACGCCGTAGGAGAAGCTCTCATCCAGCGAGACTTTATCCCCGAAACTGCCGTGCAGTTCCAGCATCGCGAAGCCTTCCACATAGCCTCTTAGAGTCCTTAACACATGCATTTTTTGTACGTCGCTGAATTCCAAGGAATTCAAAACTGCATACAATGACGCAATTACTCCTTTTGTCATCTCCTGATCCTGTTCGGAGGTGTATGAATTATGCCAGCATACGGTTTCAAAAACTCCGGGATGCTCGTGCGCAAACTCGCGCAGTGCATAACACATGGCTTTTAAACCGTTTTCTCCCGCTTTGCCCACCGCAGATCTGGCGATCTTTGTATCTATTCTCTGCCAGCCGTATGTCATCAGAGCGTCCTTGATCTCTCCGAGACCACCCGGAAAATGCTTATATATCGACGGCGGTTTTATGCCAAGTTTATCGGCGATGGTCTTTACGGAAAGATTCAGAAATCCATCCTTATCGACAATCTCAACACACAGTTCGATTATTTCCTGCTTTTTCAAGAATTCCATGCCTCCTTGCTAATGTTATTAGTTTAATGGCTAATTCGATTAGCCAAATGCTAACACAATCTGTTTTGATTGTCAACACTTTTGATCCGAACGGAGTTTGTTCTTTAAAATACAAGGCGCTTTTGGTAAGATTTATATGTAAGTAAGATAAAGGAGACTGACACTATGCTTAAAGAAGGAACAAAGGCCCCTGATTTTTCTTTGCCGGATCAAAATGGGAAGATTCATTCTTTGTCTGAATACAAAGGACAGAGAGTGATCCTGTATTTTTACCCGAAGGACAACACTTCCGGCTGCACGAAGCAGGCGTGCGGGTTTGCCGAAAGATACCCGCAGTTTCGTGAAAAAGGAGCGATAATACTTGGAATCAACAAAGACACAGTAGCTTCTCACAAGAAGTTTGAAGAAAAATACGGTCTTCCGTTTACATTGCTTTCGGACACAAGTCTTGATGTGCTGAAAAAGTATGATGTCTGGAAAGAGAAGACCAATTACGGTAAGGTCTCGATGGGGATCGTTCGAACGACATACCTGATCGATGAAAACGGCGTGATCGTCCGCGCAATGGATAAGGTGAAGGCGGCGGAAAATCCGCAGGAGATGCTGGAGTTGATATGACAGGGCCGGAATATGAAAATACCTGATAAGAAAATCATAAAAGAAACGATAAATATTGCATGGCCGGCGGTAATAGAGTCCTTCTTTGCTGCTTTTGTGGGTCTTGTGGATTCATATATGGTGAGCGGACTGGGCAGCAACGCTGTTGCCGCGGTAGGCCTTACCACCCAGCCGAAGTTTATGGGGCTTGCCCTTTTCTTTGCAATAAACGTTTCTCTTTCCGCGCTGGTTGCGAGAAGAAGGGGAGAGGACAGAAAAGAGGATGCAAACAGGATACTGGTATCCGGTATTTTGTTTATAGTGCTTGCGGCAGTGATCATCGGAGCGGTACTGGTTGCTTTTGCTGATGGAATAATAAGATTCTGCGGTTCAAATCCGGACACCCATGATCTGGCAGTATCCTACTTCAGGATCGTCATGGGCGGTATGATCTTTAACTGTATCCAGATGGGTATCAACTCGGCCCAAAGAGGCGCAGGGAACACGAAGATCACAATGCGCACCAATCTGGCGTCGAATACGGTCAATGTCATATTTAATTACCTTCTCATAGGCGGTAAGCTAGGATTCCCTGCTCTCGGGGTAAGGGGAGCCGCTCTCGCCACGGTTCTCGGAACTGTTGTTGCGAGCGTCATGAGCATACGGTCTTTATTTGTAAAAGACTGTTTTGTTAGCATCCCGTTTATAGTTAAGAATAAGATCCGGCCGGCTTTTGACGCTTTCCGGTCGCTTATAAGAGTCGGTTATTCCGTTTTCCTTGAGCAGATCCTGATGAGGATAGGCTTTATGGCGACTTCAATCATGGCTGCTAAGATGGGCACGGCGTCAATGGCGGCCCATCAGGTCGGAATGAATATCATGGGTTTGTCGTTTTCTTTCGGAGACGGACTGCAGGCAACAGCCGTGGCGCTGATCGGACGAAGCCTCGGGCAGCGTGATGAAGCGCTCGCCAAAGAATACGGAC
>JAEEGQ010000004.1 GCA_016280395.1 Lachnospiraceae bacterium | reverse complement strand
GCACAAAACTGCTTTAAGGAGTCATGGGGACGGTTCTTTTTGACTCACCGGCACAACGTGCCGATGAGTCAAAAAGAACCGTCCCCATGACTCTTATTCCCAGAAAAGCTCGTCGAGCGTTTTGTTCAACGCCTTGCAGATCGCGATGCACAGGTTGATCGTGGGGTTGTAATCACCCTTTTCTATCGCATTTATCGTCTGCCTCGACACCCCCACCTTGTCCGCGAGTTCCTGCTGAGACATGTCAAAGGAAGCTCTTGCGGCCTTTAATCTCAGGTTTTTCATACTATTCCTCTTTCCTGTCTTTTACAGTCTTTACCAGTATCACCATGAGAAGATATACAACTGTGACTCCGCAAAAGAGATTTGCGTTTCCCATAGTGGTGAGCATGCCGTTTGCGATATTGTTTCCGTTCATTATGTTCACCGCGCCGATCGCGAGATTCAGCAATGCGAGTGCCACAAAGAATACTATCCAGCTGTTCCTGTTCTCATCAAGCCTGAAATATGCGTCTTTCATTATCAATATCGTCGCGAGCACGGCGGCAGATATCAGTATCCCGACCAGAGCCTGCAATGATGTCTCAAGAGGGATGTTTACTCCGCCTGCGTGACATATCACTATGAGCAGCGTGTATATCATCAGCGTGTAAAAACCGTATTTATACGCCTTGCCCTGAGCAGCTATCTGGCGTTCATCATATTTACCGATCGCCGGGGTCTCTTTTTTCGATGCGGCCAGGACGATCGCGACAAGAAGGCAACCCACGACCACGCCGAAAAGCGTTGAGATGAGCTTCGCGTTTTTCATATACTCTTTGATCTCAACCAAATAGCACATGTTAAATGTGCCGTCAAAGAACACACTCTCATCAACCTCTCCGATCTCTTCACCCGGAAAATTCTCGGTCACGTATGCTCTGTAGGCCTCCGCGCTTGTAAGAGGCTGAAACCTGAAGGTATATCTGCCTTTTTTCAGATTCCTGATCGCGGAATCGGCAGTAAGCATATTCCCCGTCACGGAAAAAACGCTGTTTCCCGCTTCATCATATACGATAAGCCCGGTAACGAATCCCGGAGCCTCATCCATCCACCAGTCGGCACTGAACTGATATAATCCGTCCTTTTTAACGGTAAGGACTGTCTGGGTGAATCCCGGCTGTGTCTCCGCCCCCTCAACAGCCACCACGGTATTCAGCTTCGCGGAATAGTTGTTTTTCGGGGCTATCGCGATCATCACAGAGACCGCGGCCAGAAGCAGTGCGACCAGCACAAGTAATGTTTTACCTTTCTTTGACATATCATACCTCCTCAACTGTGTTATCCACATCGTCAACCGTGTCATTGTTCGATATATATCCTGTCTTCACACCGATCACTGCCGTAAGCACCCCAAATACGATGAACATTACTATGGCATTTACGGACGCCGGGATGAAAAGCCCCAGTGCGTTGTTCAGCATATGACAGAACACACATGGGATGAATGAATTCTTTTTATAGCCCACAAAGCCCCAGAACAGGCCGAGCGGCAGAACATATATACCCTGGATTGGATTCATGTGAAATATCCCGAACATCACAGCGCTCATCACTACGCAGCCGACCACACCGAAGGCTCTCTTTGATCTTTGAAGGATGATCCCTCGTACCGTGAGCTCTTCACATATCGGAGCAAGTATCACGGCTGTGACGATGCCCATCCACTGTGTGCCTCCGCCGAGCGCGGTGTTCAGCATCTCCCCGACGGCCTCGTTGGTCTTTGGCATAAGGCTCGACACTATGATCTGCAAAAGCACCGCAAGTGCCCAAGCCGCAAGACATCCGCTCAGGATAAAGCCGGTGTCTTTAAGGAGATTGTACTTTTTAGTGATCGGCTTGTAAATCCCCTTTTGCTTATCTTTTCTCACATATCCGAAATAGTACCAGATGCCTGCAGCTATTATACACACTATCTCCGCTGCAAACTGCAGTGTCATGAGCACCGGCCCGCTCGTTGCATACTCCTGATACCTCTTCATATACTCTTCTCCCATGCCGCCCGTTTCCAGCATAAACTGCACTGCCTTCGGCAGGATCCCGATAACGGACACTCCGGCCTGGATCAGCAGCACCGCGATTATCACCCACAGGCAGAAGAAAAATGTTTTGACTTTGCTCTCCTTCATCTCTTTCATATCTCATTACCTCCTGACGTGGACGATCATACCACCGATTTTACATTATGTCAAGTATATATTACATTTTATCTTATATTTTTTTCAAAATGTAGTATTTCCGTACAGAAGAGAAACGTCTCAAAGCCATAAAAAGAGAGGCTTTCAGCCTCTCCATGTCAGTTCAAACAAAACAGAAAAATAACAAGCTCCCGAAAAGCACTCCGTACTCACCCAATCCATACCGCATAATACAGGCTCTCATCCGGATCATATATGACATACATATCGGATGTGCCTCGCGTAGCAGTTCCGTAGCTATGCCTGTGGATCGACATGATGCCGTTCTCAGCATCAAAAGGGATACGCCACTCAACGTCTGCCTTACGAAGTAATTCATTTTTACTGCCGATGACGCTCTCTATGTCCAGGTTGGTGGAATAAGGCATCTTC
>JAEEGQ010000035.1 GCA_016280395.1 Lachnospiraceae bacterium | reverse complement strand
TTATCTTTTCATAAACCGTACGTTCTTTTATTCCTATTTCTTCCATTTTCTTATTTCGCATCTTCTTTCCCGCGCCATTGAGGAGCCGATAAGGAGTAAAGTCTGCCTGCTGGTAGATAGACAGCAGCTTCATGTAGTCAATTGAGAAATAGGCAGCAAGTGATTTAATGTATTCTATTCCTGCAGGGGTGTTTTTGCCCTTTACCCAGCTGCGGATTGTTTCTACGCTAAAATTCGTCTTCTGCGAAAAATATTCGAGGTACTCTTCTTTGTTCTTCACCGTTCCTGCGTCATAAAGGTTCAGATAGAGGTTGTTGTACTCCTGTATGAAGCGATCATTGCAGAAATAATACTCGTTATCGTCTATTGTATATTTTCTCGACATTGGCGTTCCTTTCTTTTATTGATGATGTGCGACTAAGATCTTGGCCTGTCATCATAGTATCAGAGAAAACTGTTTGTATCCAGGGTAGTGTTTTCTTACCCGTTAAAGATCCATATTATGAATTCTTTTACAGGATTCCTCCTCATCATCCAATTCCTTTTTTATAAGGCTTCTTGCGATAGCACAATAAACCATTGTTTTATCTATTCTTTCAAGTCTGTATTCCAGATCAGTGATGGGATCAAATATCTCTACACCGACCGCCATGCTTTCCATCTCATCCATGACGTGGAATAAATAATCCAGTGCATCGTAATGACCATCCGTGAGAAGCTCAATCCATGTGCTGTCATCATACTGGTTTTCCTGATCTTTTATTGCTTCGTCAAACTCGTACTCTCGATCCAAATAATCGTAATAGAGCCATTCTCCATCGTCTTTATGCTCTTGCAAGAGCTTTTCCCGTTCTTCAGACTTTTTCTGGTACTGTTTCCATATATCAGATTCTTGTATCTGTTTAATAAGGTCGTTTTTGAGATACTTGTTTTGTAGCTGGACAACCTTGCTTTTGTCCTGTTCTGAGCGGAGATCCACGTTCAGAAGATCATCTACGGTAACGCCATAGTACTTTGCAAAATCAACCAACAATTCATTATCAAGGCCGCGGCTGCCTTTTTCGTAATGTGATAAGACTCGCTCGCCCAGCTGCATTTCGTTCTTTACCTGCTCCTGCGTTTTACCCTTTGTCTTCCTCAGGTACCTAAGATTGCTTGCCAGATATTTGCTCATGTGATTTGTCCTCCTTGATTTAAGTCCATCATAAAGCATAAAAATCATGTGGTAAAGGAACGATTTGTTCCGAAGGATCAATGAGATCAATACCATAAAAAGAATAAGGCCGGACCCTGTCCGACCTTAATTCCCTTATGATATTTTTATAGTTTCCCGAGCTTCCTTCTCTCGAGCTCTGTATAATCATCCTCGGTATACTCCCGCTGGTCAAACTCGTTAAACATATTCCCGTTCTTTTTGGCTGACTTTGCGCGTGCCTCATACCCGTCTCTTATCGCGGCTATCATATACGCAACCGGATCGTTGACACTTTTCTGCGCCTTCAGTGCTTTATATGCCTTTTCAACCTTAGCGATTTCATTTCCGGCCTGTTTCGCGATTGCCCTTATGTCCTTCAACTTGAACGGCTTTGCATAGTCTCTGAGCAGCTCGTTTATGCCGTCAAGAACCTCTTCATTCTCTTCGTCCTCTTTTGCAGGAGCCGGCTCAACAACATCTTCAAGGGCAACATCCTCAACATTGCTCTTATAATTATTCTTGATTGCCGAGATGATCCAGCCAACTGGATTTGCGATGGGCCTTGTCATCGTCTGCTGCTTATACATCTGCCACTTTTCGATCACCACTTCCTGGTCATTATTAGATGCCATGAGGAACATCACTATATCATTCTCCGTAATGTTCTCGTCGGTAATGATGTACTTAAGCACCCTCGCATTTGACTGGATGCCTTCATCGACCTCTTCGAGCGGATTCTTTGCCGGGATCACATCCTCTGCGCCTTCCGCTTTTGCGGCTATCTCCTTCTTTTTGATGTCGAAGCGTATATATGTGACCTTATTGCCCTTCTTTTGTGAGGGATAATACGAAACTATCACATCCGACAGCTCATTGATCTCTTTGACCGCCGGCTTAAGGACATAACGGTTAAGGTCCCTGTACTGCTCATATTTACTGATGGTCTTTATTTCGCCCTTCTTGCCTTTTAACTCAAGATCAAGGCCCAGCATAGCACGCAGCTCCTCGACCGAAGTCTCAAACCCGCCTTTCCATATATACCAGCAGATGACATCGTAAAGATCTGATGATACCTTCTGCGTGAACTTCAGGGTTATCGCGGTATCGCTGAGAGCATACCTGCCGTTCTCCATGTTCGCTATCTCTTTGTTCAGCCCGGATTCGAACCTCATGGTGAAAACACCGTCTTCGTATTTACAATACGGAAAAGGATTTAGGAATTCGAATGCTCCGTCAGATACATCGTTCGATGTCGGGTCCTTTCTTAAGGCAAACCTGATCTTTGTATAGTTCTCGGATATCTCGTAGAGCTTGGTGTATATGTTCGTTGAATTATACCCGAGCTTCTTTTTTATGACATTGGCTGGGATCTGAACCTCGAGCTGCTTTCCTTCAGGTATCTGGAGGACCCCGCCAGGAGCTTCATAGTCGTGCTTCAGCTGGAGGAGTGCCGTATCGAACAGCTTTTTCTCTGTTAGAGTCATCGTATGCTTACATAAGAGCAGCGATGGTGACTTTGCCACTATCGAGTCGTACTTCTTGTCCCTGTTATTTCCAACCGGCATACCGCACCATCCTCCTAATATATAGATTGTAGGTATTAAGTAACCTAACAGCCAGTTAGCCGTTAACCCGCCCGATTACTTAATACTGCGCACTTACTTCGGCGTTAAGAATCGCATGTTCCTGTTCGGCCCGACTTGTCGGCGCATAATGGGTATAGTATACACGGTATTTACCACCCATAAGTCTAACCACTTTCATTTTTGAAGCCTGACTACAAACCTTTCCGTTTTTTATAAACCAATAGTCATCGATGTTCTCGGTTACTTCCTCGCACGTATAACGCGAATCTTCTAAATATGCCTGATATAGTGCGTCTGTATCGTATTCATTACTGTAATATGTCTTCTCTTCAAGAACATGGACTTTGAGAAGGACTACAGTGCACAGGCCGAATATTAAAGTTGCGAAGACCAAAGCCGCGGTTAGGCCGCTTTTGAATACATATTCGAGAAATATCATAAACAGTATAAAAACTAGCAATCCCAAGAGAACCGACAATCTCATAAGTATCCTTCTCCTCCTCATTACAATTACCTAGTTTCAACATTAATCTTTTCTTTCCACCATGTCAAGCACAAAAGTGGAAAAAAAGGATGTAAATAATCTTTTTCTTCTACCATTTATGAAAAGTCTGTGGTAAAATGTGATTAAAGGCAATCTAATTTTTCCACCGTCAACGATTCCGGTGGAGGGTTTTGATCATATTCGCGCAGGTGAGTATCCTTCAGTTGTCCGGTATGGCCCTGAAGTTGCCTTTTTCTACTCTATGGTGGAAGATTTCGATGTGTAATTTAATCCTTTCTTTCCACCGATTGGCAGTTGGTGGAAGGTTTTGATTATCCTATAATCCGTTTTTTCCACAGAATATGCCTTCGGTGAAAGATTTCGATGTCATTATAATCAAATCTTTCCACAGACCGTCTTTCGGTGGAAGAATATGATGTATTTATAATCAATTCTTTCCACGGATAACCATCGGCCCGGGAACGAGGCCTCTCCAGGCACAGGCAGTTCCATGGGAACGCCCCTATCGTACGTAGGCTTGGCAGCACTGATATTGAGGGCACGGAGATGAAGGACGGACCATCATGTTCTGCGGCAAAAGCATACTCCGATTGCTGTTTTGGTGGAAGGATCTGATTACGTAAGAGGCCGAGACAGCTTGTCGGTGGAAGAAAAGGATGGATCTATAATCAAATTTTTCCACAGACTCTGCTGAACAGTACGGTATAGCCGTTCCCCGGACGCTTCATGGCAGTTCTCTTTGAGTTGTGGAATAAAAAGATTGCGCGCATGATCTTATATTTCCACCGAACACCGGAAATAGCCTGGCACCAGGCAGCCATCAGTTCATCTGAAATAAGTCTGTGGAAGAAAACGATGCATTTATAATCAGATCTTTCCACCGAACGGCTATCAGGTGGAAGATTTTGATTGTTGTTCGCGTATCGCCCTGTCTTGTGGAAGGATCGGATTGCGTCAATAATCCCGTTCTTCCACCGACTGGCTTTTCTGTGGAAGAATCCGATGCCCCTAATCAGATATTTCCACCGACTCCTTTGATTTACGGCCCCTGGGGAACGGACATATAATCAAATGTTTCCACAGACGTTTTTGTGACGACCCTCAAAGATAATCTATTCTTTCCACCCATACATGCGGGCCAGCTGCCATGCATCGGCGGAAACCCTTGAAAATAAAGGGTTCGGGAAGTTCCCTAAAACATCTAAGCTTATTGTTGTTTGTTAGTCTTATGTTTTACATACAACAGGCTTGTCATTCGTTGTTCAAGAAAAATGGGATTAACCGCTTGTGAGTCTTATGATATGCATAACCTTTTCGTAAGCAAGCATAAAATTTTATTTTTTCCAAAAAGGGTATCCGTAGCATTCAGGTTATAGAAAAGACTCCCGGAAAACGGGAGCCTTTTAAGTCATGCTGCATATGTTTTTTTCATACTCTGAACGAACTGGTAATCACCATTTTGTTTCTGTCCAGTCTCGATAAGGAAGCAGAATCTTTCTGTCATTGTCGTCATCTTCTTAAGGATCTCGGAGATACGCTCGGGCGTAACGGAGCTGACATAGAAGCAGGAAACCTTCTTCCCGCAGGCCGCGCTGATACGCTCTACCATCTCGGCTCTCGGCTCATTATATCCCATCTCCCATCTTGAGATGTCCCGGAAGTTTGCCCCAACAAGCTCAGCGAACTGCTTCTGGGTGAGTCTCAGGGCCTTCCTGGCTACGTAGAGTGCTTCGCCGTTCCATGAAACTACAGGTTCCTCGTCATAATCAGTCATTTCCGTGCCGAGCCCGAGCTTGATCAGGGAAGAATAGCTCATGCTGCCCTGCCCTGATTCCGAGTACTGGATCTTGTTGATCGAAAGCCCAAGCCTGTCGGCCAGCTCCCTTTGCGTGATCCCACACTGTTTCCTTATCTCTGCCAAGTCATAATGTGCCATATATCCTCCCTTCCGTGTCTTTGGACACCTTTTGCTCAGTCATAGGTTGTTATCTGTTCTTCTCTTGTGATCTTCGGGTCCTCACTGATGTTTGCCTCCGGCCAGTTGATCATCAGCACTTTAAGGTTCCCCTTGTAGCTTATTTTTCCCTTCATCGATACCACGTAATCGTAAAGCTCCGGCTGGGCTGTAAAGAGCAGGTGGTCAGTGTTCCTGTCAGGCTCCTCAAGCATTAGAGGAAGTATGACGCTCTTTAACCAGTCTTCCCTTGATCTAACGGTCTGAGTGTAATCTGCGATGATGGATACGGTCCTTGTGCCGCCGACAAGGAATCTCTCATTGGGGAGCAGCCGGATCTCTTCGCCTTTATCAAGAACGCTCTTCTGAAAAGCATCCCGGACCGTATACCAGAAGTGCTTGGAGTGGGTGTCACCAAACTGCCTTGTTGATGTTATCTGCCTTCCGCCAGTTACGCCGGAGAGAAGGTTTTCGGCTTTTGCCGCATTAACGAGCATCTCATAGGTGACGCCGTTCTGCGGAGCTGCTTCTTCCGATGTCAGCTTTGAAAGTGTCAGCAGTGAGGGCTTTACTACCCTGTGATTGATCCGGGAGAGCGAGACTAATGAGATCCCGGCGGCTTTAGCGTATTCACCAGCGGTACGGTCTCCCTGAGCGAGCCGAAGGAGTTCAAAGAACCCTTCTCTTTCGGTATCTTCCGTGTTCTTTCCTGTATTCTGGGAAGTTTCCATGTTCTTATTCTCTTTTCTGTACGGCATGATCTCACCTCCCGATTCAAAAATTACACCTTTATCTACTCGAAGATTAACACGCAATTAACATGTTTGTCAAGCGAAATATAACACGATGTTAAATTATCTGTTAAATTGATATGTTAAACAGCGTGTTAAAAACAGGTTCTGTGTTAAAGATGGTTTTTTCTTACGGTCGTCTAAAAAAATCGCTTGCTTACGAGAGCAATCCATAGATAATCAATCGTAGAAGGTAATCACCAAGGAGAAAACTTATGGCTGATATAGATGATCTTGGTATCGCCGATGTCGTCGACCTTGACGATCTCGATGAGGATATCATTATAGGGGAGCCTGAGGATGACCGCCCGGAAGGAGGGAACCATCCACAGGACAAGAGCAGTGCGGATAGCGTTAAGAGGGATTCAAAACCGTCTCATAAGATCTCTTCGCATTATCGCAAAGATGACGACACGATCAAGGACGATGATGCTGCGGAAGCGGTAAAGAAGATAGATGACGATACCTCTATCGAACGCGACAAGCTCATCATGGAGACGAATGAGACCTTCGAAGACAGGAAGGAAGCCGGAAAGCTCACTCCCGAAGAGGAGCTGCAGGAGATAGAGATTCTTAAGCATTACAAGAAGAACCTCTGGGATTACATCAAGATCGGAGTGATCTATCTTTATCTCTTTGTTACGGCAGCATTTACGGGGATCTATGCTTATAACCTTGTAAACAGCGTAAAGACGCTCGATGCGTCAAAGATCATGCCGAAGGCGGGCATGACTCTCTGGTTCATATTCGGGATATTAGTGTGGCTTTTCTCAACAATGGTAAGGCACTGGACCTTTGACATCAGGATAAAGGTATTCTTCGCCACTCTCCTGGCTCTTGTGGCGGTAGAGCTTGCGGGTACGTTCTATTATCTTACATATAAGCTCATACTGCCGGTGATCATAGGAAAGGTAAACCCCTGGGTATCTAAGGATGACTGGGTATTCCTTGCTCGGGTGGTTTTGGTCGTCCCGATGCTTGTGCTTACTGCCGTGTGTACGACAGAGCTCGGCATGCTGGTATTCAACAAGATAACATTTAAGTCGCTTAAGTATTTCAGGCTGTCGAATTACGTTGACTTAAGAAAGAACAAAAAGTGGCTCTATGATACGCGCAGGGTTATCTGCCGTGCGTCCGATGCCAAGTATCAGGTAGTGCGTGAGAACGACAGATACCTGCATTCAATGACCATAGCTCCTACCGGCGGCGGTAAGTCAACAAATATCGATGCGCCCATGATAAACGAAGATCTTGAACAGAGGGCGAAGAATGACGACGCGCTGCGAAAGAGTGTACATAAGATGCTCAAGAAGGGGCAGGCATACATGAGCGGCCCCGTCGGTAAGCGCGATTACTGGATAAAGAGCATCGTACCCGTTGAGGGGTATGAGAAGAAGCTCGAGAAGCTTAAGCAGAAATACCGTCCCTGCGGAATCACGGTCATGGCACCCGATCCGTCGACTACGGATGACGCATATTTACTCGGCATTGCAAAGGGAGACAGGGTGAACCGTCTCGATCCTCTTCCTGCGGACGAACTCACGGGAAAGAAGAAGACCGGATATATCGGTTTCAATCCTCTTTATATATCACCCAACATCCCTGAGTGGATGCATACAAAGGAGATCGTAAAGAAGGCAACACTCTTTGCGGACGTTCTACAGTCTATAGATGATCTGAGGGGACATGGCGATCCTTACTTTACCAACCTCAACAGATGTATGACGGTCACATTCATCATATGCCTTGAGGTGGCTTATCCGAGGCTCCATAACGGAAAACAGCCCAATCCCGCAGTGCTCCGTGACTGCATCAATAACTTTGAGAACATCCGGCCTTATTACAGGGAGCTTCTCCGCTGTGACAAGGAGGAGAAAAGATATGCATTCGTTACCGATTTCATAAGGCTCGACATCTTCGGACCCGGACAGGAAAAGATGCTCGATCAGGTAAGAGGCTTAAGAAACCTCATCGACCTGCTCCTTGCCACTCCTTCCTTTGCGGATCTGCTCTGCGTCGACGATGAGCATACCCTTGATATGGACAAGATGCTCAGCGAAGGCCAGGTAACAGTTGTCGATTATGCTTATCAGGAAGGCGTCAGCGATTCGACGGGCTTCGGACTCTTCTTCATGCTCTCGTTCATAGACGCGGTACTTCGCCGTCCCGGAAACGAGAGGACGAGGATCCCGCACTTCTTCTATATCGATGAGGCTTCGCTCCTTGTAACGCCCAGACTCGAGCAGGCAGTATCGCTGTTCAGAAAGTTCCGCTGCGCTTGCATCTTTGCGAACCAGTCTCTTGACCAGTATGACAGGAACGATGCGACAAAGAACTTAAAGAGCGTGATGATATCAGGCTGCTCGCAGCATTATATCTTCGGACGTATCGGACCGACCGAGATGAAGATATATCAGGAGCTCGCAGGCATGCGCTGGGATATTTCCGAGACCGATTCTGTTTCGGAGACGGCGCTTACTACCGATAACCCGTCCTACACATACCAGAAGCGCGAGACACTCACCCAGGAGAACTATATCGAAGGCAGCGACATGAGATATCTCCCGTTCCAGGATATCACTGTTCTCTCCGTAAGGAACGGCAATCTTATAAAGCCTTATTTCGCAAAGGTTGATTTTCTTCCGAAGACAAAGTTCAACAAGAGGAAGAGATACCCGATGGACTGGGACGAGCTCTATAAGAAGTATTCGTATAAGAACCTCCTTCCCGACGAAGAGACGATGAAGAAAGTCGAGAAGAAGATACCCGAGAAGGTAGAGGAAGTTGAAGCGGTTCCAGCGGGAACGATAAGCGTAAAAGAAGATTTCCAGGCAAGCGGCAGGATGGAAGATACCGATCCTGAGCCCTTTGCAGAGGAAAGCCAAAATACCGCTCCTGCAGCGATGAAGGCGGAGAACATGGGCAAAAAGCCCGCAACATCCGCCCAAAAGGAAGCAGAGACCGAAAAGAAGACCAATAAGGAAGAGCTGAGGAACAGCGGAGCCTTTGAGAAGATGAAGGATAAGGAAGAGCCTGCGCCGCATAACGATTCAGGCTATGGTACGAATTTCGGCGAGAATGGATATGATCTGTGATCTAAACTGATTTTATGGAGGAACTATGGGGGCAGGAGGCAAACTCTTTCCGGAAGGAAAAGTATTGAACATATCGTTTCTCTCCTGCCTTGCAGTTCTTATCATATGCGGGGTGAATGCGACTCTTGGCAGGCCGGGAACCGTTGAAGTCATCTTCTATCCTGTCTGTGCCGTGGTAATCGTGGGCGCGTTCCTTATCGGACGTGGACATGTAAGGTGCATCCCCTGTTCGCTTGTGTGCGCTGCGGTGATCATCCATGTGCTTACGCCCCTGCAGATTTTGTGCGGCAGACCGGATCATCTGGCAGCCGGAGCGTTCCTTACAGGATGCATTGTTGTGATACTGCTGCATATACCGAGCCGGTCTCTCCTCATGGTGGGGACAGGGATTGTCGAACTATCGGCAGTAGGGCTTGTCTCGGACGGCTCCTTTGCCAGGATAATATATATGGTCCTGTTCGCGCTTATCTCCTCTTCTATCCTATATGCGGTAAGGAATTTGTTTGTCACGGCTATTGAGGAATACTCCCTCGACAACGAATACCTGAACATGAACAACGAAGAGCTGATAAATACAAATACGAGGGACAAGCTTACGGGTCTATTTAACAGGGCCTACTATGATTCAGAGATACGGAA
This sequence comes from Lachnospiraceae bacterium, assembly GCA_016280395.1. GTDB lineage: Bacteria > Bacillota > Clostridia > Lachnospirales > Lachnospiraceae > SZUA-448. Next base: position 22,634 of record JAEEGQ010000035.1, on the reverse strand, counting down.
AGCCGTTCAGTCCGGGGCAAAAGGTACAAAGACCTCGCTCCTGATGCTCGATATCGACCATTTCAAGCATGTGAACGATACGTTCGGGCATGATGTCGGTGATATTGCCCTGAAGGCTCTGGCAGGTATAATAAGGGAAAACATCCGTGATAATGATATTGCGTGCAGATATGGCGGCGAGGAGTTCGTCATCATCATGTACTGCGAGCTGGAAGTGGCCGCAAGACGAGCCGAGCAGATCCGAAAAGCGGTCGAGGCTGCTTATATAGAGACTGTCGGATCGATAACGGTATCGATCGGTGTGGCGGCATATAAAGAAGAAATGGATGCAGAAGCATTCTTTAAGGCGGCAGATGATATGGTATATGCTGCAAAGGAAGGCGGAAGGAACCAGGTACGGGTACTTCGCGTCCGTACATACGGTCATCTGAGTGTTGTTGAGTGATTTTATTGAAGGGGATTTATATGGAAGAGGAAAACAGGCTGAACAGTGAGGCGCCGGACTTTAAGAGCGAGCTGCATGACATGCCCGATGTTTTTGCGGGAAAGTCGCCATTCATCTTCAGGCAGGGCATGGAGATCTTCAGGGAGAAGGACCTGAAGAACGCGTCGGTCGACTACATCAAGCAGTGCATGAAGAACGGCAGGCTGAACAACTATGACCTTGCCATTATCCAGATGGTATATAAATACAAGTATCTGAACCGCCGTATGCTGCTCATCATGACCGGAAAAAAGGAGGAATCCTTAAAGAAGGTCTTAAGGAAGCTTGTCGGAAACGGTTTCCTGCACAGATATTACTGCACGTATCCCGTTGAGTCGGGTGAGACTTACAGCACGCCGTATTTTTACGGAGTATCGAAGGGCGTGTTCGACTGGCTGCACAAGACGATAGACAGAGGGATATTTACCGTGCCCGAAGCCCTGCCCGCCATGAAGACTCTCGCGATGAACCAGTTCATCATCGCATCCCGTGAGTACAGGAAGGAAATGACGAACGAGAAGTTCGGGCTTGAGGTAAACGTAAATAATTATATATACCGTTATCCTTACTCTTCCTCTTTTGCCGTGGACGGGGTTCCTGTCACGTTCGTACCGATCGTTATTCGCCGGGAGGGGAATAATGCTGATATCGCGATTGCAGCCGTAAAGATGATGTTCGGTATGATCAAGAAGTTCGGACTTGGCGCAGCACCGGTCCTTGTATGCGAGGATCTTCTGCATATGTCTGCCATAAGACAGGCAATCGCTTTAGATGAACGGCTTAAGGATATCCTGATATATTATACATATGATCTTGCGATACCGGGCGGGAAGCTCTACGACCGGATCTACACCTGCTCTTCTGCCGAGAAGGACGGAACGCCGGTCTTTACTGAAAAGAGCTTTGCATTTGACATGGTATCTTAAGTTTATCTGTTGAAAAAAGAGTGATCTTTTTCTATACTTACTTTGCATGATGCTCCGGCAAAGTGTGATTACATTATTCTGGTAGCCGACGCCCGCGGAAGGAGGCTTGTGAGCGATCACAACAGAAAGGCAGTCTCAGGTAACTAGTTTTTTGATCATGAAGATCTTAAAAAAATACTTGCTTACCACCGCGGGTGTGCTATATAATGTAATTACATTATTTGTCGTTTTAGATTTGGTCTTTTCAGAGCGGAAAAGCCAAACGGTGCCTTTGAGCATCATTAACTGGTGCATGTCCAGTAGCCTTTCGGGATATGTGCACAGAAAAAGTACCATTTCGGTACTGTAAGATCGCCGTGTAGGGGATCTTTTTTTTTACAAAATTTTTGAAAAGGGGGTGACAACCATGATGACAATGCAGTCAAGCTTTACAAGAGCACACTGGAAGTCTTCCAGGCAGCCCTGTCCTATCTGCGGACATAAAGGGTGGTGCGCATACTCTCCTTCTGAGATAGGCCAGAATGTATGGGTATGTATGTACTCCCACGACCTTAGCAAGGGAGATATCATCACAGGAAGCGACGGCATTGAATACGTTGTCGCAGGTATTGGTTCCTCCGACCGCGGAGGTAACCCTATTTTAGAGCCGAAAGAGACCTATGTTTACCGCAGGCCCACGAGTAAGCTCGCAAAAGGGGAATCCTTCTCTTCTATCTCTTTTAAGCCGGTAGAGATAAAAGAGCGGGAAGTTGTCGAGCCGTTCGATAATGATAAGCTCGACGGAATGTTCAGGTTCCTGATCTCGAACCTGCATCTTTCAAGTAAACATCGCGAATATCTTTATTCAGAGGGCATGACCGATGAGATGATCAGACAGAACCTCGTGGTCTCCTTCCCTGAAAAGGATACGTTAAGGTTCGAGCACCCGGAGCTTACCGATGCTCTTCTGCCCTATCGCGTTGCACTCGGCAAGCAGCTGGCTGACAGGTTCGGAGACCTCTCGCGCTTTCCAAATGCTTACCAGAACAAGAAGGGCAACTGGACGTTAGGTGGTCAGGGTGGGATCCTCTTCCCTTTGTTCGATGTCCATAAGAGGATCATCGGTCTTCGCGTAAGGCCTGATCTTAGATGGACAGACGATAAGTGGAATATTGTCACGAAAGAGCAGTATGAGGCCCATGATGACGAGTGCGCAAAGAACCGAGTGCTCAACACATGGTATGAGTCCGGTAAGTATCTGAACTTTGCCAGTTCAAACTATGGTCCCTCAATGGGAACAAGGATCGGGGTATACACTCCGGTCTCAAAGTTCGTCCCGTCCTTTATCTATATTACTGAAGGCGAGAAGAAGGCAATGATATCCGCAGAGCTATTAAAGGCTGTCGTGCTTTCTGTTCCCGGCGTGAACTCGTGGTACCGTCTTTTCGAAAAGGACGATAAAGGTACCTCAGTCCTAGACTATTTTTATGAGAAAGGCTGCTCGACATTCTGCGTCGCATATGACGCCGATAAGGAGACGAACGAGAATGTTCTCTCACAACAGGATATGCTCGTGAACAAATTACGCAGCTCCGGTTTCAGAGTCTGCATGTGCGACTGGAACATCGCAAACGGAAAAGGTCTTGACGATTTACTCGTAAATGGGTACATGCCGCAGAGACATTTTCTGTAAGATTTTTGGATCAAGACCTCTTCGGAGGTCTTTTTCTTGTTTTTTGCAAAATTTACTACAAGCCGTTTTAAACCCTCTTTTATATCATACCCTATTATCTATATACCTTTTCTGTTCAAAGCCAAAATTGGGGCAAAATTTCGCGATTGCGGGCATGCATATCTCAGCCCGGCTCCTGTTCGTTTGAAAAAATTGTCAATTTTGTCAAGAAAAACATGATAACACGAAAACACTAAAACACGAAAACACTAAAACAATAAAACAATAAAACATTGAAACAATAAAACATGAAAACAATAAAACACGAAAACACTAAAACATGATAAAATGATAACAGGATAACACGAAAAAATTAAATCATGTTAACACGAAACCATTGACTTTTGATATAAAGATGGTTTATATTCAGAGTGAAAACCATGTTAATACGAAATCGTGTCAACATTAAACCATGTTAACACGAAATCATGTTATCTTATAATAATGTTAACACGAAATCATGTTAACACGAAATTATGGACCACCGGGTGGCGAAGGAGGAATATGGCAAAGGTAATCTCGATACTGACCTCGAAAGGCGGGGTCGGAAAAACACAGACAGCCTTGGAGGTAGCGGCTGCACTCTCCCGCAGCGAGAACAAGGTGCTATGCATCGACATGGACGGACAGAGGAACCTTTCGGGCAGGGTAGGCTGCAACCTGAAAGCAAAGAACATCTATGACTGCCTCGACATCGATACCGATATGACAAAGGAAGAGGTATTCGAGCTGATCGACAGCGCGATCCAGCACTGTGAGGAATGTGATATCATATGCGGCAGCACGAAACTGAGCAAGGCAGACAAGGTCTTTTCGGATAAGGACGATATATTTCTTCTCAGGAACTTTATAAAGATCCTTGAAAGGAAGAAATACGATTACATAATCATCGATAATCCTCCCGCTAGGAATATCGCAAGCGATATGTCGATAATAGCCGGCGACTATGCCCTGCTAATCTCTGACGGATCCAAAGACGCAAGACAGGGTATCGAATATGTACTTGATGATATACAGGCATACCGGAGCGATGAAAGAGCAAACTGGACGCATATACAGGTACTCGGGATCATCATGACGAAGGTAAGGAGTAATACGATCCATTATCAGGCGACCGGAGACCTTTACGAGGACGTAATCATAAAGAAGATCCAGGACAAGGGACTTGGAAAAGACGTATTCTTTGATACCGTCTGCGAGGCTATCGAGGTAATGCAGGCCGGCAACAAGGGGCAGTCATGCCAGAAGTATAAGCCGTATGGAAATGTTGCAAGGGATTACAGAAGGGTAACGACAAAGATCGTTGAGCGCATGCCGTACTAAGGAGGAGAAACGATATGAGTAAGCAGAGCAGAAGCGAGTATTATGCGTCATTGAAAGAAAATGAAGAGGAGCTCGAGAAAGACGGCCGAGCCGACGACCTTCCGGAGACAGTGCAGCAGGAAGCGCTTGATTATATGGCAGAGCAAAAAAGGCTGGAAGAGGAAAAGGCTAAGGAAGAAGCGAAGAAGGAAGATGTAACGCCCGGCAATACGGAACAGACCCCCGCAGAGGATCCGGCAGGTAATAACCCGCCTGCACCAAAGCCTGACGAAACAAAGAAGAGGCAGTCCAAGCCGAAGGAGAAGAGCTATAAGGGCCTGATACCGAAAGACTATAACAGGACCACGGAAGGCAGCAAGTACCTTCAGATAAAGGTGCCGGATGAGACACACATCGAGATCGTAAAGAGAACGGTATCCCACAAGGGTGCAAACAAAAGGACATTCGTAATGCTTGCCGTTGATGCGTTCCTTGAGATGAAGGAGAGCCTGTACGATGCCCTTATCGACGCAGCCAATGAGCGGAAAGTGACGGTAGGAAGTATCCTTAACGAAGTCCTTGCAAAGCAGCTCAAAGAAGGCGGCCTTGTAGAAGAAGAGGCAGGAGAAGAGAGCTGACATTAAAACATTCATGAAGAAATCTGTTGATATGTAATGACAGAGCATAAGAATACCCCTGGTAAAGTCAGGGGCTTTCTTTATGTTTCTATGATCCTGATGTTTAGCAGGCCCTTTGCGGTCACATCTGCCTTTAGGGAAGACAGCCTGCGGATATGCCGGTTGGATTTATACCCCATCGCTTCAGCAACATCGCCTTCGGGAAGTCCCAACGTGACGGCAGTAGAGCCTGCCGCATTCCTGATGGAGTTGAGAGTATAGGTCCTGTTCTGCCCGGGAAAGACTCTGGCACAAAGGTTCTTCAGACGGATCTGCAGTCCTCTTGTCCACGCATCCGCTTTTTCGGGAGGGCAGAAGAGGTAGTTGCCCTGACTTTCGCTATGTGCAAGGTATCCGTCTATGTAAGCAGCCAGTTCCTTCGGCACCAAGAGGTTGACAGACTGCTTGGAGCGGTGGAGCGTGACGAAACATGATTCGTCGTCGCTGTTATATCCAAAGTCCGATACCTTAAGCGATGCGATCTCGCTCGTGCGCAGATAGAGCTGGTAGGCAAGGAGGATGGCGATGAGTAGCTCTTTGTCCTTCACCTTTGCCTCACCTATGAGCTTGTCCATGTCGGATATCTCGGGAGTCTTATCCCTGCGGATCTTGTCCTCTTCATAGTAGTCATGGGAGAAGCGTGTGAAGTTGTTGACATAGTAGAGGGGTATGCTCTCGTCATCACCAGCCTCGATGCGTCTGTCGAGATCATTGTAAAAAGCGGTGATTATCTTGCGGTGTTTTCTTCTCGTTGAGTCTGCGCATCTGCCGTCATGTACCCGCTCGGACATAACCGTAAAGTAATGATCCACACTCCGGATGGAAGCGGAGAGTATATCGGAGTGAGTGACAGAGCAGTAGTTGAAGAAGGCAGATATATATTCGCTCTTGTCCTTATCGTTCTTCAGCTTCTCGACGAAGGGGAGGAGCAACAGGAGAGTATCCTCGCTGTTGTATTCCTTGAGGCGGTCGAAAGAACTCAGAAGTTTTTCTGTCATAGCAGGTTCCTTTCTCTAAAACATATGTTTTCATCTTGAATATATGACCGGCAGCCTTAATGGTAAACCTCAAAAGTATAGAATTTATCATCTGCATCATAAAATTTTCTAATGCACATCCTTATGTTTTCTTATGAAGCCATGTATCACGTTGATGTATCACGTTGGTAGATAATGTTGGTGTATCACGTTGGTGTATCATATTGGTGGAATCCGCACAGCTTCCGGCACGGCCGTGTTATGAGAGGCTGCGAACCCTGTAAACGAGCGCGTTTGATAAGTGTTTGGTAAAGCGAAAATTTACCGCCGAAAACGCAAGACTTTAACCCTTTTTCTATCCCCGTTTTTATATATCTGTTTTTGCCCTCACGAAAGACAGTTTCTTACCGTTGCCGAGGAGTGGACCTAACCGCTTATGGTGACACTCTTCCCTCCGGCCAGGAAACAAAAAAGAAATTCCTAAAATTTCCTGTTGCTTACGAAACGAATTCGCAGATAATGAGTCTTACAAGGCTGGGAGAGGAGGAAACTGTGCCGTGGTTTATCAGGATGGAATGACAGACTATATCGCCGATGAGCTTATCAGCTTTTACGGTGAGGACTATGCCGAGACACGCAACATTTCCTCGATGTCTTTCAGGCCGAGATATAAGATCTATCGGAAACTGTTAAAGACAAATTACCTCTTAAACGATGTTTCTGATTCGATCCCGGTAGGAAAGCTTATCGCCTTGCTCCTGTTACACTACGGATCCATTACCAATGAGCAGTTCAATCTTCTTGGCGTTACTCATGATGACAGGAGCATTTACAATCTGGCAAACCGCAGCAGGAGAGGTTCTGCAAGGTATCCGATTGAGAGCAAGGGTGACGGGGTAGAGAAAGCATATGTCCTAAAGCCTGCAGGCTATGGCAGGATATCACAAGAACTGCCGAGCGAATATCTTAAGGTCAACCGGATATCTTCAGCATCCCGTGACAGAAAGATAAACTCGCATAACACAAACATGCTCGATATCGTATATGCGACTATCGCAGACGGTATGCCGCCTTTTTACTGGTACGGGGCGACGGGGATAAGGTTTAACAAATCCCTGGTGGAGAACATAAGCCTCGGATGGGTGAGGGTCGATCTAAAGACGGAAAGTGAGTTCTTCATCCCGGACGGGATCATGGAGTTCAGGACCGGGACACGGAACTATGTCCTTATCGAACAGGACATGTGCAATGAGGGCAAGGACCGGCTTGAAGAAAAGAACGGCCTGTATGGAAGGTACTTTGACGGGAACCCGGAAGCCTTTATCTCGACACTTCTCTATAACGTGTCAATAAGCGCGAGGGATAAGAGGGCTTTGAACACTGCCCTTCCGAATAAGGACAAGAGTGTAAGCGCGCTGGACCTCGTCAGGAAGATATATGAGGAAGTCGGCATGGACATGTATAAGACCTATGTGAGAATGGGCCAGATGATAGCCGACTGGGATTCGGGCAGGAAAAAGAATAAAAAGCCGAGGCACTTTGACTCGGCGTTCAAGGATCTGAAGGACGCACAGGCATCGTGCGGCAAGCCCTGGGAGAAGATGTCCTTTTCGGATTTCGAAAAGCACGAGAGAGGCAGGGCCGAAAAGAGCCTCGCGGAGTTCAGGGAAAGCCGGAAAGAGGATATACTGATACACCGTATGATCCAGATCCGTGATTCGCTCGTCAATACCCTTGATGCGGAAGAGTCGTTTTTAAGGTCTGTTTATATGGGCCTCGGGCTGGTGGTCACACATACGGATTACTATAAGAGCTATAAGCACTACATCCTTCCCATGAGCAAAGGTCTTGCGATCAAATATCAGGAATCATTCTACGATACAATCGCCGGGCTTACGGATGATAAGAACCACAGGTACGTATATAAAGCCTGCGGCATGTTCAAGGACATGGAAGGCAACAGGTTCGTTTTAAAGAACAGGTCATGTGCGCTCAATACGAAAGACCTTGTCATCGCTGACTTCTATCTTGAAGAGATATCCGCGGATCTTGGCGGATATGTACGGGCAAAGCATTACCTTGACGTCGCTGAGAAGTGCGATGCGCCCACATACCTGATACTCCTTGTCGCATCCCATGAGGACGCGGTAAAACTCGAGAAGAGCACAGAGTTTACGGCAAGATATCTGCAGGCCGACCCGAGGAAGGGCGACCGGAATAACCTAACTGTATTATTCGTTAACTATGTAAAGGACAGCGCAAGGATATATGCGCTTGGTAAAGACCATGAGAAATACTACTTCTGAGAAGAAAAGAGAAGAGCTCTACGAGATAGGGCAGCATATAAGGGTCATTCCGAAGAGGAAGGACGATTTGTTCGGAGTGTTCGAGGGCGACATAGAAACCCTTAACGGAAGGATGATAGTGATAAAGCCCGATATCAGGCCGCATGACGGATACCGCGTCTCGATACCGTGGGTAGATATAAAGCAGGGCCGATATGCTGTCATACATGAGATAGCCGAAAAGGAGACGGCCCAAGTCAGTGATAGAATTATCCTGTGATAATAATTTATAATACGAGGTAGATCAAGAATGAAAGCTGGAATGTCAAAGAGCTCCAAGAGGGCGCTCATCGTAAACATACTGATCGTGATCCTGTTCATCGGACTTGGTGTATGCGGATACTTTTTCGTGAGCGACATGATAGAAAAGGACTGGGCGGAAAAGGTCCGTGTTGCGGAAGACGAGATAGCAGGCCTGAAACGGATCGCGTATGTGGCGGACCGGGACATCAAGGCAGGCGAGACGGTCGACGCGAGCAACGTATCCCTCTGCCAGGTAAGGTCAGACATGCCGTCTGAGCTTTTTATTGCGGAAGGCGGGCTCGGAGGCCGGGCGATGTTCGATATCAGCGCCGGCAGCCAGATCCTTAAAGGTTCTCTCACTTCCGTTAACTATGAAGACGATGTCCGCGAGATGGAGTTCAAGTTCATCTACTCCGGCATCAATATCGCAGAGGGCGATGTGGTCGATGTCAGGATCAAGTTCCCCGACGGAACGGATTACATCATCATTTCAAAAAAGACGGTCGAGGGCCTTGGCGAGAACGGCGAAGTGATCTTAAACGTAACCGAGGAAGAGCTCCTGCTCATGGATGCAGCCGCAGTCGATGCGTTCATCTATTCAGCCGAGAGATATGATCTTGGCCGGAGCAACAACGATGAGAAGTACAAGCCTGTCGACATGTCGAGGATATATGCCGCCAAATACGCGGCACCCACGACGCAGGAAGCCGCGCGTACATTCTATACTCCTTCCGAGGCGATCCTAAACGAGCTCGAGAATGACCCCAACATCATCTTTGAGGCAAGAGAGTACCTCACACTTACCGTCAGGGAAGAGCTCGAGGAGAGGCTGCAGAAGTTCATCGTAAGCGACGGGAACGACAATGCGCCTGAACCCACACCCGATCCGGTCAGGAACGAATGGGAGCGCTACTATGGCGGCGGCAGCAATACATCCGGCGGGAATGACTCGGAAGACGATCTTTCGAAGTACTACAATAACGACAACAATAACTAAGCAGGAGAGTTGTTCATGAAGAACATAGCTATTTGCGGTGAGGGGTATACAGCACTTACCCTGTATATCGGCGGACTCTTATCCGCTCTCGGTGAGAAGGTGATCATAACGGATGCCGTATGCGACAGGCCGATAGATTATTGCCTGAATGTTCCCAAGGAGATAGAGATCAGGGCAGATATCTATTCCTTTAAGGGCATCGACTATACGCGAATGGAGAATGTGCCGTCCAGCAGCCATACGGTTATGATAAGCCTTTACGGGACGAAGGAGCCCATTGAGGAATCCGATATGATCATCGCGGTATTCAAGGAATCCGGCGAGGCATATGCGAGGATGCTCGGGAATGCGTATCCGACAGCTGCAGAGACGATCCTCGTGATCGAGGACTCATTAGGCCTTGCCACAAAGGAGTTCAAGGCATTCGCAAAGGATAAGGGATTCAGGGATATCGTCACACTCCCGATGAACAAGAAGGATATCGCTGCAAGGCTGAGGCTCGAGCTGGCATCGGAACTTGCCATAAAAAAGACCTCCGCGCAGATGCAGAAGTTCCTCTTCAACCTCATCCGGACCATCCTTCCCGATGCCGACGAAAAGGCTTTTGCAAAGGCAGTAAAGAAATGTGAGAAGGGAGGCCGCAGGTAAATGTCAGTAACAGCTTTATGGTCTCCGATGCACGGAGCATATACAACAGCAAATACCCTGGCACTCGCGGTGTGCCTTGCCGAGGGACATGACATAAAGACTCTTGTCACTCAGACGCATTTCTCACTGAACAACCTCGAGATGCCGCTCATGGGCAAGCAGACGATCCCGAACGATGACCTGTTTGACGATGTGGGGCTCGATATGGCGACCATGCTGTATAAGTCGAACCGGTTCGAGAAGGTCGAGAAGGCTACGATCAAAATAGGCGATCCCAAGGATGCGATGCTCTCACTCCTTCCCGGAACGACAAAGCAGAACCGAGAAACGTTCGACAATGATGAAGAGCGTCTGGTGTTAAAGAAAGTCATCAGGGAGCTGGACCGTTATTATTCGGCAATACTCATTGACACCAATGCCGGTTACGGTGACCAGACTCAGGCAGTCCTCGAGGCTAGCGACAATATCGTAGTGTGCCTCAGACAGAACAAGCAGATGATCGCTGACTGCATAAACCATCCGATGCTCGGGAAGCTTAAGGAGAAGGGCAAGAACATCTTCTATCTGTTCGGTGAGTACGATGAGATGTCCAAGATGAACTTAAACAATATCCGCAAGATGTTCCGTTCACAGATGAACAGGGAGCAGCTCGGAGCCATTCCTTACGATACCGGGTACCGCGATGCGATCTCGGAGTGCAATGCATACCGTTACCTCGTAAGATCCATCGACCTTACGGATGAGGATCTCGACGATGGCGAGTCCTGGTGGTATGAAGTAGACTCTTTCGCAAGGAAGCTGATCTAAAAAGAAAAAAGCAACTTATCGTTTAAAAGGGAGTATCGTTATATGAACTATCCGCTGCTGATACTTATGGTCATTATCCTTGCCGTGATAATGATCCTGCTCATCAAGATGGCGAAGAACCCGGGGTATAGGAGAAGGACCTCGAAAAAGACCTATAAGCTCAATACCCTTACCGCAGCCGTCAACAATATAATCGAGCAGAAATGTAATGAGGATCTTACGGACTCGGAGTTCGCGTTCCTTTCCCAGTCTGCCCTTGACAGCAAGGAAGAGATGAGGGAGGAGCTGAGGAAGAACACCCTCGAGTGCGCGCAGGGGGATCCCGCGCAGAAGAACTACATGATCAATAAGATATCCAACCTCCTGCAAAAGGAATGCGGCATCAAGAAGAGCGAGGATATGAAAGAGATCTTCCCCTTTGATGCTCCGGAAAGACTGACAGCCCAGGATAAGTTCGAGCTCATGTATGCCTGCTACCAGAAGATGCATGACAGCTATACGTTCAGGTACATGGACGATGACTTTGGATTCTACAGTGAAAAGACAAGGCCGGACGGAAGGAAGTATTACGAGGTCACGGCCGAGGATATAGAAGCAGCATGGGAGAAGTTCAATCTCCCCGTCACGTTCAATGAAAAGCTCCGCATGATAGCGCAGAGAGTTTACCAGACACTGTACGGACACGGAGTGGCCGATATCTTCACTTCGGATTACTCATTCGATGATGTTGAGGGCGGTGTAGGCGGACGCCTGCGTGACGATTTCAACTACCACGAGGAGATACGGGACGGGAAGAACGACGAGGACGAGGAAGAAGACGACCGGCACGGACGCATACGCAAGCAGGACGGGAATGATAAAAAGAAGTCCGGGACAATGTATTACGATGTCTTATCAGCAAAGTACATGGGTAAGACGGCAAGGTTCTCATTCCTCTCGTTCGGTACGGCAGAGAGCCTTTCAAGGGTTGTCGACAGGATATACCTTAATAACCCGAAGGACGTGCTGTGCGAGCTGACCCCGAAGGTGCAGTCGAAATTAAAGGATCCCGGTGAGAGCCGTGTCATGGTGTTCTGCCCGCCTGAGGCGAATAAGTCGTTTTACGTTCGTCACCCTGCTTCGAACAAGAGGCTGACTCTTGACGAGCTGATCCGTTGGAGGGGAGCAGAGATAGTAAAGAGGATCCTCATAACGTTAGTCAAAGGCGAGTTCAATATCTTCATCACGGGTAACCCGGGCGGCGGTAAGACCACCTTGGTAAAGACCCTCGTTGAATACCTCGATCCGTCGTACGAGATAAGGACGGTAGAGTCTGAAGCCGAGCTCAACCTCAACAATATCTATCCGGACAAGAACGTCCATGCCCTCATCGAGTCGGCATCACGTGATATCTATGAGTGCATAGAGGATACAAAGAAGATGAACACCGATGTGCTCATCATAGGCGAGGTAAACTCTGAGCGCCTTGCGGGAGCTGCCGTGCAGGTATCCCAGTCGGGATCGACGATGTGCATGACCACTATGCACCCGAACAAGACGGAGCAGTGCTTCGACTATATGCGAAACGGTCTTGTAAAATACGAAGGCATCACGGATGTGCATGTGGCTGCAAAGCAGGTACTCGATGTGTTCAATTTTGACGTGCATCAGGTACGCGATACCGAGGGCCACAGATATATCGAATACATCAATGAGGTCGTACCCGTTGAGTACGATGATTACTCGGATGATCCTGAAGAGAACGCAAAGCAGTATCATGAGAGGGTGACCGACAGGAAGCTCTACGACGTCAACCGCATCATAGAGTTTGACAAGCAGCACATGGAATATCATGTTGTTGGCAATCTCTCGGCAAAGACATTGGAGCGACTCGTTGAGAAGATCGGACTCGATGCGACAAAGGAGCTTAAGAAGAAGCTCAATGACCTGAAGGTCGCAAAGATAGATTACGCAAAGATGTTGGAGGATTCCCTTGAGGAAGACGAGCTGACATACAGCCGGCACCAGACGATGGGCGAGGTCGGCTAAGATTTTAGATGATAATGATGATGGGAGGAAGTTAAGGTATGGTCTTTTTAAATGCTGATGCGGCAGCGCCCGCAGCAGAGCCTTTATTTACTCCTATCATGCTGGTGATACTTATCGGACTGATCCTGATCCTAATAATCCTGCTCGCTGCTTACAGCGTGCACAAGAAGAAAGAGGAAAGGGAAGGGAATGCAGGGTTTGCCGGGAAGGGTGCAACATTTGCGGGGCTTTCAAGAAGGTTCTATTATGCGATAGCTGCGATACCGGTATTCAGGCCTGCATTACGGCGGCTCGAGCGGAAGTTAAAGCCCATATATCCGTCCGATGATTCTGGACAGATAAAGGAGTTCCTGCGTCCCCTTGTTAAGATCATACTCATATCGGTCGTGGTAAGCGTGCTGGTATTCATCTTCGGATTCGGGTTACAGCCGTCCGTTTACACATTCGCCGCCGCATGCTTTATATCGCTCGCATCCGGAAACCTTATCGCGATGTCGATAGTCAAGAATGAGCAGAATAAGTTTAAGGACGACTTCGCGCAGCTCGTTTCACGTATAGGGCATTACTTCTATTCGGGCGGCAATATAGTCACGGCGATCGAGAAGGCATCGGGCAGGTGCGGCAGGCTCATGAAGCTCCACTGCGTGGACTTTAAGAAGATCCTCACATCAGAGGATGTCGAGCTCTCGCGCCGCATATACATGGAAAAGGATAAGGACAAGTACTTAAAGCTCTTCGTCTCACAGGCCGAGATCGTAAAGAGGACCGGCCCTACAAAAGACGAGAATGGCAAGTCGGTATTTCTCTCGTCAATGACGGACCTTATCAATTCGATCCAGGAGGATAAAAGGCGCAATACCGAGAAGCAGTACGGATTCCTTTTCTTCGGATGGGTGGCGTCCATCCCCTGCATCCTTCAGCCGTATATCGCCGAGTGGGGAATGTATACGATAGGAGCCCTTGCCTCGTTCTATGTGGGACGCAGCGGGAACATCTGGAAGATCGTGATGCTCGTTGTATCGTTCCTCGCTTACAAGATCATCTCGATCCTTCAGGACGATTCGGGCGAGATCCCGGCGAACCCGTACCTCGCCGGACTGGTAAAGCTCCGGCCTGTAATGCGGTTCATCGATGTGTTCCATGATCCTGATTCGCAGAAGGTATATAAGATCAAAACGATAATGCGCCGGTCAGGCGATAACAACAACTACAGGGTATATTACTTAAAGCGTGTGCTCGCAGCCGTGGCCTCAGTCGTTCTCGTGTTCATCCTCTGTGTGGCGGGACATGCTGAGAACAAGAAGTTCCTCGTCACCGAGACGGTAACTCTGGAAGATGCCTGCAACAATGCGGATTCCAAGCAGAAAGAGGTCATTTATCAGCTCGAGCCCGAATACATGGAAAGGCTCACCAAGAGCGGGGAGCGCCCGACTTATGAGGAACTCGTGGCCATGATCAGTAAAGAGCCGGGGCTTAGGACTACGGAAGCCGTAGAGGATATGGCAAACGTCATTGTCGACAAGCTCGAGACTTATGACAGGGAGGCTTTTGATTTCCTCGATATCTTCATAATCATCATCGCTGCGGTCATCGCGTTCTTCTGCCCGACACTCATCATGTTCGTGCGGAAGGTAGTGATCAAGGACAGGGTGGCGGACGAGATCGTCCAGCTCCAGACCGTCGTGAATATGATGAGGAAGCTCCCGGGGATCCTTCCGATAAACATACTCCTTACCATGGAGGAGTTCTCGACAGTCTATAAGAAGTCCTTAAGGGAATGCATCAGCAAATACCCTACAGATCCGGAGGCGGCGCTGCAGGACCTCTATTTCTCGGAGAAGGAGACCGACTTCAGGATGATAATAGAGGATTTCCTAAGGGTTCCCCAGACGGGAGTAGAGAACGCTTTCGCAGAGGTAACGAGCCAGATCGAGAATTATGCCGAAAACCGCAAGATGGAACAGAAGCAGTCGATAGAGAAGATGACAAAGGCCGCCATGTGGATCTCGATGGTGCCTGCACTCGTTATCATCTTCGGGTACATGCTCACTCCTTTCATGATGGGTGTCATGAAACTGTTCGATAACCTGTCGGGAAGTCTTGGCGGATTTTAAGGGAAGGATGGTAGACAGACTTTGAAACGTAGGAACAAAGCCCTCAGCATCGAGTGGCTCCTGATAATAGCGGTAGGCGTCGTGATCAGCGCGATCCTCATTACCGTGTTCATCATGGCGGTAAAGCGGGCGAGGAAATCAGTCGAGCCTGCGATGGAAGAGATGAGCGCAGCCGGGGCTGCACTAAAGGATGCCAACCTTGCCTCATATAACGGAGAAGAGGTAACGGGTGAGGATGTGCGTAATCTTCTTGCGAAGTACCTTGATGATTACTCCGGGACATACACCGCTCCCTACACGATGAGCGTGAACAACGGAACGTCAACTTCTTCATACAATACAAGGGATAACCTGAGTAAGACCAAGGACGCATCCGACGCGGATCACTACATAAAACCTAACAGGCTATTCGGGGTGAGTGTCACAAGGAATGCGAACGGCGAGATAGTATCGGTATCGTTTACGGCAAGATGATGCGCAGAGGGCGTTAGCCCGCATAAAGGACCGATTATATCCGGCAAAGAGACCGGTTATAAAAAAATATAACAAACCAACAATGGGAGGAACAAACAATGAAACGAAGAAACAAAGACGGAGTATCATCACTGATCATGATAGCAGTAGCTATTGTTGTAGTCGTGATCGCAGCGGTAGTGATCATAGCTCTTGCAAGACGTGCAAGGACCACAGTTAATGATACAGCGGCAACAGCATTCGAGACCATCGCAGAGGCTACGAACGCGATCAAGAATGCCTATGACAACAACACCGTAACAGGCAGCGACGTAATCGCGGCGATCAACAAGTATGCTTCGGCAACCATTACCGTGAACGTAAGGACAAAGATGGCAACCGCAGACAAGGCATGGGCAGCGGCTTATGCGGATCCTGGAGTGGCAAACGCAGACCATATCAATGAATCGGCAATGTTCTCATCGACAGTAACCACGAATGCGAATGGTGAGGTAACGGCGATCAACTTCACACAGAAATAAAAAAGGAGCCGGGACGGGTCTCCTTATGGGATAGTTAAAAAGGATCACGGAGGGTAGTGCTATATGATTAGACGCAATATGTCTTCTGCCGATATCGGCAGGTGGGCCGCTGCCGCCATAGCGATCCTTTTTATCTTTTTCCTCTCTGTAAGAGCCTATGCATCATCGACTCTGGATACCTTAGAGTCCCAGGTCGGAAATAAGCTCGAAGAGATAACCGGAAGGGTAAGGCTTAACCATTCCATCTCAAAGAGCGACTACAAGGAGCTGGTCACGTATCTTTCGGCAACAGGGGCGAGCTTTGAAGTGGATATGAGCATCGGCCATCTAAAGTATGCGGACCCCGGAATGGAAGAGGGCGCGGATCCGTTTTTCGATATGATCTATACGAACGCCATTGTCGACGAGCTCGATGCTTACGGCTCGATAAGCCTTGAAAAAGGCGATACATTCACTGTAACGGCAGGGCGGCGGAACAAGTCGGTCGCGGAGAGGCTTACGGATATCTTTATCTCGACAAGGATACGAAAGACAGCGTTCTCTTCCGGCGTAGTTATCGGGAAATAGCATGAAAGGAAGGATATAAAGGCATGTCATCTCTTGATGGTGCTATCGAACAGGCCATAGGCGTGATACTCTTTTCGATCGCCGTTGTCCTTCTCGTGGTCGGTGCCGGACGGATCAACAAACTGTCCAAGGCAATGACTGTTGAGAGGGTATCGGAGGGCGATATAGCGTATGAGTCCGTGGCGGATCTTACATATCCTGACGATGAGGTCACATATGCGGAGCTCATGGTCATCCTTTCGTCTGCCCTTCAATATGATCTCGATATCGACGGTGTCCTGATAGATGCCGATACCTATACACCGGCGCTCATCTCGGAATACGCCATCCCCGTCTTCTCGCACTACAGACAGACGATGCAGTTTGACTCGGACGGGAAAGTGTCTTACATTACCTATAGGGGGTATTAAGACATGCATGATGTTTTGACACTTGTTTTCCTGCTGGTCCCGGCCCTGATCCTTGCGATACTCTTCGAGGTCGTGATACATGAGCTGGGTCACCTGTTATTCGGGTGGTTTAGCGGATACCGGTTCATGTTCATCGGGATATTCGGGCTGTACCTTGAAAAGAAGGACGGGAAGTACCGCATAAGGTATCACCGCGGCGAGCCTAGAGGCCAGTGTGTGATGAGACCGAGGGGAGTCCTGCATAACACAAAGGACCGCATTCCGAACGCGAAAGGGATAGTAGCGGGCGGCATTGTTCTAGAGAGCATCGCGGGCGTGATACTCCTTTTCATCTGCTGCTTAATGGTGCTCGGGTTTGTGAGCTTTATGTCAAACGGAAGGATGTTCCTCTTCGCATGGTGCTTTATCTCTGCTGTCTTATGCATCGCTTCGGCGCTGGTCAATCTCATTTCAAAGAACCCGTTTGGCGACGGCCAGACGCTTCGTGAGATAAAGGACCCCATGAAGGCTTTTACCTACAACCGGATAATGGAGATCGGGTATCAGTCGTATATGGGAAAGTCATTCCTTGAAATGCCTGAGGAATGGTTTGAGACGTATGGCGCGAAAGAGTGCGTCCTGAAAAAGGAGCTGGAGCTGTACGCATACATACGGCGCTTGGAAAAAGACCCGCATGACCAGGGGCTTCGGGAAAGCCTCACAGTACTTAAGCAGGATGCCTCAAAATACGGCCTCGAAGATGATCTGGCAAAGGAAGAGATAATCTTAGGGCTTATCGGTCACGGCAGCATCACGGGAAAGATCGAGGAGGGTGACCGTAGCGCAAGGTTCGCGCTGATGCTCGCTCTGCTACGAGGTATCCCCGTTCCCGGATTCTTTGAGAAGAGGGAGAAGAGGGCGCTCTATCCCGGGGAATGGGTAACGGCAAGGAATACGTTTGAGAAGATAGTTTTTTAGAGGATTAGCATATAATACTTTTATTTGAGGAGGCATCTATGCCGTTAGTTAAAGCCAAGTGTACCAACTGTGGAGCAAACCTTGAAGTAGATAATTCGAGGGATGCGGCGATATGTCCGTATTGTAATACACCCTATGTTGTGGAGAAGGCTATAAACAACTACAACGGAATAACCCATATCCATGCGGATGTGGTAAATATAGCAGGGGAAGAGGTAGTTGATTTTGTTATCCGTGCAGGAGAACTGATAAAGTATAACGGAGCTGCAACGGACGTTGTAATTCCCAATTCAGTTGTTGTTATTAGAGAAAATGCGTTTTCGAATTGTTGCGCATTAAAGAGTGTAGTTATACCGGATACGGTTACTACGATTCGAAGCATGGCTTTTTTTGGCTGTGTGGAATTAAAAGAAATACGTTTTCCGGATAGTGTTACAAATATTGAATTTGATGCATTTAGGAGTTGCCGTGGTTTAAAAGAAGTATCTTTTTCCAATAGCATCAAAATAATAGATGGGTTTCGAGAATGCGAAGGAATTGAAAAACTGGATATTCCACAAGGAGCGTGTAGTATTGGCGGGTTTGAAAGCTGCACCAACCTGAAGATTGTTAATTTACCCCAAACAGTTACAGAAATAAGAAAAGAAGCTTTTCTAGGTTGCTCAAATCTTGAGTCTGTAAACGGGGAATGCCATATTGATGAAATTGGAGAAAGTGCTTTCAGGGAGTGCTCAAATCTGGTTACTTTTCAACCTCCTATTAGAAAAAATATTGGATACCGGACGTTTAGTGATTGTGAAAAACTTACTGGCATAGAACTAAGCGAAGGTCTCGAAAAGATAGGAATGTTTGCATTTAGTGGATGTAAATGTTTAAAAAAAGTAATACTACCAGATAGCGTGAAAAATATTTATAATTTTGCATTTAGTAGTTGCCTTGCATTAGAACGTATTAGAATACCGTCCAAAGTTGCCAGGGTTGGATCGAGCGCATTTCAAAACTGTGCTAATCTGATAGAAGCTGTAATTGAGCATGGGGTTAGAGAAATCAGTGATTACGCCTTTGCAGAGTGTAAAGCGTTGAAGAATCTTTATTTGCCGGATGGGTGTATTAAAATAGGCAGTTCCGCTTTTGAAGGGTGTAATAGTCTAGAAAATGTTAATGTTCCTGAAAGTGTGACTTATATTGGCCCTTATGCTTTTAAGAATTGTACTAGCTTAACTACTGTGGCGATCCCTGATTCTGTGGAGTATAAGGCGCTGGGGTCGATTTTTGAGGGTACTCCTTTTTGGGATAACAAGTCCAAAGGCCATTGTTATATAGCAACCGCAGTATATGGTTCTTATGACTGCCCTGAAGTCTGGACGTTGCGTAGATATCGGGACAATACACTCGCTACGACAAGCATGGGCAGAGCTTTTATACGTTTATACTATGCGATTAGCCCGAAGCTTGTGAAGTGGTTTGGAAAGACAATGTGGTTTAGATCTTTCTGGAAGAAGTTCCTTGATAGGAAAGTCAGCGAGCTAAACAGTAAAGGTGTTGAAAATACAAGATATTATGACTAAGGAGGTAAAGAGACATGAGCCGTGATGTAATAGGGTTTATCTTTGACGCGTTCATAGCGGCAGTCATGCTCTTTATCGCTCCTGTTATCTGGCAGTCATACGAGTTCGACAAGATCGCGCAGCAGAACATGGCGACGGTCACCGAAGAATTTGCAGAGGCTGCATCGAACAAGGGCTATATCGACAAGAGATCTTACAACGCCTTTATCAAGAGGCTCAATGCCGGAGGCGGAACGTATGACGTCGAGATAGTGCATACCCAGCTGATTCATGAGCCCGAATATGTGGGCGGGTTATTTACCGGAAATGTCCTGACATATGATGACGAGACATATACGGGCGAGATCCTCGAAGAACTCGAGGCGCACGGAGCGTATCTTATGGAGATCGGGGACGAGATCAAGGTTACCGTCACACCCACTTCAAAGTCTCTCGGTAAATCGTTCATGAAGATGATCCTTGGCAGCCGGGATGAGTCGTTCACATCCGTTTCGAGAGCCATAGCCGGATGTGAAATGGAAACTTATGCGAGATATTTGAGATAAACAGATAAAGGATACTTTTCGTAGCCTTTTCTGCGTAGATAGTAGAAGTTATGAGGATATAAACTTGCATATATTAAACACACTAGTTACTGAACCAGAGAAGGTTGAAGAGAAATGCGGGTATACCTCTTGCCCACTTACCTTTACTGCGAAGACGGCAAACGCAATCGGTATACCGGTAGGCATTCTGTTCAGCTTATTGTTTTGCATACCGGCTTGGTTCATCATGAGAGATGAATATAATGATATATGGAGCCGATTATCCAAACTGATAATTTCGTTTTATGAGCAGATTAATGAGCATGTTACGGGTATTTTCAGTTTAAAAAGCAAAACCATAATATTAATGGTCTTTGTGGTAATGGGAATTATAATTACAACTGTATTCTTATTGTTTGGATGGTTTCATGCAATTTTCCATGAACTGACCCATGCATTTGCATGGACGATGGGAACTCCCCTAAGGATCAAGGACTGTACGCTCAAACTGATTCCCCAGCCTTCTTGCCATTGTCCTATAAAGGAAGTTCCCATTTCCAGATCACTTGTAGGCACACTGGCGCCAGCATTTATAACTGGTGTCCTTCCGGTTATCCTTGCTGTGGTATTTCGAAGCCTCATAGTACTACTTTTGGGTGGGTATGGAATTGCTGTTGCAGGTATGGATATATTCCATTCCTTGCTACGAATCTCTTTTTTAAGGTTTAAAGGTAGTATTTATAGGGACTCTGATATTCTTAT
This sequence comes from Lachnospiraceae bacterium, assembly GCA_016280395.1. Classification (GTDB taxonomy): domain Bacteria; phylum Bacillota; class Clostridia; order Lachnospirales; family Lachnospiraceae; genus SZUA-448. The sequence continues at coordinate 1,592 of JAEEGQ010000035.1, read as the reverse complement.
CGGCGGAATTGTTTATATTCCACGTAATAGCCTTTAATGTGCTGTGCGTGTGAGTTTACACAATTATCACACCTTCATATGACTGTCCTGCCCATTATTCTGTACATATTCAGCCGATATGGGAGTGGCAAGGCGGAAAGAGTGCGAGGAGCAGGCTCAAGCAGATATCCGATGTACTGCTACAGTGGTGTATAAGGATGCGTGACATTTTCGGAATCAAGAGTGTTCAGGCTCAGATGTGGTACAGGGCGATGCAATAAGGAACTATGCCTGCAGGATATTGTCGCGCGCAAAAGACAAAAGGTTGTTGAAATTATCGCGCACATACGATAAAATCAAGATGGAACATCGTATAGAAATGATAATTGGAGGCAATCATGAATCATAACATATTGAAGCAGGTTATATTAGAGCAGATTGAGATAATACAAAATGCAGATATTGTTGAACGAAATTATGTCTTTGAAAAGAATGTCAATTACATTCTTGTTGGACTCAGGAGAGCCGGGAAATCGACACTTTTATACAAGATTGCCAGAGAACTTGTTGAAGGAGGATGTGATTGGTCACAGATAATCTATATCAATTTTGAGGATGACAGACTCTTAGGGCTTACTAAAGATGACTTTAATGACATTGTTGAGACTGCGCATGAAATGACAGATGCGAAAGAAATCTACTATTTCTTTGATGAAATTCAGATCATTGATGGATGGGAACACTTTGCCAGGAGAATGGCTGATCAGAAAAAGCAAGTGTACATAACAGGCAGCAATGCCAAGATGCTTAGTTCAGAAATGGAAAAAGTTCTTGGAGGAAGATATCTGTCTAAGATGATCATGCCGTTTTCTCTCGATGAAACACTTGACTATAAGAAAATTGCTCATGATGAAATAGCGATGCTTACTACATCAAAATCTGCAAAGATCCGAAGAGGATGTCAGGAATATTTAGCGAGCGGTGGATTCCCGGAAGCGCAGCGCCTGTCTAATAAACGGGAATACATTAAGAGCGTATATGAGAAGGTCCTTCTGGGAGACATTATAGAACGGGAAAAAGTGAATAATAAGATGGCTCTCAGACTTATGGTGAAGAAGATAGCTGAAACCGTAATGCATGAGGTTTCTTTTAATACCTTGGCCGGAAATGTTAAAGCTACCGGAACTAAAACATCCACAGACGCCATGATAGATTACTCTTCATACGCCGAAAATGCCTATCTTTTGTTCAGAAACAGGAATTATGTCTCTAAATTCGCTGAGAAAGAGAGCACCCCGAGATTCTATTTTTACGATAACGGGATTTTGTCATTGTTCCTTGTAGATAAACCTTCAGCACTCTTGGAAAATGCCGTTGCAGTATATTTAAGGCGCAGATACAACGAGGAAGTATATTATTTCAAATCCACACAGACAGGAGTAGATATTGATTTCTATCTTCCGGAAGAAAACTGTGCCATACAGGTCGCATATAGCATAGAAGCGGCAGAAGACAGAGAAATCAAAAGCCTCATATCTTTTGCCGAGAAAACAGAAGGAATACAGAAACTTATTATAGTAACAAATGAGGAAGAACGTGCAATTGTAAAGAAC
>JAEEGQ010000003.1 GCA_016280395.1 Lachnospiraceae bacterium | reverse complement strand
GCACAAAACTGCTTTAAGGAGTCATGGGGACGGTTCTTTTTGACTCACCGGCACAACGTGCCGATGAGTCAAAAAGAACCGTCCCCATGACTCTTATTCCCAGAAAAGCTCGTCGAGCGTTTTGTTCAACGCCTTGCAGATTGCAATGCACAGGTTGATCGTGGGGTTGTAATCACCCTTTTCTATCGCATTGATGGTCTGCCTCGACACCCCCACCTTGTCCGCGAGTTCCTGCTGAGACATGTCAAAGGAAGCTCTTGCGGCCTTTAATCTCAGGTTTTTCATACTAGTCCTCTTCCCTGTCTTTCACAGTCTTTACAAGGATCACTGCCAGTAAGTACAGCATGACCACTCCGCAAAGAAGATTTGTGCATCCCATAAATGAAAGCACTCCGTCTTTCAAAACATTGTGGTTTACTATGTTTATCACACCGATAACGAAATTCAGTATCGCAAATCCTGCCAAGAATAATATCCATGCTGTCCTGTTCTCGTCAAGCCTGAAATATGCGTCTTTTAAGATCATTATAGTCGCAAGGACCGAAGCGCTTACCAGTAATCCGGTCAAGAGCTGGAGCGGCACGTCGATCGGCAGTTCCACTCCTGTCCCGTGGCATACCATAAGTACCAACATATAGATACCGAGCGTGTAAAAACCATATTTGAAGGCCTCGCCCTGTGCCGCGATCTGGCGCTCATCATATTTCTTTGCGGGCGCATTTTCCTTTCTCATCACTACTACGACCAGGGCCACAAGCAAGATCCCGATCACCACTCCGCATATCAGTCCGGCGAGGTAAGCATTCTTAAAATACTCGTTTATCGACACCTTGTACTGCATATTCCATGTACCGTCGGTAAAAAGGTCCTCGTCGATGTCTCCCATATCTTCGCCGGAGAAATGCTCTGCACAATATGCTCTGTATGCATCGCCGCTTGCAAGAGGCTCAAACTTGAACAGATACTGACCTTTTTTAAGATCCATGGGTCTCGAATCGGCGGTGAGCATGCCGCCGGTAACGGAAAACACGTTATTTCCCGCTTCATCGGTAACAATGAGCCCCGTAACGAATCCCGGTGTGTTTTCCATCCACCAGTCCGCGCTTATCGTATACGTTCCGTCCTTTGAGACGTTGACGACAGTCTGCGAGTATTCGGGCTTCGCTACCGAGTTTTTCACTTCCACCACAGTGTTAAGCTTTGAAGAAAAATTGTTTTTCGGCATGATGATCATCATGGCCGTGACTGCCACAAGTATCGCAGCCACAATGCCGATTATCGATTTAGCTTTCTTTGTCATCGTTTCCATCCTTTCTGCGCAGTGCGAATGTCGAAATGAGCAGTCCGCAGCTTGTGCATCCGAGTCCAATCGTCAGAAGCAACGGTTTTCTCTCCCAGATCATGCTCGCTATTATCAATACGATCCCCGCAAGTCCGAGCAGGATCACCACCACTTCTAATATACGTTTAGCTTTCTTTGACATATTATGCCTCCTCAACTGTATCTGCTGAATCGTCGCTTGTGTCATCATCCGTAAAATAACCTGTCTTCATACCGATGACAGCTGTAAGCACACCGAATACGATGAACAGTATTACGGGACTCACAAATACCGGCATGAAAATCCCGAGTGCGTTGTTAAGCATGTGGCAGAACACGCAGGGTATAACGGAATTTTTCTTATAGCCCACAAAGCCCCAGAAAAGGCCCATGGGAAGCACATATACCGCCTGGATGGGATTCATGTGGAAGATACCGAACATCACGGCGCTTATCACTATGCACCCAATCACTCCGAAGGCTCTCTTTGATCTCTGAAGGATGATGCCTCTTACTGTGAGCTCCTCACATATCGGCGCGAGTACCACAGTTGTGACGATCCCCAGCCACTGAGTGCCGCCTCCGGTCACCAGGTTCAAGGTTTCGTTGACCGATGATGCGGTCTTTGGCATAAGCGTTGAGACTATGATCGAAAGGATCACCGCAAGCGACCATGCCGCAAGACATCCGCATACTATGAAGCCCGTGTCCTTAAGAACATTTATCTTTTCACCGATCGGTTTGTATGTTCCGTTCTGCTTGTCTTTCTTTACATATCCAAGATAGTACCATATGCCCACGGCTATTATGCACACTATCTCGGCTGCGAACTGCAGGATCATCAATACGTTTCCGCTTGTGGCGTATTCCTGATACTTCTGTATAAATTCATCGCCCGTACCGCCTGTTTCAAGCACCAGCTGTACTGCCTTGGGAAGTATCCCTATCACCGACACTGCGCTTTGGATCAACAGCACCGCGATTATCACCCAAAGGCAGAAGAAAAATGTTTTGACTTTGCTCTCCTTTGTCTCTTTCATATCTCATTACCTCCTGACGTGGACGATCATACCACCGATTTTACATTATGTCAAGTATATATTACATTTTATCTCATATTTTTTTCAAAATGTTGTGTCCCCACCCGGGACAGAAGTACCGCAAAGCCACAAAAAGAGAGGCTTTCAGCCTCTCCATGTCAGTTCAAACAAAACAGAAAAATAACAACCTCCCGAAAAGCACTCCGTACTCACCCAATCCATACCGCATAATACAGGCTCTCATCCGGATCATATATGACATAGAGATCGGATGAGCCTCGAGTAGCGGTCCCGTAGCTATGCCTGTGGATCGACATGATGCCGTTCTCAGCATCAAAAGGGATACGCCACTCAACGTCTGCCTTACGAAGTAATTCATTTTTACTGCCGATGACGCTCTCTATGTCCAGGTTGGTGGAATAAGGCATCTTC
>JAEEGQ010000034.1 GCA_016280395.1 Lachnospiraceae bacterium | reverse complement strand
TGACAGAACATTATGTATTCAGCAGGCATATACCATGATGTGGTGTTTTGGAGCTTATCCGCAAAGGACATGTGCTGGTAACGGTAGAATGCCAGATTCTTCTCATCATGAGGATCAGTTCCGGATGTATATGCACCGTAGTCCATCCACGCCGTATCATAATACTCATTCGGATAGTTATCTAGGATATACGGGTACAGGTCTGCTGTCCTCGGGAGCTTGGTCGTACGGATCACCTGATAGTCATCCGTGATACCGCTCCTCTTCGAAGGGTCCACGAGCTTCGCGATGAGCTTTGTCGCGGCGGACTTGGTGTAGGTCGTTCCGTACTTTAAAGTACGTGTCGTCTTATAATACCCGTCCTTTGTTCCCACGTAGAGGCCGAGCATGAATGCCTTGGTGACATATTCCTGATAAGCGGTCGTTCCCGCCTTCTTGATGTTCGAGATCCTTGACTTTGCGAGCTTTACATCAGCTGATGAGAACTTCGTGCCGTAGAGGTATGAATCAGCTTTTACAAGGAGGGCGAGCGCTATCTTGTAGCTCATCTTCTTCGCCATCGCCTTCTTGGACTTATATGCCTTTGCGGAAGTCTTGAAGATACCCATATCGGCACCGATAGCAAGGTACTGCGCCGTTTCAAGAGTCACGCCGTACTTGCTCTTCAGCTTGTTAACCGTAGCCGCCTTAATGGTCTTTCCGGCATAGGAGGCAGACCCGTCCTTGTTCAGCACGATATCGATCGTCTTGCCCGCAGCGTTCTTATGCCCCTGCATAGCTTTCACGGTGAGCACGATGAACTCTGAGCGCTTCACCTTCGCGGCAGCTTCGGTCTTGGTAGCAGGCTTAATGCCTACGATACCGAGCGCCAGCGTGAGCATGAGCAGAGTAGCGATAACTCGTTTCAATCCATTCTTCATACCTTTTCTCCTTTAAATATTCTCAGGCTGTTCTTTTCCTTCCCCGATGCCAGGGCCGCGGTATAGCGCCGCGGCTTATCGGGGATACTACGGAGGTGCAAGAGAGAAAAAAACAGTCTGTAGCTTGCCTAACCACATTACATCACATACCAAAGTGATTAATAAACACCAAAAATATGGAACTTTAACAGGTCAAACCTAAATTAACTCATTTTCTCAGTGCAGCGCACGTCCCATGAGCATGCTCAGGTCATCTTTTGTTATAGTATCTTCCGTTATATCCTTATACAGCACGATACGTCCCTCCAGTTCCTTATCCTCTTCAGGGCAGATCAGTGCTTTTCCCTTGTCCGGTATATCAAAGTACCCGTCAAACGGATCGTCATCATCACCGATATAATACCGGATGTTCGTACCTTTACTCTCGAAAGCTACATACGAGATTATCGTATCGAGATTGACCTTCTCCTGTATGTTACGGCAAAAGATCCCGTTCCTGTTCACGATGAAGAAAACGATCTTGCCGATGCAGTCATAAGTCGAGTTTGAATACTTCTTCTGCCTGCGGTATAGGAACCCCGCGACCATCACGTTATAACCCGCCGCCGATGCCTGGTCGGGTGAGAGGCCGTACCTCGCCTCAAATCTCTTCTCAGCTCTCTCGTACTTGTTCCCGTAGATCCACCAGCTGTAGGTCTTCCCTTCCCGACCGTTCACCTTCAGGTAATACGATGTCGTCTCCGCATCCTTCGATTTCATCTTGACTCCGGCATAAGTGACATAGAAGAACGAGTATCCGTCGCGTTCCAGGGTGTACTCACGTATCGCACGTGACTTACCTGCTATCTTGACGCTCTTTAACCGGCCTTTGATCAGTGAAGCAAAGTAATCGGAGGATAAGGCTCCCTTTCCGGAGCTCACCCGCCAGTTGTACGAATCTACATTAAGGTCCCGCACGAAATACTCGAGTGAGAGGAACTGTTCCTGTTCCTCATCCTTTTCGGTCTCGACCGTCTTTGATGTAGAGGCATTGCCCCTGCTGTATGTTTCAGAGAAGTTCTCGGGATTGAACTTCAGGTATACGTTTACCTCTCCCGTCTCGGGCTCTGCCATGTAGGCTTTCTTTGCCCGGTCCTTATTAAGTTCAGAGAAGATGCAGGCAGGATCGTGCTGGTATCCCTGATGCTCTGGATAGATCCGAAGATCAGAGGAAACGCGGTAATAGAGTTTTTCGTCCGTCCTGCAGGTGCACCACATGAACTCACGGCGGCCTGCATATCTCTCCAAAAGCTGTCGCCGCTCTTCCTCCCCAAGAAAAGTCGGGAAGATCCTAAGTCCGTCAACCGTCACTAGCTCTTTACTAAGCAGCATATCTTCCCTCCTGTTCTGTGTTTATTGATGCGCCCCGGTGTTCGGGAAACAATACGGGCAGGCATATGCACCTTGTTTTGCGCACTCCTCTTTTGAAAACGCACTTGACACCACTGTCCCGATATGGCTGCATCCTTCGCGGTGGTAGTTATGCGCATCATCTATCGTATAGATCGTTCCCGCGACTACCTCTGCATTCGATACAGCAAACCGGTTATAGACCGAGTCAGTTCCCGTGATCGGATATCCCTGAAATACGGCTAAGAAGGACGGCCCGGATATCGCCCTCAGATACATGCTCCCGTCAACCTCCGGGATCTGGAATCTGTAGGTCATGCCTGCCATCTCTCCGGCCCTGTTGTGCTGGTTGCAGTAATATGCCAGATATTCTTCAAGCGTGCTTGCGATCACCGTTTTCTTTGTGCTCGTAAACAGCTCTTCGTTCGTGAGCAGGCAGCTCGTCCATTCCGCCGCGGGTATCGCGTGTATCAGCTCGTCGAACATTGAAAAATCCATGATCTGGCTTACATCCACTCTGTAATATGCCGGTGTGGCATCAAGCAGCTTGTTGTAATCGTAGATCGTAGCAGTGGTGCCTGAAGAAAAACCGTAGATAAAGTATCCGTCGTCATAACTGTACGGGATCTTCTGTGACCAGACGCGTTCCGTCGCATGAAGCCCGGAGGCGTCTGTATATACAGCGTCATACCAGACATAGAAACCATCACTCCCTGTCACAGCAATGACAGGGACATACAGTTCCATCTCTCTCTTTGCCGCCGGTTCGTCTAAAATACCGAGCTCCGCATAAAGCGAAGTGAAGAACGCTTCCACGGCCTTATCCCGTCCCGTATCGTCAAGGTCAGCGGTATTGGCGGATAGTGCCTCAACTGCCGCATCGACCGCATTATCAAAAGCCATCTCGGTATTCTCATTGGCAGATACCATAGAGTTCCTCTCCGAGACCCTCATCTCTACAATAACGATCATTGCCAGGAGGAACACTGCAAAGATGATCGTGAAATGGTACAGCTTCATAAATCTCCTCTAAAAGTCCATATATTGCCTTTCTATCTCCTATCGTATGCGAAAGCGTTTCGTAAGCAAGCAAAAAGTTAGTATATCTTCAGATTTCTCTTAATTCTCTGCTATAGCCCAGTTTTTTTTCTTTTTTCATCATCCTTCACTTGCACGGAGACATGAAAGAGGATTCATTGCTGAACGGAAAGTTCGAAGATTTAAAAAACATATTTTTCATATCTCCGGTGAAACATCACCAAGAAAGGATGATAGATATGGAAAATACTAACTCAATCGGTAAACAAGTTGCTATTGTCACATTTAGATTTTTCCTTTTGATTCTCATCGGTATCGCCGTTTTTGAGAAGATCTGGCTGTTAGAAACTGGTTATAAAAGCTGGCTTGGCATTGTTCAAACAGGTGCCCTCTGCGCCTTAAAGGAACTAACCGCCAAAAAAGGAACGTCAAAAACGATATATGCATATCTGCATATACTCCTGTATCTTCTCTTTGCCTTAATACTGCTTTGGCATCTAAAAGATGCTCCGACCGAGTCCTTCTCCATCATACAAACGGCATACTGCGTCCTTGACATCATAGAAGCCGCGTTTATGCTCACAACGAATATCCTGAAGATTGAGAAGGACCTGCTTAAATAAAAAAAGCTGCCTATCGCTCGTAGCCCATGTGCCTGCATCCATACACCAGCGCACCAACACTTGCTTTATTGACAGAACCGAATCGGGTTGGTAAAATAGAACTATAAACTACTAACAAGAAATGACAAGAATTAACAAAACTCTAAACTACTAACAAGTTATAATAACTTCTAACAACCTCGCGAACTACTAACAAGCAATAACAACTTCTAACAAGATTTCAAACTACTAACAAAGGAGAAAGAAAAGATATGGCAAGGAATAACCCGTTTTGTCTCAGTTTCGGACGCGAACCGGACCGCTTTGTTGAGCGGTTTGACGCACAGGCCACTATATGCGATGTCCTTGAGAGCGATGCTCCGGCAAATAATTCATTTCTGATCATCGGAGTCCGCGGCAGTGGTAAGACGGTCCTTATGGCCTCTACAGCAAATAAATACCGCGAGACCAAAGACTGGGTAGTCGTTTCTCTCAATCCCGTTCGTGACCTGCTCCAGATGATGGCTGCATCTCTTTATGAAGAAAAAAGCCTGCAAAAAGCATTCATCGAGGCATCAATTAATCTCTCCAAATTTGGCATTGGCCTTAACTTAAAGAAGGTTCCGCCTATTTCCGATATTCAGATAGCCATAAATAAAATGGTAGAGATCGCCGCAAAAAAAGGAAAAAAGATCCTGATAACCATAGATGATATTACTAAGAGTGACAATATCATAGCCTTCGCAAGCGCCTACCAGGATCTCATCTCGAGGAATTATCCCATATTCCTCATTATGACCGGATTGTACGAAAATGTTTATTTACTGCAGACCGACAAACGATGCTCCTTCCTTATGCGTGCTGAAAAGCTGATACTGAAACCGCTTAACATTACCGGGATGGCAAACCAATATGCCCAGACCTTCGCATGTTCTCAGGAAGAGGCTCGGCGCATGGCTCTTTTCACACGCGGGTATTCCTACGCATTTCAGGTACTCGGCTATATAATGTGGGATAAAGAATGTACATTAGAGGAAGCAATACCATTTTTCGATGAACGCATGGGCGAGTATTGTTACGACAAGATATGGGGGGATCTCTCAAGCGCAGAAAAGAAGATGGTTTCGTTCATCGCCCATTCTGAAAAAGGGAAACTTAAAGCAAAGGAGCTTGTCCGGTTGATGGATACAAACTCCAATGTATATTCAGTTCAGCGGGATCGTTTAGTTAAAAAAGGCGTCTTTGACGGTTCGGAATATGGTGCCGTCAGTTTGGCATTGCCCCGCTTTGGAGAATATGTAAAAACAGTAGAGACTGAGTTCAGCTACTAGAACAGCACTGCTTATCAAAGAGCTCCGGTATATCGCTGAGGCGGAGGACAATGAACGACTGGTTCAGTTGTTCCCACGAAATAAGCATGCTATCCATGAAATGTTTTTGACGGTGAACTTATCAAAACAGAAATGGCGGAGATGACAGATGGTGAATACTCATGGAATACCTGTCTCTCTCATTATGTGCGCAAATACAACCTCTGGTTGCCAAAGAGTATTGAAGACAAGGTTCTCTTCGTTGAACCACATTCTGACGGAAAGCCCCCTTGTTTTATCCCCCAAAGAAAATACCATCAAAGAACTTAAGAAGAACTGTGGAAAGAACAGCAGAAGGATACACAGAAAGCCTTCTGCTGTTCTTTGTATTCCTCTATCGGGAAATCATGGTGTGCTGAATAATGCGTAAATCGTCTATTCTCCCATTATTCAGCCATTTTTATGTATATACTCTCTGGATCGCAATGCCCTACGAGAAACAGGAAATGTATATTGAGTGTTCTTTAATAATGCCTATAGTGATCACAATACGCATTATCGAATAAGGCTTGCTATTTTATGCCGCTTGCTTGCTTTCGGGGCTGTTTTCCTGTATTTTGAACTCGTCGACAGGGCGGGAACACAGGCCATGATCCCAACGGAGTTTACAAACATACATATTACTGAAAATGGTTGTTAACTCCCCCATCTTCCGGGTGACATGAGACCCGGCATCAAAAGAACAAGTGCAACGTTTTTTACAGGAGGCAGCAAAACATGAAAGAAGAGATCGTAAGACGCGTGAATAAAAGCGAGCAGACAGTTTGCGGTTTTGTTATGCAGGTTTATGAGGAGCAGGTAAAACTATTCCCGAATGTACCGTGGGACCAGCAGGCTGAGGAACTTGAGCGCCGACATAAGGCAGGGATGCTCACAAAGAAGACTTATCAGAGGATGCGGAAGATCTTAGATGATTATGAGATATAAAATACGCAACAAATGATCATTATATGCCTTGCGGCCACTCATATTGCAATATGGCTGTAGGGCCCCGAAATAGGCCACCATATGAGACAAAGACATTTAGAGACATTACCACTATAGGAGGATAAGAATTATGAAGAATCAAAGTAATACTGAACAGATAGCAACAATGACCGAGTGCCAGACTGCTGCAGCTAATATGCGTGCGACCCTTGCGAGGCTTGAGAAACCTGCGTTTGCTAAAACCCCCTCGGGCGATAAGTATACGATCGTTCGAACTCTCAACGGGTCATTAATCCCGTTATCCAGTCGTGTCGGAGAGCCAATAACGGTATTGCAGAAAGCTAAGGCATATATGCACATAACGAACGGGGATGCTACAGCCTCAGTCGATAAGGCAGTCCATGACGTCTCAGCAGATCTAGATATAAGCTACTCAGCGATCCTCGACAAATTTACGCGGCAGTTTGGTATAACAGGTGACGGGGCCGTCTCCCGTGCAAGAGCGCTGTTTGTTGAGGCCTTGAAATCAGCAGACCATCGTTTTGATGACCTTCTTAGCTATTTGATTGTCGCTAAGACTAGAAAAGATACTATTGCCAGGATCCACGACGCTTACATGTCTATCTGAACAGATACAATCATTTTATCCGTCTTCGAGATGAAGAGCGTTATAATTATATAGGAGTTAACCACCTTCGTGATATCAAAGTCTTTTCCAGAAAAAGAGTCGGAATGCCCATATATTGGCTTTCCGACTTTTCGTTGTCTATTAGTCACCTATAAGAAGGACTGTATCATCTGCTTTATCTCAGGGTTCTCTAGCAATGTCATAACAACAATGGATATCTCCATCCACCAATGTTGCCATAATACTCCGTCTCCTTACCCGCGGTCATTCCTGCTCCTTAAACAGCCTGTTGTTCCTCACCAGTTCGTCAAACGATACCGGCGCATAATTATTTATCATGCAACCGGCGTTTAGTGCCTTCTCCCTGGTCCGCATGAATTCATATGTGTCGCCCTTTTTGTTATGGATATGGCCGTATATATGCCATGCGCCCTTGTAGTACCCGTTCCACTCCGCTATCGGGAAGTGGCAGAGCTGTATTTGGTTATTACCGTCGCGGATATGGAGCATACGCTCCACGCCTTCCAAATGCTTCATGGCCGCAAGGCTCTTAAGCGTTGTCCCGTCATGGTTTCCCTGAATCAGGATCTTATGCCCCGAAAGCTGTTCCAGATACCATTCCGAGGGCTTCTTGTTCCGGCAGCACAGATCCCCGATGATATATACGGTATCTTCCGGCCGGACTCTGGTGTTCCAGCGCTCGATAAGACACCTGTCCATCTCGTCGCCGTCCTTAAACGGTCTGCCGTCAAAGCCGATTACATTCTCGTGTCCGAAATGCAAATCGGCGGTATATAAAATACTCACTATGGTTATACCTCCAGTCTCTTTCTGGCAGCCTTTGCTGCAGCCACCTCCATCTCTTAAGTATTTATCCGCCGGGGCATCGCTGCCCCGGTGGAATGCTCATCACCGGATCAGTTCAGTATCTTATCCGCAAGCCCGAACGCTACGCTCTCTTCTGCCGTCATATAGTTATCGCCGCACTCAATTTCCTTCCTTACTTTCTCACGATCCTGATGACAGTTCTGAGCCAGAATATCGATGAGCTCCTCCTTCTTGCGGGTAATGTAGTCGGCAACGATCCTGATGTCTGATTCATTGCCTCCTTCAAGCCCGGTAGTACGTGGCTGATGGATCATACACTCACTATGCGCAAGCATAAAACGCTCTCCGGGTGCACCCGAGCTGAAGATCACCGCACCCATACTGGCTGCCTGACCACAGCAGATGGTCCTGACCTCACGTTTTATTCTTCCCATCATATCTATGATGGAAAGCCCTGCGGAAATGCTGCCGCCGGGTGAATCGATGTACATCTCGATCGGACCGGTGCCCTGAGAATCCAGATAGAGCAGCTGA
>JAEEGQ010000033.1 GCA_016280395.1 Lachnospiraceae bacterium | reverse complement strand
GCCTCATCATATTCTCTCATTATATTCTCGATAACACCCGCATCACTCATGACACACTTCGCCATATTGTGGCACGAACGGCAGCCTCTGCAGAATGCAAAGACATAATCGTCAATGCAAATGCTTTTGACACTGTATTTATTTGATAACTGTTCCGAAACCAGCTTAACTATTTCTGCAGTTGCCCCGGTGCGAACAGGGCTGCAATTAATTATCAAAGCTCGCATTCCACAAAACTCCTTCGTACATAACTCTGAAATATATATAATTTCAATTAATCTCCATTTCGATGATATTCCACGGTTCTGCGGTTACAGTCTCTTTGTCCGTAAATCCCACTTTCCTGTAGCATCTGTGTGCAGACTCGTTGTTCTCGTAAACGCCTATCGTCACTTTATCGGCGCCCATTATTTCAAAAGCGGTCTTGAGCCCCAGCCTGAGCATTTCGGTCCCGTAGCCTTTGCCTCTTTGCGAATCATCTATGATGACCCAGCCGAAGCGGAGCACTCTGCTGTTGCCGTGAATGTATCGCATGATAAAATGTCCCACGACCCGGTCCTCTTCATCGACTGCGGTCCATGGATAGAAATTGTCCTCTTCTTTGCAATCCCCGTTATTAATGCGGTATTTTTCATCTATTGTCTGCGCCGATACCGGAAATTCCCCAAAATGCTTTCCGCCCCATTTTAAGAAAACATCTTCATCCCGGATCCATTTCTCAATGATCTTCGAATCACAGCTCTTGTAAGGTCTGAGTCTTAACATATGATGTCCTTTCGTATCTTCCGCGGTCTGCCGGGTCAGTGTTTTCAGCGGTATATCACCGTCCGATCCATACCCGCATCTCGCCTTCGCCGCGGTTTGCCCAGGTGTAATACGGGATAAATATCAGCTTGGCATCCTCGTATTCCGCTGCCCTGTATTCCGAATACAGCGCTCCGTCCCTGATCTTTTCACGTTTACCGGGCATGATGATCCTTGTGGCCTCGTTCCCTGCGATCACGGTCTTTTCGAAAACAGCCTTTGAAGCATCCGTATCCACCGACAGAAGGTGCAGATCCTTTCCGTTGTCCTTTTCTTCGATGCAGTACACGAAAGGCCCGTAGGAAAGCGCCACTTTCCCGTGGTCTTCGGACACAGCGGATGCGGCCTGCATTATCTTAAGCTTCTTGTCAAATACAAGCTCTATCTCTTCTCCTTTACGGAAAGTACCCCTGATGTACTCATAACCCTTATGCAATTCATGAGCATGATCCTTGCAGGAAAGCGTGTAACTGTCGCACCAGTCCGGAATGCGTATCGCTATCGTGCCCTCTGTTCCCTCCGGGGCAGCCTCGCTGCAGACGACCCTGACCCTGCTTTTGTCCATGATATCCGCATCAACTTCCCAGACCACACTGCCTTCCGGATACTCCTTTTTCACCGTTCCGCCAACATACAGATGCATAAAGAGCGTATCTTCGCTCTCCGTGTAGGCGTATGCCGCCACAGAGCTTACAAGACGGGCGATGTTCGGCGGGCAGCACGCGCACCCGAACCATTTTTGCCGGACAGGCTTTACATGCGCTTTTCTTGCATCCTCATGGCAGGCTTTAGGGTTCACCTCCAGCGGATTTACATAGAAGAAGCTTTTCCCGTCAAGAGCCATGCCGGAAAGAACCGTATTATACAGGGCCCGCTCCATCACATCAGCATACCTGCTGTCCGCATCCATCTGCAGCATCCTTCTTGCAAAGAATACCAGACCTATTGCGGCGCAAGTCTCGGAATATGCGAGATCGTTCGGAAGATCGTAGTTGAAGCTGAAGGCTTCGCCTATGTTTGTGCCTCCGATCCCGCCCGTTATATACATCTTTTTGTTTACTATATTGTCAAAGAGCCTTCTGCACGCCTGCTTTAGCGATTCATCCCCGGTAAGTCTCGCAACATCGGCCATGCCCGAATACAGATACACAGCGCGCACCGCGTGCCCCACAGCCTCGTCCTGCTGTCGTACGGGGACATGTGCCTGGTGGTAATGATAACCGGGCTTTCCGCCGCGTTTTTCCTCTTCGCCGGGGTGCTCTTTGTCAAAATAATAGGGTCTTGTGCCGCGTTCATCGATGAAATACCTGCTGAGTTCGAGGTATTTTTCATCACCGCTTACCTCATAAAGACGTACAAGAGCCATCTCCGCTATCTCGTGACCGGGATACCCGTGGATCTTTCCCTCTTCCTTTCCAAAGCGGGAATATACATAATCCGCAAAGCGTTTTGCGGCATTAAGGAGCTTGTCCTTGCCCGTAGCAAGATAATATGCCACAGCGCCTTCCACAAGGTGTCCGAGGCAGTAAAGCTCATGATGGTCCCTTAAGTTGGTGAAGATGCGCGACATATCGTTGATGATATAATAAGTATCCAGATACCCGTTATCCTGCTGGGCCGCGCAGACGATATCTATCGCCTCATCCGCGGTCTTTTCAAGCTCCGGGTCCGGATGCTGGGTCAGCGAATACCCCACTGCCTCTATCCATTTCGAAAAATCCGTGTCCTGAAACAGAAATCCGTAGAAACGGTCTTCAAGATGGTCCATATCCTTAGGAAGCGTCTGGAAGATGTCCACGGGCCATATCACCTCGCGGTAATCGTCTGAAAGCTCGCGGCGTTTCGCGGTTATACGCCCGGCAAGCTTAAAATTCCGCATGGCGAAGCTTGGTTCCGCGCCTTCCACACGGTCGTTGATAGCCTCCCACTGGTAAGGGATCACCTCTTTCCGGACAAGCTCCATCTCGCCCTTCCAGAACGGGTCGTTTATCTTCACATTTTTCAGGTCTATCGGTCTGCTCTCTCCTGTCATCTTCTCCTCTTTCCGGACTTTATGCCTCATTTCTGCTGCCTGCCCTGCCTTTAGTGCGTTTTACATCTGTACTTTTAAGGCTGTCACAGCCATTTCTTTTTCTTGAAGAAAAGCAGGCTGCCTGCAACTATAAGCACGCTGATGAGGATTATCAGCGGATATCCCCATTTCCATTCAAGCTCCGGCATATAGTGGAAGTTCATACCGTACCACCCAACTATCAGCGTAAGAGGCATGAAGATCGTTGTGACAACGGTAAGTACCGTCATGATACGGTTCTGCTTTATATCAAGATGTGCTTTGTACTGGTCTCTGAGCTGCATCGTATATTCCTGCAGGGAGGTCGAGTAATCGTGCAGTCTTGCCACACGGTTAAGGAACAGCCTGAAATACCTCAGGTTCTCCTGTTTAAAGAAATTGTTTTCGTTTTCCTCGAATTCCTGGCCAAGATCCATAAGCTGCTCGTAATGGATCCTGAGATACCTGATATCGCTCCTGATCTCGTTAAGCCTTCCGGAAGGATTTTTGTCGTTCCCTTCTTCTATGGCCTGCTCCATGCTGTCAAGCTCGCATTCATACTTCTCCATAAGCCTTAAGTCGTCCTTCACGATCTGGTCGAGGAAATCATAGATAAAACGCTCAAGGCTCGGCAGTTTCCACTTTTTTGTCCGTATGATCGTCTCCACGATCTTCTCAGCCCTGCCGGTACTGTCTATGAAGACCATTCCCTTTTCGTCGAGAGCGAAGGCAAACGTGCAGTCGTCACCCGAAAGCTCGTTCCTGTCCGGGATCGCGAAGGAACCCGTCAGCGAGTCGTAGTTCACTTCCGCCTTTGTCGTGTAGATCTCAAGGATATCCGTATCGATATCGATACCCATCTCAAAGCTGTCTCTTTCCGTTTTCCATTCATCCGGAGTCAGGACCGCGACATACTGTTTTTTCTGCTTGTTCAGCTCTTCCCTTGATATTTTTTTAAGCGTGTCTTCTATAACGTAATACATTTCGATCATCCTTTACGTGTTTTTTACCCAAGAGCCACATCCAGTGCCATCATGATGCTAAAGCCCACGGCAAACGCAATAACTCCGGTATGGGAATGTTCCCCCGCCGACATTTCCGGTATCAGCTCCTCGACCACCACATAAAACATCGCTCCTGCGGCAAAAGAGAGCAGATACGGCATGGCCGGCACAACAAGTCCCGCAAGCACAACGGTCAGTGCTCCAAAAACAGGCTCCACGGCCCCCGAGAGCATTCCGAGCAGGAAGGACTTCGGTTTGCTCTTGCCCTCGGCAAACAGCGGCATCGATATGATGGCTCCTTCAGGAAAGTTCTGGATCGCTATGCCGATAGCAAGCGCCAGTGCACCTCCCGCGGTAATGAGCCCCGATCCGTTCACAAGACCGGCATATACAACTCCCACTGCCATTCCTTCGGGGATATTATGCAAAGTCACCGCAAGCACCAGCATGGCGGTCCTTGTGAGCTTGCTGCGCGGTCCTTCAGCCTTTTCAACGCCCGCATGCAGATGCGGGATAACATGATCGAGCAGGAGCAGGAACAGTATGCCCATCCAGAAGCCGATAAAAGCCGGCAGGAAAGCCCACCTTCCTTTATCCGACGACTGCTCTATTGCAGGGATTATAAGACTCCACACGGAAGCCGCGACCATAACTCCGGCCGCAAATCCGGAAAGCGCCCGCTGTACTCCGATCTTTAATTCTTTCTTCAGAAAAAACACACAGGCTGCACCAGCGGCCGTTCCTATAAAGGGGATCAACAACCCGGCGATAACTGTTTTCATCGTGTTTCCTTCTTCCTTTCTCTTTGTAAAAATGCCTCTTTCTGTCTGAAAGAGGCACAGTTTTCTATATTATACCCAATGTTACGGGCATTTTCCAGTTAAATTTTATCGATCTTCCAGCTTACCGCCTTCTTTCTTCCCGTAACAAAGTTCCTGTAGATGCCGTCCTGCCGCATCAGCTCTTCGTGTCTGCCGCTCTGGACCACCCTGCCCTTGTCGATGACTACGATCAGGTCTGCGTTTCTTACGGTCTTAAGCCTGTGGGCGATCATAATGATGGTCTTTTCCTTTGTGAGGTTCTCTATGGCTTCCGTCAGCTCCTTTTCGTTTTCGGGATCGACATTTGCAGTGGCTTCGTCAAGTATGATGATCGGTGCGTCCTTCATGATGGCCCTCGCGATAGCGATCCTCTGCTTTTCTCCGCCGGAAAGCGTGGCTCCGCCTTCCCCGACCACCGTTTCGTAACCATTCGGGAGCGCCTCTATGAAATCATGGCATCTTGCCTTCTTTGCAGCCGCGATCACCTCGTCCATGGATGCTTCCGGTCTTCCGAACCTGATGTTGTTTGCGATCGTATCCTCAAAAAGATAAACTCTCTGGAACACAAAACTGAAGTTCTCCATCAGCGAATCAAAGCTGTAATCCTTCACATTCCGTCCGCCGAGAGTCACTTCTCCCTCGCGTACATCCCAGAATCTTGCGATAAGCGCCGTTATCGTTGTCTTTCCGCCGCCGGAAGGGCCGACTATCGCCGTTGTGGTCTTCTCTTTTATATCAAGTGTCACATCATCTATTATCTTACGGTTTTCATAGGCAAATCCCACGTGCTCAAGGTGAATGTCCCTGTTTGATGGATGGATCTCCTCGCCGTTTACATCCATCTGCTCTGTTGCAAGTATCTCGTTTGCAAGGTCCACACCCCTTCCGATGACCTTAATGAGCGCCGTATAGACTCCCGCGGAATCAAGGGACTCAAAGACCATGAAGGAGCACATCAGCATCGTTATAAGATAATTGAGCTGCATGGTGCCGTTAAAGTAGAAATACAGGGAAGCGCCCGCTATGGCTACTCCTGCGAGCTTTGTTACAAGCATCTGCAGGCCGACTGCCGGTATCGCGGTCGTCTCGGCAACAATATCCGCGTTTTTCTTTCTCTCTACGGAAGCCGCAACCCTTGACGAATTTCTCGCAAAGATGTTATAATTCCTGATCTCCGCGATCCCCTGTATATACTCAAGTATCACGCCGACCATTTCCTTGTCCGCATCGATCTTCTCGTTAGCCACCCTTGCTATCCTTCTGTTGGTCACGGTATTCACGATAATGAATATCACGATACCCGCAAGGGATATCAGGCCTATCCTCACATCAAACGCAAACATGCAAAGGGCGATCACCGCAGTGGTTATGCCTCCCTGAAGCACCATCATAATGGCTCTTGTTGCAATATCGCTCATCTGCTCGAGTGTATTGGTTGCAACGGAGGTTATGTGTCCAAGGCTTGTATCGTTGAAATATCCCATGGGAACATAACGCAGATGTTCCGCTATCTCGATCCTCTTCTGTGCGCAGGTGTCGTACCCCGCTTCCGTCTGCAGCATGTGCGAGAAGCGGTTTACGATCATTTTTCCCACCGTGCTGAGCAGTATAAATCCCATCACCTTAAGAAAAGTATCCGTACAGATCCTGTTTTCGAGAACAGCGGTAATGGCAAAAAACGCCGCAGGTATCCTCATTGCACCGAGCAATGCCTCCAACACCCCGAGCGCGGCTGCTCCGTACAGTTTTCTTCTGTTTGTTTCGTTACAAAAATCAAAGAATTTCTTAAGCATCTTAAACATACAGAGCCTCCTGTCCGGATGCATCGCCATCCGCATCCGCCTCATCCTTTACACTGCTGTGGGCTTCCCACATTTTCCTGTAGAGCGCGCAGCTTTCAAGGAGCTCTTCATGAGTCCCGAAGCCCTCAACGTTTCCGTTGTTTATGCAGTATATCCTGTCGGCTGTCTGTATGGTGGAAAGCCTGTGGGCGATAACTATGAGTGTTCTGCCCTTTATCAGCTTTGCAACACTTTCCTGCACGAGCGCCTCGTTTTCCGGATCCGTATAGGCTGTGGCCTCATCCATGATGATCACAGGCGCATCCTTAAGCATGGCTCTTGCAATACATATCCTCTGGCGCTCACCCCCGGAAAGATGACCGCCGGCTCCGCCCGCCTTTGTATCGTACCCGTTCTCAAGCCCCATGATAAACTCATGGCAGCCGCAGGCTTTCGCAGCGGCGACCACCTCTTCGTCGGTGGCTCCCGCCTTTCCGAGCCTGATGTTTTCTTTCACAGACATATCGAACAGATAATTGTCCTGCGCAACATACGCGATCCGGTCCATATACTGTTCAAGCGGGATCCGCCTTATATCCACACCTCCGTAGGTGATGCTTCCGCTTTCGACATCCCAGAGCGAATCTACAAGCCTAGCGACTGTGCTCTTCCCGGAACCGGAAGGTCCGACTATGGCAGTCACCTCGCCCTGTCTTATCTCCATATTGATACCGTGCAGGATCTCTTTATCCTTGTAGCTGAAATGCACATCCTTAAGGCAGATATCCGCCCCCTGCGGCTTGACCGTAAGATGAGCAGGTCTTACCATCTCTTTTCTTTCAAGTATTTCGGTCACTTCACCAAAGATCGTGCTTACCTTTATGATGTCATCGGCATATGAAAATGCGACGACAAGCGGTGCGATAAGACCTGCGGAAAGTATGACGCAGGTAATGAAATCTTCCGGAGAAAGGCTGCCGTTCTTAACAAGAATGAGCCCGACAGGCAGAACACCGAGAAATGTGGCCGGCATAAAGGCCATCATCCCCGTCTGCCACCAGATGCACTTCCTCATCCATTTGATGAAGCAGTCTGCGCCTTCTCTTGCCGCCTTTACAAATTTCTCGTAGGAGCTTCCTGTCTTTCCGAAAGCCTTTATTACTTCAATACCGTTGATGTATTCCACGGCCGTATCGTTCAGGTGTTTCGTCTTTTGAACCGTCACTTCGAACTCGCCTTTGCTCTTTGCCATCATCCCGGAGGCAAAGATAACGCCGATAACGGCAGGGATCAGGTTTGAAAGAGCCACGCGCCAGTCTATGTTCAGAAGATAAATGAACATGACTGCGGGAAGCAGGATGTTTGCAGTAAATTCGGGTATTATATGGGCGAGTGTCGTTTCCATTGAATCCACGCGCTCCACGATGATATTCTTGTAGCTTCCGCTGTTGTCGTCAAGGACAGACCCGAGCGGGATCCTTGAAAGCTTTTCGCAGAGCTGCGTCCTTATCCCTCCGAGGACATTAAAGGTCGCAACATGCGAGAGTGTCGTCGAGAGGCTGTGCAGGACTATCCTGACTATCCAGAACACGCCCATCAGGATCACACGCTGTATATAATATCCGGCATCCCTGTTCCCGGCGATCAGCTCTTTTACGATATCGGCGATAAGAAGATACGGCAGAAAGGATGCCGCCACACCGAATATCGCAAGCACTATGCTCCCGCCGAAATACCTGTTTTTGCGCCCGGCAAATTCTATGATCCAGGAAATTACGCTTCTTTTTTTCATACATCCCTCCATTGTCAGATATCACGATCATTCGATGTTCTTCAGTGCAACATCCATAGGTATGTGTTTTATCCTGAGATAATCAAGGACCGATACAACGGCGTAACCGATCAGAAGATAGAGCACGGAAAGTATCATGGAAGGGACGCTCATGTAAAAGGCAAAATAGCCGTCCATCTTCAGCATGAATAACTTGAATACCCATATCATAAGACCGTACCCCGCGAAAAATCCGAGGATCGAAACGGCAATGACCACAAGGGCCGTCGGTATAATATACAAAGAACCGATCTCTCCGTTCTTAAAGCCGAGTATCTTGGCCATGGAGATGGCCTGCTCGTTCCTTTCGATTATGATCTTTGCAAGCAGGTAGATCAGGGCCGCGGTCATGACTATGAGCGCGTACTTGAAGACCCTGACGATCCCGCCCATAGAGTGATCGAGCTGGTTTGTGACCTTGATTATGTCGTTTTTAGTTATGATCGCCGCGATATTCTTTGCCTCGATATCCGTTATCTCATTTCGTGAGAAATAGCCCGAAAAATCTCCGTCTTCTCTTCCGAACGCAGCATTAAACCCTTCGGTATCCATAAAGACAGCGATACCGCCTTCATAGTCCACAATACCTGCTATCGTAAATATATAGCTTTTATTCTCGTATTCGGCATTGAGTGTTATCTGCTGCCCTTCTTTTAATCCGAACTTCTTTGCAAAGGCGCTTGAAACACAGACCCCGCCGTTCTTCGTCTTCCCGTCAAGGCTTACATATGCGCTGTTGTCGGCAATACCGTACACCGTAACGCTTTCGTCCTGTCCGCTTCCCATGCCCTCACGGAAGGATGCTTTCTGCTTGGGATACAAAAGCGTTTCGGCGCTGAACCTTTCAGCTGTATTTTCTGCAGTTTCTATCGTTTTGCCGTCTGCATCCCTGCTGTCCATGAGCATATACTGGTATTCCGCGAACATCATCCCCGGAGCTTCCTTTGCGTAATGATCAAGAGAATCCGGAAGGCCGAAGGCAAAGCACATCATCAGCTCGATAAAGATAACGCCGAAGGCAAGTATCCCGTAATTCGGCATGTTCTGGAACAAAACCCTCAGTCTGAAGCGTCTTAAGAACGACCACCTCGGAAGGCGTCTCGCCTTTGTCCGTCTGCTCTTTACAAGGTCATGCCTTAAGAACCTCAAGGGGCTTAACTGCAGCTTCTTGACTATAACGAACAGGTTGATGAAAAACATAAGGACTAAAGGGATCACGGTAGTCTTTACAAGAGCCGTGCGGCTCCACACCGATTGAAACGGCGGAAGGCTGTAGCTTTCGTAATACAGGTTTTTGGCTATATCCTTGAACAGCGTATATCCGAGCACGTTTCCTATTATGGCGCCAAGTACCGTTACAACGAGAGGCATGGTCATGTAATGCACAACCATCTCGGTCTTGCTGTATCCGGAAGCCCTGAGAGTCCCGATCACCGCCGATTCCCTGTCTATCGTATTGCTTATTGTCACGGCGAATATAAACGCTATCACGCCTATGAGGATATAACACAGTATCGCCGCTCCCGCAGAATCGCCCTCTATGTCGGATACCGCAAAATTGCTGGCCTGGCGGAGGTATTCGGGAAGATAGGACTTTATTTCCACATCATGCACGACCGTACAGGTAACGAGCGCCTTCAGGAAATCCCCGGAATACTCTGCTTTTGCGACTTTATCTTCCGGAGCCTTGTCATACTTGAACGCGTAATTGTAATGGATGCGGGACGTAAGCTCCTCAAAGGCCTTGGGCGTTACCATGGCCACGTCAAATCCGAAAGCATCAAACATAAGATCGGTATTGGATTCGTGAAGGGTCAGGTAATCAACATAGGACAAAAGCCCAACGACCTTAAAGCTCTTCCCTCCGACTTTTATGACATCGCCAAGCTTTATCTTTACATTGCTGGCATGCATCCTGTCGACGGCGATCTCTGAATCGCTTTCCGGTGCCCGCCCTTCATTAAAGGACGCCATATTTACCTTTGAATCGCTGCTAAATATCCTGACGGTGGCATCCGCCTTTCCGTCATTATTGCAGTCTTCTTCCTCGTTTCTGTAGAAATTCTCATAGATCTTTACGGAACGGGCGGTATGCGGTTCGTCAAGATGATACCTGTCCGCCGTCTTTGCCCACTCTTTGTCTGCCGTTTCAAAGCCTTTGTCTATAAAATGCTGCCTTACATCAGCCATCTGCCCTGTACCGAGAGCCTTTAACAGCTCCGCAGACGCTTCCTCCGAAAGTTCAAAGCTCCCGTCTTCAAGATTCAGAGTTTCTCTTCCGGAATAAACCGCCTCGAGCATTCCGTCGTGGCCTACATACATTCCCGAGATAACACCTATCATTACCACCATGAAGATCATGATGACAAGGTACTTGTGCCATTCAGACTTAAGCTCCCTCGGGATCCGTTTGATAAGAGGATTCTTCATGCCGCTCACCCCTTACCATTCCAGCTCTGCAGCCGTGATCTTTTCGGTATTGATGTCATTGTGCCGCACAATGCCGTCCCTGAGCTTTATCACATGATCCGCCATGTTTTTTATGGCTTCGTTGTGAGTGACCATTATCACGGTATTGCCGTACTTTTTATTGCAGTCCTCGATAAGCGCAAGTATTTCCTTTGATGTTTTGTAATCCAGCGCACCTGTGGGTTCATCACACATCAGGATATCGGGATTCTTTACAACGGCTCTTCCGATGGATACTCTCTGCTGCTGTCCTCCGGACAGCTGGTTGGGGTATTTGTATTTATGTTCCTGAAGTCCGAGCGTTGTCAGGACTTCCTCCACGTCAAGCGGTCTGTCCGACAGATATGCTCCGACTTCGATATTTTCTTTCACATTCAGGTTCGGGATCAGGTTATACATCTGAAACACATATCCAAGGTGTTTCCTTCTGTACAGCGTAAGCTGTTTTTCATTCATTTCCTCCAGCTTGTCGCCGTTGATGCTGACAAAACCGGAATCGGGAGTGTCTATTCCGCCGATTATGTTTAAAAGTGTGGATTTTCCGGAGCCCGACGGTCCGAGCAATACACAGAACTCGCCTTTCTTTACGGTAAAATCCATGCCCCTCAGCACTTCCTGTCTGGCCTCTCCCGTGCCAAAACTCTTTTTAAGATCCCTGATCTCAAGAAAGTCCTCTTTCATACAATTCTTCCAGCCTTTCATACGTTTCTTCGCCTATATCATGTTCGATACGGCACGCTTCTTCAGAAGCGGTTTTTTCGTCAACCCCTATATGCATCAGCAAGCTTTTTATCAATGTATGTTTATTGTTGACCTTCTCCGCCAGTGCCTTCCCCGTTTTTGTCAGACATATGAAGCCGTTGCCGTCGATATAGATCAGCCTGTTTTCCTTGAGCTTCTTAACGGCCGCGCTGACGCTCGGTTTCGATACGCCGACCTCCGTGGCTATGTCCACGGCCCTTACATGCCCGTTCCTTCTGTGAAGGTTCAGTATGTTTTTCAGATAATTTTCTGTTGATATACTTTTCTCCATAGTGTTTTTACTCCCCAAAACCGGCAAATGCGTACTTTCTTCAAAAACCGAGTTAGCCTCGTCTAACTGCATGGCAAAAAAAACAGCTCATTTCCTGTGGCACGAGCAATTCATGCCGCAGCTTGCGCAGTTGCATCCGCATGAGCACTTTCCCTTCTTTTTTCCTCTGAACAGGCTTACGATCACTGCGGCCACGATAACTACCAGGATTGCTGATATTACTATCGTTCCTGCATTTTCCGCCAAAAAACCGATCATATGACAGCTCCTTTCGTACTGTTTTGGTTTCCGGGGAAACGCCGTTTCCACGGCGTCTCCCCTTTAACCGGCATACAAAATCCATCAAAGTTTGACTGTTTGCGTAAGTTTGGTTGCTTCTTTATATTTCTTAAAGAAGAGCATATATACGATACCTGCAAGCGCTGCCACTGCAAAGATAAGTCCGACAACGTTAAGGTTTCCTGTGAATGCGCCTCCGAACTGGTTGATCATAAGCGCGATGATATAAGCGAATCCGCACTGATAGCCGATTGCGAACCACGTCCACTTTGCATTGTTCATCTCACGCTTGATGGCGCCGATGGCTGCAAAGCAGGGTGCGCAAAGAAGGTTGAATACCAGGAACGAAAGACCTGTAACCTTTGTAAATACAGCTGCTATTGCCGCATAGGTGCTTAATTCTCCACCGCCGTAGAGAACGCCCATGGTGCCGACGATGTTTTCCTTTGCAACAAGACCGGTGATGGAAGCAACGGCTGCCTGCCAGTTACCCCAACCGAGCGGGATGAATATCCATGCGATCGCGCTTCCGACCTTTGCAAGTATAGACGACGAAACATCCTCCGCGTCAATCATTCCGAAGCTACCGTCAACCCATCCGAAGTTGGAAAGGAACCAGATAACTATTGTTGAGAGCAGAATGATCGTTCCTGCCTTTTTGATGAAGGACCAGCCGCGCTCCCACATTGAGCGGAGCACGTTACCGAGTGTCGGCATATGGTAGGCGGGAAGCTCCATTACGAAAGGAGCAGGATCGCCTGCGAAAAGCCTTGTTTTCTTAAGCATTACACCGGAAATGATGATCGCTGCCATACCGATGAAGTACGAACCTGTCGCAAGCCATGCGCTTCCGCCGAATATAGCGCCTGCGACCATACCGATGAACGGGAGCTTTGCTCCACAGGGTATAAACGTCGTTGTGATAATGGTCATCCTGCGGTCACGCTCGTTTTCGATTGTACGTGAAGCCATTATACCGGGGATACCGCAGCCCGAGCCGATGAGCATAGGGATAAACGATTTTCCGGAAAGACCGAAACGTCTGAACAGTCTGTCGAGCACGAACGCGATACGTGCCATGTAACCGCACGCCTCAAGGAATGCGAGCATCAGGAACAGTACGAGCATCTGGGGTACGAAACCAAGGACCGCACCAACGCCGGCAACAATACCGTCAAGGATAAGGCTCTTAAGCCAGTCTGCAGCGTGGCATGCATCAAGAAGATTCTCGACAAGGACCGGTACGCCGGGTACCCATACACCAAATGCGGCGGGATCGGGTTCTTCAAAGCCCTTCTCCTCAAAATATGCAATGGCGTCCTTGAAGGACATTCCGATAACGTCATCGCCTGCTTTTTCGGGAACACTGTCAAAATATACGGTCATCGTATCTATTGCCAGTGTCTCTTCGTCTTCAACATCCACGGTCGAAGTTGCGGGGCCGGTCACTTTTCTCATTTCCTCAAGTGTCGCGTCCGCGTCAAACTCTTCGTCTTCCGTGTCGATATCAATGTAGGCCAGAGCCGCGTTCATTGCGTCGCTGTACTCTCCTGCGGCATCCTCGGCCTTTTTGCTGCCTATCCCGAACAGATGCCAGCCGTCTCCGAAAAGTCCGTCGTTTGCCCAGTCGGTAGCGGGAGCTCCGACACCCACCATCGCGATCCAGTAAACAACAAACATTATCAGCGCAAAAATGGGAAGACCAAGCCATCTGTTTGTAACTATCTTATCTATTTTGTCGGAAGTTGTGAGCTTTCCGGCGCTCTTTTTCTTGTAGCAGGCTTTGATCACTTCCGCGATATAAACATATCTCTCGTTGGTGATAATGCTTTCCGCATCATCATCAAGCTCTTTCTCGGCAGCCTTTATGTCGTTTTCGATATGCTCTAAGGTTTCAGCCGGTATCTTCATCTGCTCGAGCACTTTGTCGTCGCGTTCAAAGATCTTGATGGCGTACCATCTCTGCTGCTCCTCGGGAAGGCTGTGCACCACAGCTTCCTCTATATGCGCTATCGCATGCTCAACAGGTCCGGAGAAGGTATGGAGCGGTACGGTCTTTGTGTGCTTAGCAGCCTTAATGGCTTCTTCCGCAGCCTCCATCACGCCGTCGCCCTTAAGAGCGGAAAGAGCAACAACCTTGCAGCCAAGCTGCCTTGAAAGCTCCTCGAGCTTTATCTGGTCGCCGTTTTTCTTCACGATATCTATCATGTTGACGGCCACAACTACCGGTATGCCAAGCTCTGTGAGCTGTGTTGTAAGGTAAAGGTTTCTTTCAAGGTTTGTTCCGTCTATGATATTGAGGATGGCGTCAGGGCGTTCTCCGATGAGATAATTTCTTGCCACAACTTCCTCGAGGGTGTACGGGGAAAGCGAATATATACCGGGAAGGTCGGTAATTATCACATCATCATGTTTCTTAAGTTTTCCTTCTTTTTTCTCGACTGTTACACCTGGCCAGTTTCCTACGAACTGGTTTGAGCCGGTGAGTGAGTTGAACAGTGTTGTTTTACCGCTGTTCGGGTTACCTGCGAGTGCTATTCGAATACTCATTTTGTATTTTCCTCTTCTCTTCTTTCGATTGATTCCGTAAAGTATGGTTAGTAGTTGCTAACCGCCGTTCCAAAAAAACAGGTCATTCAACTTCGATCATTTCGGCATCTGCTTTGCGCAGTGAAAGCTCGTAGTTTCTGACCGTTACTTCGATGGGATCGCCGAGAGGCGCCACTTTGCGGACATATATGTCCGTATGCTTCGTGATCCCCATATCCATGATCCTGCGCTTTACAGCGCCTTCACCGTGGATCTTCACTACCTTTACGGTCTCTCCGATCTTCGTGTTTCTTAACGTTTTCATCTTTCCCCTTTCCGCGCACCGTTTGTCCGGTGCGCCAAAAACAAAAGCCTTTAGCCTCTGTTTTTATACCATGATCTTTTTTGCCAGCTCGTCGCTGACTGCCACCCGGCTTTCCTTGACCTTTACTATAAGGTTTTCTCCGAGCGAATTGATAACGCTGACTTCGGCGCCGACGTTAAAACCCAGATCCTCCAGGTGTTTTTTCATCTCGGGATTTCCGCCTATCTTCCTTATGATCTGAGGTGTTCCGGCTTCTGCATATATCAAAGGCATCATATCTCTCCTCCCGCCGTTTATTTGATTAGTTTAAGCTAACTGCTCGATCAAAAAAATAAAAGCCTAAGCCATAAACACGCACATATCGCAGTGCTGCGCTCATATTGCAAAGGTTAGCTTCCTCTAACCAAAGCATATTATAGTTAGAGTATGCTAACCTGTCAAGCACTTTTTTTATTTTTTTTCACACTTTTTTCAAACTTTTTTCCAGCACCTGCGCACCCGGTCCATCAGCTCAAGCATTTTCACGGATTCGCAAAGCGGCATAGACCTGCTCTCCGTATGCCCTTTTTCAATGCACTCGATGCTCTCGAGGAATTCGTATTCATACCCGCTTATCTGCTTTGGAATGTCAATATGCTGTACCGGCCTGTCATTGGTATCAAAAATATCGATCCCTGAAGGATTGTTGATATTTTCGACCACCATATAACCTTTTTCGCCGTGGAATATGCCCTTCCTGTCAGACCTAGGATAGATGCTGTGCGTAAGCACCGCCATACGGCCGTCTTTATAAAATACCGTTATGGATTCATCACTGTCAACGCCTGTATCCGTAAACCTTGCGGACGACTCGACTCTTTCGATGGCGTCGCCAAAATGCATCAGCATGAAATCGATCCCGTAAACACCTATGTCAAGCAGGGCTCCGCCAGCAAGCTCCGGCCTGAGGATCCTCTCAACATGCGATATCGGGTATGAAAGATTTGCGGTAAGGGTGTGGACTTCGCCTATGATCCCGCTTGCAAGAGCTTCGTTTATCAGCGCTCTTGAGGGCATGTATCTTGGCCAGATGGCTTCTGACACATACACTTTCTTCTCTTTTGCAAGCCGCATGATCTCCCTGCCCTGTTCCGCGTTTTCGCAGAAGGCCTTCTCACACAGCGCCGGCTTCCCATGCTCTATGCACATCTTCATATGTTCAAAATGATGCGAGTGCGGCGTCGCGATGTAAACAAGCTCAACCTCGCTGTCTTTAAGCATTTCCTCATAGCTTCCGTAAGCCTTCTTAAAACCGTGCTCCGCTGCAAACCGTGATGCCTTTGAGATATCGCGTGAAGCTACCGCATAGCACGTGACTTCCTTCATCTGTTCAAGGGTGCGTGATACCGAGCCCGCTATAGAGCCCGCTCCAAGGATGCCGATATTCATGTTTACCTCCTTTTTTAGGGTCCGGTCTTATGTAGGATTCAATACACCGCTGCCCGGACCGTCTCAATACCCTGCTACGATTCTACCATATCCGCTTATCCCGCTCAACTGCATATTTATCGTAAAAAACAAAGAATAATACAAAATAATTGTGTTATGTGATATTGTTCTGTGATATAATAAAGTTTGATTAAATCGATTACGGCAATATAGTTTTTTGTTTTTTTATGGTTTTCAAGATCACCTTAGGAGATGGAAACAGATGAAGAAATGGAAGATCTGGCAAATCGTTCTGTTTGTCGCAAGTTGTGTTTGTCTTAATGTGGGCGGGAAGCTTTTTTCTGTCTGGCTGGAGCTGCCTCTTTGGCTTGATTCTTTCGGCACCGCGCTCTGCGCCTTTTATGCCGGTCCGATATGCGGAGCTGTCGTGGGTGTGACGGGTAACCTTGCATACTGCGTGATCAACAACCTGTCTGCGGCATATTCCGTCACCAGCATTGCCCTCGGTGTGATCCTCGGCATTGCGGCCCGCAGAAAGTGGTTCGACCAGTTCTACGGTTTCATGAAGACTGCCACTCTTGCCATGGTCACGGCATTGCTTGTATCCCTGCCCGTAAACCTTCTTCTCGACAAAGGTTTAACCGGCAACAAGTGGGGGAACAGCATCGTAACATTTCTTCGCGGCAAGGATTTTCCTCCGCTTCTCTGCAGTTTTCTGGGACAGCTGGCGCTTGAATTTGCTGACAAGCTTCTTACAGTTGCGGCCGTTTACCTTGTGATCCTTCTCAAACGGCTTGGCGCCAACCGGAACATTGAAAAAGCCGAGCAAAAGAAGAATGCAGCCACGGTTGCGGTACTTTTCCTTGCAGCAGGCCTTGCGTTTCCGTTTCTTACACCTGCGAAGGCCGATACAGCGTCTGATCCCGAATCTCCCGATTATAACGATTATGTACAGAGCGTTTACAGCAGCAACAACGGTCTCCCCTGCGGCGAAGCCAACGACATAGCCCAGACAAACGACGGTGTTCTCTGGATAGGTACCTACGCGGGGCTCTATCGTTACAACGGCCGCGAATTCCGCTGGGTCGATACCTACAAATCCGTTAAGAACGTTAACTGTCTTTATGTTGATGAAGAAGGCCGTATGTGGATAGGCACCAACGATAACGGCCTTTCCATCGTGATCCGCGAGCAGGTCGTAAATGTGCTCGACCAGGAAAGCGGCCTGCCTTCAAACTCCGTCCGTTGTATCATCCGTGCTTCCGACGGCTACTACTACATCGGCACCACAGGCAGCATGCAGGTGGTTGTAATGAATAACGGCTTAAAGGCCACAAATACGCTTGATGATGTGTACTACGCAGACAGCATTACCGCTGATGAAAAAGGAAATGTCGCTACCATTGCCTCAGGCGGACGCCTTGTTCTCTTAAACGGCGGAAAAGTTCAGACTTCGATCACGCTCCCCGGTGAGGATGAGCTGTTCAACTGCTGCGCCTTCGCCCCGGACGGAACACTCATGGTCGGCTCATCAACAAATCACATCTACAAATACGAAGTTTCCGCAAGGACCTTTACATACCTTGGCGTCATTGAATGTGAGGGTGTTTCAAGTATCAATAACCTTAATTATTTAAGCGACGGAACACTCTTTGTTTCCACCGACAGCGGTATCGCGTATATAGACAAGGCCGGCTATCACTGGCTGAACACCAATGAATTCAACAACTCCATCGACAATATGCTCTACGACTACCAGGGCAACCTCTGGTTCACATCTTCAAGGCTCGGGCTGTTAAGGCTCGCAAAGTCGCCGTTCAAGGACGTTTACGGTTCCATCGGCATGGAAAGGCTTGTTGTTAATGCCATCGTTTCATGGCAGGACTGCTATTACATAGGCACCGACAAAGGGCTCGACGTGGTTGACAAAGCCTGCAGGGAGCAGATAGAGAACGACCTTACAAAAGAGCTTAAGGGCAAGCGTATAAGGTGCATGTATGTTGATGAAACAGATCACCTCTGGGTCTGCACCTACGGAAGCGGCCTGATGGAATACTCTCCTTCGGGCCGGAGCTGGTCATACAATTCAGACAACGGAAGCTTCGGAAGCCGGGCGAGGGTTGTCACAGGCTTAAAAGACGGCTCTATCCTTGCGGCCGGAGACACCGGAATAAGTTTTATCAGCAATCATACAATAACAAAAACTATACGTTACGAGGACGGTCTCATCAACTCTATGATACTGACCCTGATCGAACAGAGCGACGGAACGATCCTTGCAGGAACCGACGGCGACGGTATAGCGATCATTAAAAACGGCAAAGTCGAAAAGATGCTTACCCGCGAAGACGGCCTTAGCAGCGGTGTTATCTTAAGAATGGTGAAGGATCCGAAATCCGAGGGTGTCTTCATCGTCACGAGCAACAGCCTCTGTTATCTTGAACCTTCAGGTGCCATCCGTGTTCTCGACAAATTCCCGTATTTCAACAACTACGATATCTGGGTAAAGGATGCGGACACGCTCTTTGTTATGTCAAGCGCCGGCATCTACGTTGTGGAACGCGACGAGCTTGTTTCCACCGGAGGAGAGATAGCCTGGGAACTCCTTGATGCTCGCAGGGGCCTTGGTACCTCGCTTACGGCAAACTCCTGGAACTATTACAATGGAAACGGCGAACTGTTTATCCCCTGTGATACGGGTGCTTACATCATCGATGTTGATAAATATAACAGCGATGTCCGTTCCTACCGCATGCAGATCGCATCTGTCCGTCTTGACGGTGTTCTCCAGCCGCCCGCAAGAGCCGGCGCCATCACTATAGGGCAGGGAGTTAGCCGTGTGGAGCTTAGCCCCGAGATACTGAATTACACCATTCAGGAGCCCAATGTCGGATATCGTCTTGAAGATTTCGACTCCCAGTGGACGATACTTCCGCAGAGCAATCTGAACAACATCATATACGTAAATCTTCCCGCAGGAACCTACACCTTCCGCCTTGCGATCTTCGACAGCTCGGGTGAGAGGGTGCTTGAGGAACGCAAATTCTCGCTTATCAAAGTAGGTGAGTTTTACGAGCAGCCGGGCTTTTCGTTCTACCTGTTTATGATCCTCTCCATGATCATCATATGGTTTACATGGTTTATAGTCCAAAGACAGATCAACCGTCAGCAGATCAAGTTGAATATGGCCAATCAGACCGTAATGGCCATCGCAAAGGCAGTCGATGCCAAGGACGTCCGCACCCACCAGCATTCCGTGCGTGTTGCGGAATATTCGGCACTTATCGCGGAAGAGATGCGCTGTTTCAAATGGTGGAACCGCAACAAAGAGATCGCCAACTTAAAGAAAGCCGCGCAGCTGCATGATATCGGCAAGATCGGCGTTCCCGACAGTGTTCTGAACAAGGTCGGACGTCTTTCGGATGAAGAATATGTCCAGATGAAATCACATGTTACAAGAGGCGCCGAGATCCTTAAGGATTTCACACTGGTTGAGCATGTTGAGGAAGGTACCAGGTACCATCATGAGCGTTACGACGGGCGAGGCTACCCTGACGGCTTAAAAGGCGAGGAGATCCCGCTTATCGGCAGGATCATCAGCGTAGCGGACGCGTTCGATGCAATGACCTCAAACCGTGTTTACCGTAATCACATGGATACGGACTATGTTATAAACGAAATGAAGCGCGGGCGCGGCACGCAGTTCGATCCCGATGCCCTTGACGCCTTCTTCCGCCTTATAGACAAAGGTATCATCAATCTTGATGAACTCTATGCTCAGAAGCGTGCGGAGATCGCCCAGGCCGAACAGGAAGAGGAACTCAGCCGCCGCGTGGAGGAAGACAAGAAGATCCAGGCAGCACAGATGCAGGATGCAAAAGACGGTGATCCCAAGCCCGAAGCTTCAAAAGGCGAAGCTGCAAAGCCCGAAGCTTCAGAAAGCGAAGGTGCAAAGCCCTGTGAAGATGCCGTAGAAAAAGCGGAAAAACCCGCTCCGTCAGCAGACAACAAAGGAGGTACGGTATGAAACGCGTATATATAACAACTGTCCTTACATGTCTGGCGATCCTTGGCGCCCTGATCACGGTCTTCCATCTTCTTGACCTTACCGGGGGAAAGGATCATATCACGGTCGGTTTCATTTACGATAATGACGAAAGCACGCCATATACCTACAATTTTTCGCTCGCAAAGGATGCCATCGAAAAGAAATACGGCAAGCGAGTGGATATACTGACATGCAGCAACGTCCTTGACGAGGAAATGGCCGAACCCGTAAGTGAGCTGGCCGAGAAGGGCTGCGACATCATCTTCCTCAACGGGTACAGCAGCCTTGTTGTAAAGCTTGCCATGAAATACCCGGACATAGAATTTTGCCAGACCTCGTACATGGACATGACCGGCGCCACTGTCCCCGACAATTACCACACCTTTAAGGGAGAGGCTTATCAGGGCCGCTATGTCAGCGGTATAGCTGCCGGCATGAAGATAAAACAGCTTATAAGCGAAGGCGTCATCACGGAAGATCAGGCCAAAGTAGGCTTTGTTGCCGCTTTTTCCACATCCGAAGTGATCTCGGGCTACACAGCCTTTATCCTCGGAATCCGCTCCGTCGTGCCGACAGCTGTGATGAGAGTCTGCTACACCAAGACCTGGAGCAGCTATGCACAGGAAAAATCAGCCGCGCAGCGCCTTATTGACGACGGCTGCGTGATAATCTCCCAGCACACCGACACGATCGGCCCGGCGGTAGCATGTGAGGAATCCCCGAAGTCGAAGCCCGTTTATTTCGTGGGATATAACCAGAGCATGTCCGAGGTTGCTCCCACAACCTCCATCGTAACTTCAAGGATCAACTGGGAACCTTACATATTGGCTGCGGTAGAAGCCACTTTGTCCGAAAAGCGCATTGAAAAAACAGTGGGCGGACATGTTCACGGAAACGATGTTTCGGCAGGTTTCGAGGAAGGCTGGGTGGCAATGGAAGACCTGAACATGCAGGTTGCAGCCCCCGGTACACAGGAAGCAATAAAGGAAGCAATAGCACAGTTCAAACGCAAGAACAATGACTTCGTGTTCAAAGGCAGCTATACGGGTGTAAACCCTAAAAATACCGCGGACACCATAGACCTGACCGAAGGCTATGTAGAAAACGAGACCACATCCTACCCGCTGTTCCGCTACATCCTCTCGGGTGTGATAAGTATCATGGAATAGTCTATTAATAGACCTGAAGATCGGGCAGTCAGCTTAGCCCGGTCCGAACAAAAAATATGCCCTGTGAGAGCGTTATCTGCTCTTCACAGGGCTTTTTTTCGTTCAGGCTTGATCCGGCCGCTGTTTTCCTTGATCGTCCTTTTGCTGTATTTCGTGACAGGAGCCGCTCATGGCACAGCTTCCGCAATCGCATCCGCAGCTGCATTTGCCTTTTTTGCGCGAAACAATGATGCTTCTGACCGCAAAAAACACAACGGTCAAAAGCAGCGCAGCCACTATTACTGTCCCGATGTTTTCTGCAAGAAATCTGATCATATCCTGTCTTCACCCACGTTCCGCTTTACAGCGCAGCCTTGTATATTTCCGTAACCGCTGCGGCATCGAGCGGTCTTATCCTTGAAAGCTTTACCGTATCCTGCATCGTTGCGTCAAGCGCAAGCTCCTTAAGCACTGTATCCGCAGGCGCAGGGGAAAGCGAAAGCTCGCCGATGCTTACCGGCATGCCGATACTCTTGAAAAAACCGACGGTCTCGGCAATCCCTTCCTCTGCGGCTTTTTCATCCCGCTCTTCGCATACTCCCCACACTTTCCTTGCAAACCTTGCAAAGCGCGGAAGCGCATCTTTATAAAGGGCCAAAGCCCATGCTCCCCATACAACGGAAAGAGAAACTCCGTGAGTAAGGTCATATTTTGCGGAAAGGGCATGACCGAGCTTATGCACGGAAAAATCCTTGCCTCTCCCGCATTCCGTAAGATTGTTGTGTGAAAGGCTCGAAGCCCAGAAAATCTCACACATCGCATCATAATCCGAAGGGTCGGCGACCACCTTTTGTCCGTTTGCTATCACGGTCCTAAGCAATCCCTCCGCGATCTCATCCGTAAGGTCGCACTTTGAATCCGGGATAAAATAGCGCTCCATGGTATGCATCATGATATCCGTAACGCCCGCCGCAAGCTGTTCTTTTGGAAGCGTTGCGCCGAGAGCGGGGTTGCAGATTGCAAACCTGCATCTGTTAAAGTCCGTATTTATGCCGGCTTTCTTGCCAAGAGTTTCGTTTGTAAGCACCGCGGAGTCGCTCATTTCGCTTCCGGCTGCGGGAATAGTCAGGACAGCGCCCACCGGCATGGATCGTTTCAGCGGAACCTTCTTCGTCCAAAGGTCCCAGAGCGGCACCTCAGGGTTCGCTGTGCCGTGTGCAATGGCTTTTGCCGTATCAATGGCACTTCCGCCTCCGACTCCGATGATCATGTCCGCGCCGAACGCAATGGCCTCTTTTACACCCTCCTCTGCGTGTGCAAGAGTAGGATTTGGCTTTGCGCCGCCAAACTCCCTGTATTCCACGCCGGAAGCCTCAAGCGACCTTTCAACGCGTGAAAGAAGGCCGCTTTTTACAACGCTCCCCTTTCCAAACACGATAAGCGCCTTTTTCCCGTACTTTGACGCAGTGTTTCCTGTTTCGTTTTCAACATCCCTGCCAAAGATCATCTCTGTAGGCGTGTAAAGCTTAAAGTTCTGCATGGTGCCCTCCTGTCCTCATCATTTTCTGCTTTTCATTCTACATTTTCACATGGGATAAAGCAACAGAAAAATACCGGAGCCTAAGCCCCGGTATTTTTAACTCTGATAAAGATCTTTATCGATTATTTCTTCCAAGCTTCATACTGCTTGCTGAACTCTTCGATAACCTTGTTAAGGCCTGCGCCTTCAAGTGCCTTCTTGTAATCAGCGATCTTTGTGGCAACTTCTGCTTCTGCAACACCACCGGTCTCAAGAATGAAGCCGTACTCTGCAAAGAGAGCCTTGCATGCTGCGTACTCAGCGGCAACAGGTGAAGAATTGAATCTGAAACCTGCAGCTGAAGATGTCTTAGCACTGCCGTTGAACTGTCTGTAAGCATCTGCGAAGTTAGCGGGTGAACCTTTTTCAGGAGTGATGATAGTAGCGGAAACTGACTCCCACATGGAGTGGTTGTACTTCTCGCCCTTCTTCTCTACCTGGCCGTCAGCGTTAAGATCATAATCTTCACCCTTGATACCGTATGTGAAGAGATCTGCAAGAGTCTTATCGGTGTAAAGGAGACCAAGGAAATCGATGCAAGCCTTAGCCTGCTCTTTGCTGCAGTTAGCGGTTACGCAGTAGCATGAACCAAGAGCGGATGTGGAGTGTGCCCATCTGTTGGTAATAGGATTGATAACAACTTCCTGATTATATCTGGAGTTTGCTTCTGCATTGTTGGGAGTATCTGTCCACCATGATACGCCCCATGTCTTTTCCTGAGTAGTAGTATCGGTAACAACCTTTGTGTACTCGTCTTCATGTACATAGCCTGCTGTTCTCCACTTTGCAATGAGGTCGCAGTACTCTTTGTACTGAGGAGTGTCAAGTGTTAAAACAACTTTGTTTGTAGCACGGTCAACTGCTACGAAGTTGGATTCAGCTTCACCTGTGAAGAAATCAAAGCTGTCAATATAGAATCTCCAGAACATAGCTCCCTTCTGAAGAAGCATGGGGTACTTGAGACCGTCGTTCTTGCATGCAGCAAGGAATGTTTCAAGATCTGCAAGCTTTGTAACCTTTGTTACATCAAAGTTGTACTTGTCAACAAGTTCCTTACGGTACATAAGGTCATAGCCTTCTACGTTGTCCTTGTAAACGGGAACAAAGTAGTTCTTGCCGTTGTACTTGGTAGCTTCCCACTGGCTTAAGTCCATTGACCTGTAAAGAGCGGTATCCTTAAGAAGATCGGAAATATCATATACGAGGTCGTTCTGAACGAGTGCGCCTGTCTGGATCTTGCCTTCCTGCCAAGCAGCTGTCCAAAGAAGGTTAACTTCCTTGTTTACTACTGCATTGCCGGCCTTCTCGGCATATTCACCGGAGCTAACTTCCTTGATGGAAACTTCTACACCAATCTTATCCTTGATGTACTCATTGATAGCGTCCTGTACCTTCTTGAGCTGTGCTTCATCAACGCCGCCAGCAAGGTTGAACTGGTCTCTTAAGATGTTGATCTTTACGGGACCCTTTTTACCGCATCCGCTGAAAATTCCGGCTACCATAGCCACAACGAGCAGTAATGCTAAAACTCTTTTTTTCATAAAATCCTCCTAAAAAATTTTGTTTTATACTCAAAGGCTCTGCCTTCAAATATCTGTATCACCGCAGGTACAAACCCGCATTGTCAGCCTTTTACGGAGCCGACCGTAAGGCCTTTTACGAAGTACTTCTGGAAGAAAGGATATGCAACCATGATAGGCCCGATTACCACGATAACCGTTGCCATCGTTGCCGAGTACTTCGGGATCGAGCCGCCCATCGCATCTCGTACCGCCTGAGGCACGTTATTGTTGTTGAGCAGGAAGTCGATGTTTTTCTGAATGTTATAAAGCAAAAGCTGTAACGGTTTCCTCGAGTTCTTGTCTATGTAGAGGACCGCATTCTGCCAGTCGTTCCAGTATGCCGTTGCCATCATGAAACCTACTGCCGCAAGCGACGGTTTCATAAGCGGAAGGCATATCCCGAAGAATGTGAGGTACTCGTTGGCGCCGTCTATCTTGGCTGCTTCCATAAGCTCTGCCGGAATGCTGTTTACAATGTATGTTCTCAGGATGATAACGTTCATCGTTGTAACGGCAAGGGGCAGGATCAGGAGAAGCAGCGAGTTCTTCAGGTGGTAGTAACCGGTAAACACTATATAACCCGCAAGCTGACCGCCGTTAAAGAGCATCGGGATCAGAAGGTAGATCGAAAGGAATTTCCTGAGCCTGAAATTCGGACGGCTTATAGCATATGCGTACATGCTCATAACAAGGAGTCCGAGTACGGT
Source organism: Lachnospiraceae bacterium (assembly GCA_016280395.1). Lineage (GTDB taxonomy): Bacteria > Bacillota > Clostridia > Lachnospirales > Lachnospiraceae > SZUA-448. The sequence goes on along the minus strand of JAEEGQ010000033.1, from coordinate 10,320 downwards.
TCCCACAACAACGACAAGGATCGTTATGCCGTAAGACGTCGCAAGCTGTGTTCCGTACTTGAGAACGGAATTCATGCCGTCCATCGACCACTCTTCAGGGAAGAAGCTGAATCCGTTTTTGGTAACAGATTCTTCTTTGGTGAACGCTACGATAAATACAAGTAATACCGGAAGCGCACAAAACAGTGTGTACAGCAGCAGGAAAAATCCTAATACATATTGTCCGAAAGTCTTTTTGCCGGGTTCAACGGCAGCACTTTTTTTCGTTTTGGCCATTTTCCCTTACCCCCTTAGAACAGCGAATTTTCCGGTGAGAATTTTCGCACGGCGCCGTTCGCCAACAGCATCATCAGCAGACCTACAGTCGACTGGAACAAACTTGCCGCGGCCGTGAAACCGTATTCAGGGCTTTTCAGGATGGCATTAAGTACGTAAGAATCGATAACCTGAGTCCGCTCATACAAAGCGCCGCTGTCTCTTGTAACCTGAAAGAAAAGGCCCGTATCCGATCTCATAACGCTTCCGACTGAAAGAAGGAGCATTACCGTGATCATTGGAACAAGTGAAGGCAAAGTGATATGCCATATCTGCTGCCATTTGTTCGCGCCGTCGATCTGGGCTGCTTCGTAAAGTGCGGTGTCAACACCCGCAAGTACCGACATATACAAGACCGACCCGTATCCGACAGAGTTCCATATCTTTACGACCGTCAGTATCGCCGGCCAGTAATTAGCATCGGAGTAAAAAGCTATGTTGGTTCCGAGGACCCTGTTGATAAGACCGTTATCGGAAGCGATGAACGCGTAAACGATGAACTGTACCGCAGCATATGAAATGAAGATCGGGATGATCATCATTGTCTGCATTACTCTCGCCGTCTTTTTGAACACGAACTGGTCGAGTGCGATGGCCAGAACAACATTCAGGAAAGTTCCGAGGCCTGTGAATATCACATAATATATAAGTGTGTTCTTCGTCATTCTGAAGAATACCGACTTGCTCGCAAACAGGAACTTGAAATTATCAAATCCTACAAAATCGCTCTTGAAGAAGCCTTTCATAGGTTTGAAATCCTGGAATGCCATTATTATGCCGCCCATCGGCACATACATTATAAAGAAAAGGATTAAGAAAGCCGGAAGCGCGAAAACTACATACGCCGGATGTTTTTTGATATTTTCAAGCACCCCTTCTTTTTTGGCGCGTATTGTGACTTTCCCATCCGAAAAGACCACATCTTTGGCACGTTTAGCCATTTTTTTAATCCTCCCTGATACCCGCCGGAAACAGCGAAATCGTTTTCGTAAACTTAATATACTACACTTTGTACTCTTTTTCAACTGTTTTTTTTATTTTTTTTGTACATTTTTACTATCTATTTTTGGAAATCCACTTAAAAACGGCTGTTTTAAGCTAAAAAATGCCTGTTTTATCTGAAACGATTAAGTGACTTTTGTAAAAAAGCGGGGTCTCCTTCCTACCGAAAGAGATCCCGTTTGAAAATGTTCTTTACTTATTTCTTTTTCTTAAACAGCCTGCTCCTGAACAGGAAAATGTTCAGTACCGCAAATGCCGCGACAACCGCACCAAGGCATATGTAAGCCGCGGTATCCGACCGGGGTGCATAGGATGCGAGGAGCATTATAGGAAAACCGAAAACAATGGCGGGAAAGTTCTGGTAAACAAGATTTTCCGAGGCCGGTGTCTCAAATTCCGGATCCACCTCGCGGAGCAGGATAATACCTGTGCTCGCGGTTCCGGTAAGCATGCCGAACATCGCAAGGAACTGTTCGTTTGCGTACCCCTTGAACAGCCTGTCGCATACAAACTTTATATAAATGAAAGTAAGCACGGCGCCAAGTACACAAATGATCGCAAGGACAAACCAGTAATCCGTGATAAGATCTATCTGGATAGCACCTATCCCGGCAACTATCATGATGTCGAAGGCCAGGCCCGATATCCTGTTCAACAGGAAATTGTTGATGTAGTCCCTCTTCATGATCTTGTGCTTGCGAAGGAAGTTGATGAACAGCTTAAGGATAACGCCCATCAACGCGCCAAACAGGAAGTTAAAGCCGTAAATGGTTGATTTCATATCTCCCGCCACATTTCCAAGCAGGAACATCAGACCGTAGGCGCCTGCATAGCAGATGGCAACAAGCGCGATCTCCATTGTGATCTTGTCGATGGACTCGATCATAGGGATCTCGCCGTCATCCTCGACCTTCTCACGATTGAGCTCGTTGATCTCCTTGCGTACCGTAAGCTCGCCTTTCCTTCGCTTATGGTTCAGGTAAAAGATGCCGACAATGCTCGCGCTAAGAAATCCCATTGCCGCAACTGCGAGTCCGAAACTCTTTCCGCCTTCAAAACCGTAGCCTTCATATATCGAACCGTAGTTAAGTGCCTGTCCCGTGCCCTGTCCGTAACCGAAAGCCAGCAGAAGTCCTGAAGCCTTGATGAGCTTTGGCACGAACCGCGCTGCGATCACAGTGACCGTAAGCCCTGCTGCAGCCTGAACAAGATAGGTCGAAACAGTGGTAACACCCGTGTTTATAACATCCCTTGTACGCGCTTTTCCGCTGCTGCCTGACTTTCTCAGCGTCATTGCGATGAAGCCTATCGCGAGGCAGTGATACGTCACTATTTCAAGTGTCTCGATGCCTGTCCTGCTGCTCCCGGCACTGAACATCTCAAGATTGAACAGGTACTCTCCCGTCAGGGCCTTGACGGTCATTGATACGGCAAGGAGGATGATACCTCCGAGGACCGAAACGGGAACAAGCGATGCCTTAAGGAATTTCACGTTCCTTTTGATGATGTTTGCGATGATCAGGCTTCCGAGGATGACGGCAGCAAGAAGTACCGCCGACCACACATTGCTGTCACTGAAGCTGTTGCCGCTTGACATTTGTTTTTTCCTCCGTTGGTTTATAACGTTTTATCAGCATCTGGTACAGAAAACCTGCAAACTTGTGCTTTCTGTCATGTATCTCAAAGTGTCTGCCGTCCTTTGTCGAAAACAGCAGATACCCCTGAAGAATGATATCATACATCGAAATATCCGAAAGAGCAACCGTAAACTCTCCTATCCGAAGCTCCTTCGGCGTTATCGAAAGCGTCCCGGCCGCAACGGGCACCGTCGTATGGTCGGACTTCACTTCGCGTAAAGTCTGGTCGGGATCGCTCGCAAGCACATGATCATCATCATAGTCCGGAAGTGCTGCGATATACCCGCGCTCCCACACATCCCAATCCTTTATTGTCGTAAAATCAAAGCCTTCTCCGGAAATCCCGCCGTAAAGGTCATACCGGCCATTCAGCCCGCAGTCGCACCGGAACCTGTCTTTTTTTGACCTGATGCAGTTAAGCTTTCCGCATTTGGGGCAGGCCACAAGCTCAAATTCGATGCCTTCCGCAAGCCGTTTTCCCTTGTATGCTATATGGCGGTCTTTGTTCCATTCATACGCATCCTCGTAAAGATCGCGGTTAATGGCATCATTGAGCTCGTCTGTCTTCATGCTCTTCTGCATTTCGGGTGTGTAGATGTTTACAAGCTCGCCTTCCATATATCCGCGCCGGATCGTGTAACCCCAGCGTGGATGCGAGAAATACCCGCCGTGCAGCTTATATGTTATTATCGGTACCCCAAACATCTGCAGCACTCTTGCAGTGGCAGGCATCACCGGCTGTGTCAGCCCCGATGCTGTCCTTACACCTTCCGCAAAGATGCAGATGCTGTGCCCGGCCTTAAGGCGTTTTTTCATCTCCATCACCGTGCTTCCGGCGACAGAAGCCTTTGTGCGCCCTATCGGGTCAAACACCCACCGGAGCAGCTTCGACGCAAAACCGGCCCTGAAGGTGTGTTCGCTTGCCACAAAATAAAGATATTCCCTGAAAGTGCAGGCAAGAAACAGCATGTCAAAATTCGTGACATGATTGCAGACCAGGATAAACGGGCCTTTTTCCTGCCTCATCTTTCCGCGCCTGAAGCCGAAACGCAGCTTCAGGAACAGCGTAACAAGCGGCTTAATGACAGTATATATGAACTTGTGTCTTCTGTAACCGGGATTCATCCGTCCTCCGGCGCAAACCTTTTCCATTGAAGGCGGCGGTTTACGCAAGTGTTATCTTAAAGCATACCGGCATAATGTCAGCCGGTTCCTTTTCAAGCGTGATCGAAAGCCCGTCGTCTCCGTTTGCAAAAGAAACCACAGGATTTTCGCCAAGTGCCTCGACCTTCTCCACAAAGGTTCCGCACCCGTTATTGTGAAGCGAAGTGATCTTCACCTCTTTTGAAGGCTTCATCTGGAACGCATAAAGAATTCCGTCTCTGTAGGTAAACCGGAAATCCTTCTCATCATACGGGATCTCGCCTTCAGCGAACATTCCGGACTTCGCCTGATGTTCCCCTTCTTTAAAGAACTTGTAGGGAACCGTGTCGTAGATGCCTTCGCCGTTTACGCGAAGCCATTTCCCTATGTCGGAAAGCACCTTTGTTTCCTCTTCGGTAAAGGTACCGTCGGGCTTTGGCCCGATGTTAAGGAGTAGCATGCCGTTCTTTGAGACAACATCTATAAGCGTTGTCAGGCATTCATAAGAGGACTTGAAGGAGTTATTTGTCGTATACCCCCATGAATATCTGCCGATAGCCGTATCCGTCTGCCACGGAACGGCGGAAATATCGCCAAGCGCACCGCGTTCAACATCAAAAGTCGCGGTCCCGGGCGCAAAGGCGTTGTGCTTGTAGTCTATGGTAACATCCATTCCCCATTCATTTGCCCGGTTATAATAATATGCCGCAAGCTTTTTAAGATAGGGCTTAAATGCCTTATTCTGTATCCACCAGTCAAAATACAGGATGGACGGGCGGTACCTGTCTATCAGCTCGCATGTGCGTACAAGCCAGTCCTCGCACCATTCGGTCGTCGGTCCGACCTCGTTGACATTGTCGCAGGTAGCGGTCATGCACTTTCCGAACTTCTCCTCATAATGGGCGGGCGCATAGAAATCGAACCACTCATACTTCGGGTCGATGTCGCTCTCGAAGGTCCTTCCCATGTTCATAAAGAAATAATGCTCTGCCCTGTGCGTGGAAGCGCAGAATTTAAGCCCCTGCTTCTCGCATTCCGCCTTAAGCTCCCCGCCGACATTCCTGCACGGGCCCATCTTTGCGGCGTTCCAGCGGTTAAACTCCGTGTCGTACATGGCAAAACCGTCATGATGCTCCATGACCGGAACGACAAACCTTGCCCCCGCATCTTTAAAGGTTTTAATCCACCTTTGTGCATCAAAGTTTTCGGCCTTAAACATCGGGATGAAATCCTTGTAACCGAAATCCTTCTGCGGGCCGTAGGTCTCGATGTGATGTTTGAATTCGCGGGTATCGTCCTGGTACATGTTGCGGGAATACCACTCATTACCGTATGCCGGTACCGAATAAATCCCCCAGTGGATAAATATCCCGAATTTGCCCTTGTAATACCAGTCCGGCGTTTTCCTGCCGGAGAGTGAACTCCAGCTATCTTTATACGGACCTTTTTCGATCACATTATCTATCTGTTTTAAATATTCAGCAACGTTCATACAAAAACCCTCCGAAATTTTTAGCCGTACGCCTAAGTTTTTGTCGTGTTTCATCCGGCCCCGGACTCTTATTGATTATATCCTACCATAGTAATATAAACAATAAAAAAACACATGCAAAATATTTTTTATCCTGCATGTGTCTTTTCTTCGTTATTTGGCGGCATTCACGCAGGCTTCTATGATCTCTGGGAAGTCATCTGCGTTCCCGGTCCTGTCAAGATGTCCCATGTTGTAGCCATGGCCGTTATCCCATACAAAGCAGACAATTCCGTACTGCTTTGCGTCAGCCACCACGCGCGAATACCACTTTATACGCGCTTCGGTATTCTTGTGGTCTTCCGTTGCGAATTCACCGATAATGCAGGGTATGCCTTTTTTCTTAAAAGCGGTTCCGATGCGTTTTATCGTATCATCCACCGTCTTTTCAACATAAGAAGTATACTCGTAAATGGGTGTTGTCCAGGTAATTCCCTGATCCGAAACGAATTCGTAAGGTGAATAAAAATGTACCTGTCCGATGAGGTGGTCCTTCACGGAATCCTCGGGTACACTGAATTTGTCAAGCACGCCCTGTCCGTGAGCAGCGGCATATGTGTTGCAGATAAGGTTTCTTCCGGTGTTGTTGCCGCCTGTTGCACGGACTGTATCCACAAAGAGCTGGTTGTAAAGGTTTATAGCCTTTCCTGCATCATCCGTGGCGTTGTTCCAGTCGCTCTTTTCGTCAAGCATCTCGTTGAAGCCCTCAAAAAGGAGCTTGTCGGGATAATCCTTAAAATACTCTGCAATACCGCGCCAGATCGCGGCATAGCGTTTCTCACATTTTTCAAAATTGCTTACGGAAGCACGGATCCAGCCGTCTGCACCTGTATCGTGATGGATGTTTATGATCACGTAAAGGTCGTTCTTAAGAGCCCAGTCCACATTTTTCTTTATCTCTGCCATCCAGTCTTCGTTGAGATCTGTTGTGGCGATATCAAAATGGTAGTTCCATGTGATAGGAATCCTTACGGCCTTAAAGCCCTTTTCCTTAAGCTTTATGTATATTTTTTCGTCAACAACGGGATTCCCCCATGATGTAACATAGTCCGAAGGTTTCCTGTTGAAAGCCTTCACGCCCGTCGCATCAAAATAGTTGCCGAGGTTCCAGCCTATCACCATATTCTTAACGGCATCCTGAGCCTTCTCGTGGTTATCTGTCACAGGCTGCGGGCGCTCTGTAGGTGTGGGAGTGCCGGCTGCAGTAGGTGTAGGGGAAAAGGTCGGGGTGGGCGAAGGTGAAGCCGTAGGAGTCGTCCTTTTGCCGCAGCCTGCCGCAAATGCCATAACAAGCAATATGCAGGCCATCCCGATCGCCGTGAGTTTATGTTTCCTGTTCATTTATAGTCTCCAATCTCGCATTGTCTTAAAGATTATAGCAAAACACTTTCGAAATTGCACTCTTTTTTTTCCGAAACCACCTCTTTCAGATATGCTAAGCGGCTTTAAAAGTCAACAACGGCGCATTTTTACGCAGATATATCGCGCCGAATATTATAGACAAATTCCTTGATAAATAATAATCAACCGCTCAATTTTGTATATTCCGATATAACACTTGAATTTTTCCGTCAATTCTGATATACTGAATAAGTATTAATGATGTGGTGTTTCAGTGTTTCACATTCAACCTCAAGGAGGAACGTAAATGAAGAAGTTTATCAACAACCTCAGTATGCGTGCCAAGATCATGCTGATCTCGACACCGCTAACCCTCGCTTTGATCGTTTCCGTCATCATCATGGCAGTTACAGTCGAAACGACATTGACAAATACCAAGAATATTTATAACGACAAACTCTACAATATCAATAACGCGCTTGTTTCCGCCGACCGTGATTTTTATCAGGCTCTGAGTGCCGCAACAATGCATTATGATATGGTCAACGGGTTTGCGACCATCCCGGAAGAAGCCCGTGACGAGATCCTTGCGGGACAGCTCGCAGACTTTGTAAAAAATAAAGATCAGGTCTTAACCAACCTTGATAAAGCAGTTCAGGCGGCAAGTACCGAGGCAAGTCTCTACAGGGAGACAAAATCCGAAAGCGGAGATACTTTTGAAGGACTTGCAACGCAATTCAAGACCAGCTACAACGCCTGGCTGAAGCTTTATGATGTTGAGAAACACACCGGTGACTTTGCAAAGTACTGCGAAGATTTCAACAGCGTCAGGGATTATCTCGACGAAATGGAAGGCATCACGGATGCATGGGCTGTAGCCGCAAGTGAAAAGCTCGTTGGCGGTATCCAGGCTCAGATCGTTACCATTTCCGTTATCTTTATCGTTGTAATCCTGATCCTGTTTTCATTCGAGGTCTATGCGATCCGCCTTATCCGCGTATCCATGCAGGATACCAAGAACAAGCTCGACAGCCTTGCTTCAGGCGATCTTACAATAAACTTCCCTGCCGACAATGAGATCGGAAAGGATGAAGTCGGACAGATGGTCAAGAGCGCTAAGCTCTTAAGCAACAAGCTTCGTGAAGTAATGACGACCAGTAACGATATGGCCATCAAGCTTTCCGAATCGGGTACAGAACTTGCAAGTTCGGCTAACCAGGCTTCTCAGGCTTCCGAGCAGGTTACGAGCGCTGTAGGCGAGATCGCAAAGGGTGCGGTTTCACAGGCAGACAACGTAAGAAACGCTTCGAACAATACAGAAAACATCGGTACAAACATCGAGACTATCGTTGGCAATGTAAAAGAAATGGATTCCGTAGCCGGCGAAATGAAATCCGCATGCGACAACGCAATGGATTCCCTTGGCAAGCTCATCAGGCAGAGCGAGGATGTTTCCTCTTCTGTTAAGGAGATCGGCGACACCATCAACTCCACCAACGAATCCGCAAAGAAGATCTCCGAATTCACTCAGGCGATCATGGATATTTCCGCGCAGACCAACCTCCTGTCGCTCAACGCTTCCATCGAGGCTGCACGCGCAGGCGATGCAGGCCGAGGCTTTGCAGTCGTAGCAGACGAAATCCGCCAGCTTGCTGACCAGTCCAAGGAAAGCGCCGACAAGATCAAGGGTATCGTTGACCAGCTCCTTGCAGATTCCGCATCAAGCGTGACAGTGCTCGAAAAGCTGAACGAATCCTTCGGTATGCAGGCAGAGCAGCTTGAATCCACAAAGGCAACAATGGAAGTAATGAACGGCAACGTTGCAAGCGTACGCGACACTTCCGTAAGCATAAGCAACAGGGTATCCTCCCTTGACGACGCAAAGAACGAGCTCACAAGCATCGTAAGCGACCTTTCCGCGATCAGTGAAGAGAATGCCGCTTCCACACAGGAAACAAACGCTTCCATGGAAGAACTCAACTCCACCTTCACCATCATCACGGATTCCGCCGCAAAGCTTCAGGTACTTGCACGCGATATGACAGATACCATCAGCTACTTCAAAGTTTGATGAGCACATGATCCATTGATATTTAAGGTCTGATGATCAAATCCCCCGTCACAAGCAGTGACGGGGGATTTTAATATCATCCTTATTCGTTTCTGAAAGCCCCGAAATACTACCGGCGGCTTTTGATCTCATTCTTTTCTTACAAACAGCACTCCGAGCGTTCCCGGGCCGCAGTGTGTTGTAATGGTCGCGCCGGCGTCTGTATCGAATATCTCTTTGATACCCGGCTGAAACTCTTTGATAAGGCTCTTGACCTGTTCTATGACCTCAGGATCGCATTTTGTATGCGTAATAAAGATCCTGTCCTGTACTATGTCGTTTCTGTCCTTGAGACGGTCCTCGGCGTAATTGCGGATGACCTTGTTGATGTTGCCCCTGTATTTCTTTCCAGGCAGCATCTTTCCGTCCGTCACTTCAATGCAGGGCTTTATGCCAAGCAGGTTTGCGCCGAGTGCGGCAAGCGCTGAACAGCGTCCGCCCTTGAACAGATAATCGATGGTATTGACCACAAAGCTGGCTTCAACTCTTTTTGTCATCGCACGGCATTGTTCCGCTATCTCCCTGGCGGGCAGACCCTGTGCAGCAAGGTCGGCGGCCCAAAGCACGACATGCCCCTGTCCCGAAGAGAGATTTGCGGAATCCACAACATAGACACCGCCTGCCTCCTCTGCAGCTATGCAGGCATTCTGGTAACAGCTTGAAAACCCGGAGCCTATGTTCACATGAACAATCTCGTAGCCTTTATCGCGCCATTTCCTGAAAACTTCCAGATACTCCGCCACATTGACGGCGCTGGTCTTGGAAAGTTTGCCGGTCTTTTTTACGTATTCGTATATATCTTCGGGGGTTACATCCACCCCGTCTTTCCCGTCTTTTTCGCCAAGCGTGACAACAAGAGGTATGATCTCTATGTCAAAACGCGCGGTTATTTCGGGTGAAAGATCGCAGGTACTGTCAGAAACTATCTTTACAGGCATGGTGACCTCCTTAACGCCTTACGGCTGAATATTCTCATTTACCTGTAGATTTTATCACAGATACACCAAAAAAGTAAACCCTTCGGCAAAACTTTACCTCGCATAAAAAACGCATAAAAAAACTGCAGATCACATTCCGCGACCTGCAGCATTCTTTTCCGGAGAAGGAGGGATTTGAACCCTCGCGCCGCTATTAACGACCTGCACCCTTTCCAGGGGTGTCCCTTCAGCCTCTTGGGTACTTCTCCATAGCCTGAATAAAAATAACGATATTTAATTACCGAACGGAGAGGATGGGATTCG
>JAEEGQ010000032.1 GCA_016280395.1 Lachnospiraceae bacterium | reverse complement strand
CTGCTGAATTCGCCTACTTCAATGGGCTTGTACCGCGCATTTAGCGATACAAGGAAGGTGCCGGCGGGGTTTACAACGTATTTCTTGATATATGTCTTGTCATCAAGGAAGAAAAGACCAATCTCGCCGGGGTCGAGGGTATCCGTACGCTCGATCCAGACAAGCTGTCCGTCCTTAAGCCTGGGCTCCATGCTGTCACCGTCTATGTAGACGCCAAAATCTGCCTTTGAGGGAACGGGATCGTATATCTCCATTTCCTCAAAGTTTTCGTCATCAAGCAGGTTTCCTGTACCGGCAGATGCCTTTGGAATGGCGATGCGCATGATACGCGGTGTGATATCTGTGATCTTTGAAGGGTACCTGTTGTAATTACCGGATTTCTCGAGCAGGCAGATGTAATCAAGAGCCTTGTTAACACCTTCTTTGCTTAATCTTCTGAAGGGATCCGAAGGGTCGTCACCTATAAATTCGGTGTAGATATTGCTTATATTAAGGATCTCGCAAAGCGCGAGCAATGCTTCGGCAGTCATTTTGCTGGTGCCTTTTTCCCATGCGCTTATGCCCGCGTTAGATATCTCTATGCCTTTTTCTTCAAGTAAATACGCCACATCCTTTTGTGACAGCTTTTTTTCCTTGCGGTGCGAGGCGATAACCTCACCTATAGGCTTTATTTTCGGCATATCCGTCGCGTTACCTCCTTACCGGGGATTTGATGTACCATGACTATAACACGGCCCGGGACAAAAATCAAGAGAAATTTGAAAAAAACAAAAAAAATCAAAAGGCACTTGACAACGCCGGGGGCAGGTGCTAAAATGATGCTGAAATGAGACACCCCGAAACGGCATCTCAAAATGAACTCCGAATGACGTCCCAAAGGATCGGACGGGAGTTGGAGAAACAGACCCAAAACAGGATACATACATAAAAGAGAGGAAAACATACATGGCATCAAGCAGGGAATATCTTGATTTTATACTCGATCAGCTTTCGGGACTCCCGGGGGTTACTTGCCGCGGGATGATGGGAGAATACATAATTTATTACGGCGGCAGGATCGTAGGCGGCATTTATGATGACCGCTTTCTCGTGAAGCCGACAAAGTCTGCCCTTGCGAAGATGCCGGAGGCGCAGAAGGAGCTGCCTTACGAGGGCGCCAAAGAAATGCTCCTTGTGGATAATGTCGAGGACAGGGAATTTCTTAAGGATCTTCTTCTGTCAATGTATGATGAGCTGCCTGACCCCGCAAAGAAAAAAGGGAAAAAAGCCGTGTCCGCGGAAAAGGCCGAAAAAGCGCAAAAGAAGGGCAAGACCGATAAAACCCTTGATTATTACAATAAAAATGCGGATGCATTCGTATCCGGAACCCTTGATGTGGAGTTTTCGGATACCCGGGACAGGTTTTTAAAATATCTCCCAAAGGGTGCGTTCCTGCTTGATTTTGGCTGCGGTTCGGGCCGCGATGCAAAAGCGTTTCTTGACAGCGGATACAAAGTCGACGCGACGGACGGTTCGAATGAACTTTGCAGGATCGCGGCGGCTGTAACGGGTGTTCCCGTAAAACAGATGCTGTTCGGGGAGCTTGACGAGACTGCCAAATATGATGGAATCTGGGCATGTTCTTCGATCCTTCACCTGAAAAAGGATGAACTGAAAGATGTATTCTCAAAAATGATCAAAGCCTTAAAGCAGGGAGGATACATATATACTTCCTTTAAGTACGGCAATTTCGAAGGTTTCAGGAACGACAGGTATTTTACAGACTTTACAGAGGCGTCTTTTTCGGATTTTCTGGAAGCTTTTCCCGGGCTTTCCACAGTGGAAGAGTGGGTTTCCGGTGATGTCCGTCCCGGGCGCGGCGACGAAAAATGGCTGAACCTGATACTTAAGCTGAATGTCCCGAATTAATGTTATTTTAATCTTTCATAAAAGACCGTTTAAGAATATTGCGATATAGTACCTCTTGTAAAGGGGCCAAAGGCCCGGATGGTATCCGGCACCGGAAAGAGGCCGGAATAACGAAAAACCTTACAGGAGGCACATATGATCACACTGTTTGTAATTTTAATGATAGCTGTTTTTACAAGAATGATAGGTTTTGCTTTCAGGGCAACGTGGGGAATCGCCAAAATAGTATTTGGGCTGGTGATCTTTCCGCTGGTGCTTATCGGTCTCGTAGTGGGCGGACTTGTAAGTTTTGCACTTCCGGTCCTTGTGGTCGTGGGCATTGTCATGCTTATAAAAAGAGCTTCGGCAACACCCGCCGGGAACTAAAGCATATGTCCGGTCTTAACGACCCTGCCATAAGTTTTTTACTGTGGGTATTGCAAGTACCCACAGTTTTCTTTATTATGGAGTTATGTACGAAAAGTAAAGCACAAATGAGGCGGAACGAAAGGGAACACACGGTCTGTGCGTCCGCTGTCCGCTATAATAAACTTGAAAAGGAGTAGGGAGTTTTACGGCTTCCAAAGACTTATTATGAAAAAGATCATACTCACAGTCATATTTCTTGCAGGATGCCTCGGTTTATCGGCCTGCGGGCAGGGAAAACCTGCCGACTACCTTATCAAGGCCGGCGCAGACAACGGCTTTACCGCGGCATCGAGATCCTATTTTGCGATAGATGGAAATAACATTTCCAAGATCAGCAAAAGGATTTACGAAAAGAATACACTTGGCAGCCAATCCCTTTATGAACGGATACACCCCGAGACATATCAGTTCGACATAGATGCTCCGGACACGGACCCGGAAAACTGGATCTATACCGAGAATGAATTCGATTCCGCAAAGTATGATACGGCTGCCTTAAAAAGCGACCTTAAACAGATGGGAGCGAACTACAGCGGCTCGATATATCTTCTTATCAATGTTTTCGACAGCTACAGGATAATAGAAGTGCACGAGATGAACGGCAATGTTGTCACGAAAGAGGTCTACGCGATATTTAACGGAACGGAACTTCTTGACACACCGCAAAATACAGATCTTTCAAGTCTGCGTGAGTTCTACAGGCTGAAATAGGCCTTCGCGTCTTTTTGAAAAGCCGTGAATAATGCGTTAATGGGAGCAGGGTATGGGATTGCGTGATATTTTACTTACGATTCAATATCTCAGCATTGTATTTGTTTTCATCGAAAGCTGGGTTGTATTCAAAAAATGGAAGAATATGCTCCATGCATATCTTTTCTTTGCGTGCATATCAACACTTGTGAGCAGCCTCGGGTATCTCATGGAAATGAAGGCGAAGTCGGAAGAGGCCTATTTTACGGCTCTGAAGCTGTCTTATTTCGGACGCATATGGGTAGGCCTTGCGCTGTTCATGTTTGCATTAAGGATGTGCCGGATAATAGTACCGGGGCTTGTTTCAAAGGCCTTGGTGGTGCTCCATGTCCTTACATATGCCTGCGTTCTTACGGCGGGCCAAAACGAACTGTACTACAAGAACGGCTATTTTGAAACAACACAGCTTGGTCTTTCCTACATACACGACAACGGGATCGTCCATGACCTGTTCATGATCCTGCAGGGATTCTATATTGTCTTTGGCATGACGTGCCTTATACGGTCCTGTATAAGATCCGGAAGCAGGATCATGAGGCGCCGTATGAGCATGATAATCCTCGCTTTTACCGTTGAAGCGGTTTTCTTCGCGATACAGGCAATTGGTGTTTTTGACATTCCATATGACTTTTCCATGCTCGGAAACCTCTTTGGGTGTGTTTTCATGCTGGTTGCCATATTCGGCTTTGATGCTCTCGGAACGTCGGAGATTGCAAAGGATTTTGTTGTGGACCGCATATCCGAGGGGATCGTTGCGGTTGACAGACATGGGGAAGTCCAGTACTTTAATGAACCCATAAGCCGCATGTATCCGGAGATCGCAAAACCGCATGCCGTACTACCTGAAGAGATAGCGGACGCGACAGCGGAAGGAAAGACCATCACAAAAGATGACAGGATCTATTCAACCGAGGAAAATCCGCTTCTTTACGAGGGTGAAAATGTCGGAAAGCTGTATGCTGTGGTTGATGATACAGAGCATTTCATGTACATGGAGGAACTGCGTAAGCAGAAGGAGATCGCAGACAGTGCCAACAAGGCCAAGAGTACATTCCTTGCCAATATGTCCCATGAGATCCGTACTCCCATAAACGCAGTGCTCGGCATGGATGAGATGATACTGCGTGAGACTAAGGAAACCGAGACCCGCGCCTATGCCGCCGATATAATGTCTGCCGGAAAGACGCTTCTTTCACTGATTAACGATATTCTCGATCTTTCAAAAGTAGAGGAGGGGAAGATGGAGATCATCCCGGTCCAGTACGATCTTTCTTCCCTTATCAACGATCTCGTGAACATGGTGCGCGACAGGGCCGCAAAGAAGGGGCTTGCGTTTGTTGTGGAGGTTGACGAGAATATCCCGCACCTGCTCTTGGGCGACGAGATACGCATAAGGCAGTGTATCCTGAATATCCTCACGAATGCTGTCAAATACACCGAAAAAGGTTCTGTGACCATGAATGTCTCCTTTGAAGAAAAGGACGGGAAACACATCATGCTGAAGGTCTCCGTGAAGGATACCGGCATAGGCATGAAGGCGGAAGACATTGAAAGGCTCTTTGCACCCTACCGGCGTATAGAGGAAGCAAGGAACAGGTTCATCGAGGGCACGGGGCTTGGCATGAGCATCACAAGGCAACTCCTTGACCTCATGGGAACATCGCTTGATGTAAAGAGCGAATACGGAAAAGGATCGGAATTCTCTTTTGCGGTGGAACAGGAGGTAGTGAATCCCGAAAAGATCGGCGATTACACGCAGCGCTTCGCCGATATGGGCAATGAGCATGCATACCGTGAGCTGTTCCATGCACCGAAAGCAAGGATTCTTGTTGTTGACGATACGGAGATGAACCTTACGGTTATAAAGAGCCTGTTAAAAAATACAGGACTCCGCATAGATACAGCACTGTCCGGGAAGGATGCCCTGACACTTGCTGCAAACAATGAATATGACGCGATCTTCATAGATCACATGATGGCCGATATGGACGGCATAGAGACACTTGAAGCTCTGCGAAAAGAAGGGAAGAATACCGGTACTCCCGCCGTCGCCCTTACGGCAAATGCCGTTTCGGGCGCAAGGGAGATGTATCTTAAGGCAGGTTTTACCGACTATCTCTCGAAGCCTGTGGATGGGGAACATCTCGAGAAGATGCTGATGCGACTTCTGCCCGACGACAAGCTCGAAAAGCCGGATAATGAATGTGATACGGCAGTAAAGCCGCTTGAGAGGCCAAAGCTCCTGGCTGTGGATGATGAAGAAACCGTATGCGAACTGATAAGGAATATCATGGAGCCTGTTTATGACATCAAGACCACACGGTCCGGAAAAGATGTTGTAAAGCTTGCAAAAGACTTCATGCCGGATATAATATTACTGGATATACATCTTAAGGACGAAAACGGCTTCAATGTCATGCATGAGCTGAAAAAGGACGAGACCGTGTCGGATATCCCAGTCCTCATAATTACCGGCGACAATGATGCGGTGACCGAGGAAAACGGCTTCAGGAGCGGGGCTTCGGATTTCATCAGAAAACCTTTTGCACCGGATGTGCTTAAAGCGAGAGTCCGACGGATCATCGAGCTTGACCATTACAGGCAGTCCATCGAAAAAGAAGTGGACCGCCAGACCAACCGCAGCAGGCGGCTTTCGCG
>JAEEGQ010000002.1 GCA_016280395.1 Lachnospiraceae bacterium | reverse complement strand
GGTGTTGTCTCAGGCTCTTCTTCGTCCTCGTCATCCTCTGCTGCGGGTGTTGTCTCAGGCTCTTCTTCGTCCTCGTCATCCTCTGCTGCGGGTGTTGTCTCGGGCTCTTCTTCGGGAACAACAAGTGTTGCAAGACCGTCTATATGCCATGTCTTATCGTTATTGTCGTATTTTAATACATACCAGTCAACGGTATAGCGATCACCTTCAACACCTTCACTTACGTGATGGATGTTGCCTTCGGAATCAACAATGTACTCGGCTACGTCAGCTATTCCATACGCTGCAAGGAATTCTTCAACGGTCTTATACTCAACCCAGCTCATATTTGACTCATTTAAGAAAGCTTTGACGATCTTTTCGATGGTAGCGATCGGGTAACGGAAAAGATCGCGCCAGTTGATCGATAAGCCTTCAAAGTCAGCAATGATCATGGGAGTTCCGTTTATCTCGTTGATAACATAGTTCTTGTTGATCTCATCCGGGATCTGGTGTCCTGTGAAAACTGCACGGAAGTACTTTGAGTCGATACCGACATATCTGCCGGTTGTGGATTTTTCAAGTTCCGTTGTATCGATCGTATCATTACTGGTGTAGAAATTCAAAGGTGCTGCGTATGCCTTAAGAATCGAAGTACTTGCAACCATTACTAACGTCATTACTAAACAAACACTGAAACGGAATAAACCTTTCTTCATTTCTTGATCTCCTTCGCTTAAGCTAAAATTAGGTGTTTTGTTAACTCATTTTTTAGGTGAGTGCCTTTTTTCAGCCTCGCTTTTAGAGGGAAACGTGGTTAACCTACCTGACGATATAGGGTCAGGCTCCTGTTTTCAGCCTCGCTTTTATTGGCTAGCGGGGTTAACCTGCCGGCAACTCTGAGTACCGGCTCTCGTTTTCAGCCTCGTTTTATGGAAAAACGGGGTTAACCTGCGCCCAAGGTACAGGCGCAACGTTATATGGTTGCTTGTCTGATGTACTCTTATTTAATTATCAATGTGCCAACTGAATCTTTACAAAGCGTATATTATCACTTTCAGATATATTTGTCAACTATTTTACGATATTTATTCTAAAAATATATCTTTTTATAAAAACATACCCGTATCTTTCCCCTTCGTAAAGTCTGCCCGATGCCCGTTCGCTAAGCTCCAATGCGGCATGCAGGCCTGCAGTCGGGGCATTCGCCTCCTGCCGAGGGCATTCGCTTATCGCACAAAAAAACAGGACCGTTTTTCCGGTCCTGTGTATCTTTTTTAGTATTCGTTTTTCCCGTCGTCTTGCATGCTATGCCCGGCGATCCCGTTTTATCTTTTTTCAAGCGTCACCGTCACGGTCCGTTCAACATATTTGCTGTGATCGAGACTTGAAACCACAAGCGTCACTTCCGTACCTGCTCTCGTGCTGTCAAGGTGCGTCTGCAGGTCATCATTTGTACTTAACGCTATCCCGTTATAAGATATGATCACATCACCGACAACAAGCCCTGCTTTATCCGCAGGCGACCCGCTCTTTACAGAGCTCACATAGACTCCTACGGGAATGCCGTACTGCAGGGAATCGGATTTGGTCACGGTCCTGCCCTGTATACCAAGGAAACCGGCATCCTTTTCCGCGATCTTCTCACGGTTCATAAGCTCGGTGATTATCGGGATCGCATCCGAGATCGGTATGGCAAAGCCTGTCCCTTCCACCTCTTCCGATGCATATTTCGCGGAATTGACGCCGACTACTTCGCCGTTCTGGTTTATAAGGGCTCCGCCGGAATTACCGGGGTTGATCGCAGCATCCGTCTGGAGCAGAACTCTTGTGATATCGTCTATCGTGACTTCGCGTTTTGTTGCGCTTACATATCCGACCGTCACAGACTGCCCGGTCCCAAGCGCGTTTCCCACGGCGACAACAAAGTCGCCCGCTTTAAGCTGTGTCGAATCCCCAAGGGTCGCTACCCTGATGTATGACTTTGTCTTATCCGAAAGCTTCGTAAGGTCAATATAGATCACCGCAAGATCTGCATTTACATCGCTTCCCTTAAGCGCAGCCTCTGCGCTCGACCCGTCCGTAAAGTAAACGACCGTTGACTTTGCGCCATGTATGACGTGTTCATTTGTAACAATATAGAGCCTGTCACCGTTCTGGGATATGATTATGCCTGAACCCGCAGCCCTTCCTTCCTGTTCGTAGGTCCTTCCAAAGAAGTCCGTCGTTGTATTTACGACCGTACATTCTATGGAAACCATGGCCGGCATGATATTTCCCGCAAGAGTCGAAACATCGGTCGTGGAAACGGTTGTTGCGGAACCCGTCGGAAGCAGTACTGCCTGTCCGGTAGGTGCAGGCCTGCTGTTCTGCCGGCTCCTGTTTGCTCCGTTCTTAAAGGCGTTTACGAAATACTCGGAAGTGGCAAGCCCGAATCCGAGGGCTGCGGCACAGAATACTACCGCCACTATAATGATGAGATTTCTTTTTTTCCTGTTTTTGTTCATTTTATCAACCTTCTTTTTGCTTTGCGAAGAACTCTCTCCGTTTTCTTTATGACAATATTAGGACTTATTTTTGTCGAATTTGTGTTTTTCTTGAAACCAAACCATGAAATTATTATAATAATATTGTCGGAAAAGTCAAAATGCTTTTCCCGGCCGTAAGGTGTGATCAAACTGTCAGCTCCGGCATGACCGGGCAGACGGGAGGCAGACATGAAAAAGAAAAAGAACAAAAAGATCGCGATAGCGGTCCTTATCATAGCCGGTGTGTTTTTCGTCATCATGATCGTTTTCCTAATCCTTTCCGGCATAACAAAGAAAAATCCCGAGGGAATACTCGGGAACACCGCGGGGAACCTGTATAATCTCGGGCTTTACTGCGAATGTGACGGAACCATTTATTTTGCAAATCCTTCGGATGACGGCGTTCTCTACAAGATGACTTCGGATTGCAGGAATGTCAAAAAGGTTTACAGCGACAAGATCCGTTACATAAACGCCGATAAGAATTATATCTACTATGCCCGCAACAACCAGCTCAAAGCCGGCGGCGGCAGTATCTTCAGCGTTTACAACACAGGACTTTACCGTATAAACGCAAGGGGTAACGCAAAGCTTAAGACCATCTGTACAGACCCCGTCGCGTCTGTCCTTCTGTACGGAAACGACCTCTATTATCAAAAATATCACTCAACCACGGGTCTTTACCTTTACAATGCAACGATCGACGGCAATTCGGACAAGCTGCTGGTACAGGAAGGCCTGATCCCTGCCTGCATCTATAACGGGAGCATGTTCGTCTCCGGCATCAACGAGGACAGGAACATCTGGGCTCTTGACTTAAAGACCGGCGACAGGCGTCTTATCTACCAGGGAATGACATATTTCCCGATAGCAACGGACGACTGGGTATATTTTATCGACCTCGGCGATTATCATGTGTACAGGACCGCCTACGGCGGCGAGAAAAAAGAGATAGTAAACAAGATGGTCTGCACCTACAACATCTCCCTTGACGGCCGCTACCTCTACTACCAGACGGACAGATACGACTCGAACCACATAGGAGTCATCGACCTTACCACAGGCAAGGATACTGTAATACTTGAGGGTACATTCAAGTACATAAACGTCACCTCCAATTATGTTTTCTTCACCATGTTCGATGAGACCACTTATTATGCCTATACGACCGACGGTACCGGAACGCTGAACCTGTTCGAACCGGGTAAGGCAAAATAAATAACAGCATACTCTGTCCCCGCCGTGCAAGCGATCCTGCCGGCGGGGCATTTGCTTATCACATAAAAATACCCTCCTTACTGGTTTGTCCAGTAAAGAGGGTACATATCACTTTAGCCCCGGTTTTAATATTCTTGTTATTATCTCTTTATATCCTTTAACGCAGAGAACAGCTCCACATCATTATCCGTAACGCGGATGTTTGTCACAGCCGTTTCACCGTCGGGCTTAACTATCTTAAGTTCGACCACTGTTCCGGCCTCAAGGCCGTTTAAGAGCTTATCCTTTAAGAACATCTCAAACTTCGGGTGTTCCTGCTTGAAGGTACCGATCTTGCCGGCAACCTGCATCATATCCATCGGATTCATTTCGTTTCTCCTCCAAAAAAACTGCACTCCCTGTTAAAGGAGTGCAGAAAAATTCAAACGCTGATATCAATATTTGCTCCGATCCCGGGGTTAACGGACAGCTCCATGGATCTGCGCATCATATCAAGCTGTGCGGCCGCACCCTCTTCAAAGACATCCATTGCCTTCGAAAGAAGAGCCGCGCCTACTTCGTTCTGAAGCTTTGCGGTGCTTAAAGCCGTTGAAAGCTGCGGGATCACATCCACAGACATATTCGCGATATCCATATTTTCCGTACCTCCTTATCCGCAAACTTAAAAACCCTTTTCACTAACAGGGATATTGTATCACTTTTTTATCTTTTTGTCAAACATGCGGGATCCGTGCCTCTTTCCCGCTATTTTTACAGGACATTTCTCTACTCTTCCTGTCCTTTCACCTTTCAACAGATATATCGGCCTTTTGCCCGGATTCCTTTACATCCTTCTCAAGCCTGAAGAAAAGGCCTGATTTTTCAAGGAGCGGACGCAGCGCAGTATAGATGATGACGCTCATGATTATCGATATCACGGCATTCACGGATGTCGTTACGGCGCTCATCTTTGTAAGCGCAACGGCAAAATCCTGAGTCTGCCCAAGCACATACACCTTGTAGAAATATCCGAAAAGCGGATCGGCAACAATATTGAATACAAGGCCTGCAGAGGCCGCAACCGCGCTCTTCCAAAGGATCTTCTTTGTGCTCTGCGGACGTGAGATGTGAAGCGCATAATGCGCTACAGCTCCGGCAATGAGTCCGATAAAAAGCTTTAAGATAAAGGTCTTCGGTGCCCCCGTGATGTACACCGGATCGAGTATATCCGCAAACGCAAGCCCGATACCGCCTGCAATGCCGCCCCAGAGTCCTCCGAGGAAAAAGGCGGCCAGTACCACAAATGTGTTTCCGAAATGGAATGCGGTCTTATCTCCCGAACCGGGGATATAGATGTCGATCTTGAAAAACTGAAACCCTACAAACGCAAGTGCGGCAAAAAGCGCAGCATATACAAGTCTTTTGATATGCTCTTCCGTGCTCCTTCTGTCCATGATAAACCTCCTTGCTTCCCGCCAGGTCATTATTCTGTCAAAGAATGTGTAAAAGTCTCCCCGCTTTCACATATCAACTTGGTAGGTGTTTGAATATTTGAGGATGATGTTATCACACCGAAAGGACAAAAGCAAGCATTATTTTATTATTTCAGCACTTTTCCTTCGCTGTCATACTTTTTACCGCGGACCATGTTTATGGCTTCGATCATGCCCCAGACCCAAACTGCCACAGGCACGACTATGCTCCAGCAGAACAGGATCGACAGCAGGCACTTGAATACGGCAAGCCGGTCATAGCCGGCATAAAAGTCATGCACACCGAGCATTCCGAGAAACAATGCAAGAAACAGCGCCACGAACCGGTTTTGTTCCGAAAACTCCACCGGTTCGCCGCACTTTGGGCATTGCGTTGTTCTTTTTATTCTTTCATCACAATAAGGGCAATACATTGTTTAATCGTACACATTCCATTCATGCACATAGATAAATTCATTTTAGAAAGCCTGTCAATTTGAATAATTCCTTGAATCAAGAACAAGCTTAAATACATATGTTGTGTGATTGCCGTATTCATACTCACTTTTTACGGTCAATATTTCGGTTCCGCACCCGTTTATTGTGTATGGACCGTTTTCACTTATGCCACCGCTTCCGAAGCCGCCGCCTTCCATCTCGTAAGTCATCAGCTCACCCTGATCGTAAGTTCGATTAACTCTTTCAAGAGCTGATTTAACATAGTTTTCAGCACCGTCCGAAATAAAACACAAATCTACTGTACACCAATCTGTACCGCTCTTGGTATGTTCCACATAAACATAAACCCAAGGCATCGCCGGCCAACTGTCGTTTTCGGCTGTAGGATAGGCCTCATGCCTTCCTTCTGCATCTTCCCACCAGTAATATTGAAGCTCATATTCAAGACTGTAGCCGTCATTCTCGTTATTTCCGGTTCCCGTAGGCGAAGGAGTGTTGGTGGGCTTGTTGTCCGTTCCCGTAGGCGAAGGAGTGTCGGTGGGCTTATTGTCTGTTCCCGTGGGGGTATTCCCTGCATTGGTGGGCTTGTTGTCCTCGTTCTTTTTGTTGTCATCCGGAGTGCGGGTAACAAAATCGTTTCCGTTTCCGCAGCCCACAGCCGAAAGAACAACGATCACAATCAGCGCAAGTAACAGTTTTCTCAAGTGTTTCATACCATTCTCCTTTTTATTTCTCATCACAAACCTGGAAGATCAGGAACTTCAGGTAATAACTCTCATCAGCGGCCCAGAGGATAGGGTGATCCGGCGCCTGTGTTCCGAAGTAAACCTGGCGGATGCGTTTGTGGACGCTCTTTGCCGCCTGTCCGATCACATCCTTGAAGAGCTCTTCCGTCATGAAATGCGAGCAGGAACAGGTTGCAAGAAAACCTCCGTCGCGAACAAGCTTCATGCCCTTCATGTTGATCTCGCGATAGCCCTTCATGGCCTTTTTCGTGGCATCCTTTGATTTTGTGAAGGCGGGCGGATCAAGGATTACGAAATCGTAGCGAATGCCCTCTTCACAAAGCTTCGGAAGCTCGTCGAGCACATTTGCGGCACGAAACTTCACTCTGTCCGAAAGCCCGTTCAGCTCTGCATTTCTCTCCGCCTGCGCGATCGCATATTCCGAAATATCAAGCCCGAGCACTTCCCTTGCACCCGCAAAACCTGCGTTCAGCGCAAAGGTTCCCATATGCGTAAAGCAGTCCAGCACAGTCTTGTCCATCACAATGCGCTGTACAGCCTGCCTGTTAAACTTCTGGTCAAGGAAAAAGCCGGTCTTCTGGCCGTTTTCCACATCAACCTCGTATTTAACGCCATTCTCGCAGATTTCGGTCTTCGGCTCAAAAGACTCACCTATAAAACCCTTAAACGGCTGCAGGCCTTCCTTCTTACGAACAGGCGCATCCGAACGCTCGTAAACGCCGCGGATCTCGAAACCGTCCGCTTTAAGCAGTTCCTTAAGAGTATCGACGATAAGCGGCTTAAACGCCTCTATACCCAGCGCAAGCGACTCAACAACCAGCAGATCCCTGTATTTATCCACAACGATCCCGGGTAGCCAGTCTGCTTCGCCAAAGATCAGCCTGCAGGCATCGAGGTCATCCTTCGAAAGCACTTCTTTCCTGTACTCCCAGGCATTTTTAACACGCATCCGGATAAAGGCATCATCGATCTCCTGCGCGGGATCCCTTGTAAGCATCCTTATGCGTATCGTCGAATTCTGGTTTATAAAGCCCTTTCCGAGCCCGTATCCGCTGTTGTCATGCACATTCACTACAGAGCCGTTCTTGAACCGCCCCGTTATCGTCTCTATCTCATTGTCGTAAACCCAGGCTCCGCCGGCTTTTAAAGTACGGCCCTCGCCTTTTTTCAGGGTTACAATTGTATTGCAGGTGTAGTCCATATTAATCTCCATGCAGCGAATGGAATAAGCCGCTAATGATCATTTCTCGCCGGAATTGCCGCTTTCCTAAGTTTCATCGGTCTTTTCAGTCTTCTCGTTTTTCCCGGTCTTTCCGCTCTTCTTTCTGAAAACCACCAGCTTGCTCAGGACATAATTCAGTATGATAACAACAATCGTTGTAATGAGCTTCGCAACGCCGCCCGTGAGCCCGAAGAACGGACTTCCGAGGAATCCGAAGGCAGGGACTGCTTCAGAAAGTGCCACAAGCGCATCGGGAAGAAATATCTCGAAAAGTCCCGTAAATACTCTTGCAAGATAGAACTTGACCATCTCGTACCAGAAATTGCCCGATGTACTCTCGAAAACGAACTTCCTGTTTGTAAGGAAGGCGAAAAGAACAGCCACAAACCAGGCAATGCCGTTTGAGACCATAGTCTCGGTACCCTGGCTGTCAAGGCCGAACACTTTCTGGCAGATAAATGTGGTTATCCAGTTCACAACGGTGGTCGCAACACCGAATATCAGATACATTATCACTTCTTTGTATTTGATAAATAAAGCTTTGATCTTCTCTGTCATAACTCCTCCCGGGCAGCTGCCGTTTATTTACGGCATTCCAAAACCCACACAGGAAAGTATACCAATAAACGCATATATTTTCAACATAGAAGTATTACGAAGCCACTGTAATTCTTGACATCGGGCCCTGCGGATAATATAATAATAAACACCCTCAAACATGAGTTATTGCAGTATCCCAGGCATTATTCAAATCCAGCTATCACGGAAGGAATCCGATATGGAGCATTTTCTCCGCAATCTGACAGAAGATATCGTTGTCTCCCAGCTTGACGAGATGATAAACAGGCTCGACTGTTGCAAATGCGACAAATGCAGGCTTGATATAGCCTCATACGCCCTGAACCGCCTGCCTGCCAAGTATATCGCCACAACACAAGGCGAGCTCATGTCAAAGATCTCGATAATAGACAACGACTTCAGGATGCGCGTTGCCACAGAGATAACGAAAGGCGCGGCCATAGTAAAAAAGAATCCGAGGCACGCTGCCGTTCCGGGTTCTCCCCTTCCCTATCCGATACCCGATCTGTTAAAAACGGAATGACAAGTCCTGATATACGAAAAAAGAACCCCTTGGGGTTCTTTTTTACATCTTAGTTTTCTTCACCAGCGGACGCTGCATTAACACACCATGAATTCTTCTTTTTCATCTCTGTGTACTCTGCATACGCCTGCTCAAGGATCTGTTTCTCGTTTGCGAACTTAAGCAGATGTATCGCTTCGTGATACTTGTAAAAGCCCGAATCAACAAAAAACTCTTCCCTCTGCGGTTTGCTGTAATAGCTGTCAGCCATCATCAGATACCAGTGAACGTCCTTGGAGATCATCTTCGAAGAAGCGCTGAAGGTATAATGACTCTTTCCTATGTACTTGACTATTTCAGCTGTTGCGCCGGATTCTTCTTTTACTTCACGCAACGCCGTCTCTTCGAATGTCTCTCCTTTCTCTACCGTACCCTTGGGTAAAACCCATCCCTCATACTTGTTCTTATAATTTTTGTACAGCAGAAGTATTTTCCCTCTGAAAATAACGACACCACCACAGCTCGTAGCTTCAACCATAACGCCTCCGTCTCGAGCCGGCTGCCCGCATCACCTTTATAAGATATGCGGCAAACCTACTTCGGTGTATCAAATTTGATTTCAGTATACAACATCATCTGTGCAAATGCAAGGAATTAGTTTGCCGATCAAGACCCTTGACTGTTATCCGTATTTCTCTTAAAATACTGTCTATGGGACGAACAGATTTTATTGATTACTACAAGCTGCTCCAGGTGCATTATGATGCATCCCCGGAGGTAATAAAAGCCGCATACTTAAGGCTTACGAAGGCGTATCACCCGGATTCCTCGGGTGCTTTTTCTGATGGGATAAGCACGCTTAACGAAGCCTTCTCAGTATTAAAGGATCCCGCTTCAAGGACCGTATATCATCAAAAATGGCTCGAACATCATACAAAAGTCCTTTCAATGCACGACGGGGCCGTCCCCGCAGGGATAACCTCCGATGCCGCAAAAGACACTCTCGATCTGTTCTTCCGCTATTTTTGCATAAAAGACTGGGAAAGTGCATACCAGCTTCTCACATATGCCGATAAGAAAAAGACATCCTATGAGGATTTCGCCTCCTGGCGCGAATCAGTGGCTCTCTGCAGCGAGATCGCATCCTACGAGATACGCTATTCCCGTTCTCTTTATGAAACGGCGGTCGACGGGATCAAGTACAGCCGGATAACCGAATTCAACGTAAACATCACCGAAGTCAACGCCCTTACAAGCGAGACTGCCCGGGCCTGTGTTAAAAAGCTCTGTGTTTATGACGGAATGTCATGGCGCGTGGTGCTTGGCATATCCAACGCAAAAGCCCTTGCCCTGCGTTTCAGGCTTACAGCCGAACGGGGGAAAAATATCGATTCCATGTCCCTTTACCACAGCGCTGTCAGCCGGATAGATATGCTTACCGGCCTGCTAAGCGAACGGGGTTTTCTTGAAGAATGCGAAAAAGAATCGGACAGGACGCGCCGCTACCGCACTCCCGCGAGCGTTATCGCTTTTAAGCTGCATTCCGCGCCCGAGCGCGAAACCGCGTGTCTCTGCCAGCTCGCAAGCATCATACGTGACGGCAAACGCCGTCCGGATATCGCAGCGCGCCTTGATAACGACATCATCATATGTCTTCTCCCCGAAACACGGAAAAACAGCGGTGAACTTGCCGCAAAGAAATTCCTGAAACTCATCGAAAAAAAGAAAAATGAAGAGTTCTCCGTTTCCTACGGAGTCCTCTCCTTCACGGAAAGCCTGTCTCCTGCCGAAGCCGTGCGCTCCGTCTGCGAGCTGGCAGGTATCTGAACTGCAGGGTATCGACTGTCCCTCCCGCATAGTTTCGCCTTGCATGTAAAGCCCTGCCGGGCCCGAAAGCATAAAATAAAGCCATCACATGAAGTATCCCTTGTGATGGCTTTTTATATTTATTTTTCTTTATCCCTGCTGTAATCTATGAAGCTTATGTCCAGATCCACCGCCGTCGGGATCCCGTCGATCTTTCCGGACTCCGAATACTGGAACATATTGAAGCTGTACGGGAACTGGGAAGTAAGCCCGTAATACGCGAACCACCTGTCTATATCGTTCAGCTTCTCAAGATCCACCGCAGTGAGCATGAACCTTGAATTTGCGTAGATCATCGGTGTGTAGCCCGCAGCCTTGACGGTGTCGCAGAAGGCTCTCGCAATATCCGTTCTCGTGAAATAATCCAGGTTATTGGCCCTTGCAGGCGTATTGGCTATCTCCTCGGTATCGAAAACAACAGGATACTGCACATCATAATCCTTTATCGCTTCAAGGACAAATTCGGCTTCCTCAACGGCCTCATCAACATTTATCGCTTCAGAGAAGAAATACACGCCTACCTTGATACCGGCCGCTATTGCCCCCTCGATGTTGTCCTTGAAATTCTTGTCAAATTCGAGCGTGCCTTCGCCGTAGCCTCTGTATCCGAGGCGGATGATGGCGAACTTCACACCCGCAGCCGCAACCTTATCCCATTCGATCTTGTTCTGGTATGCGGAAACATCTATGCCCATGATCGACTTTGTCACACCGTCAACCACATATTCATAGGTCCCGTCCTCATTTACGACCATGTTGTCCCAGTTCACGGCTATAGGCGTTATTGTGTCGAGTATCGCAAGATAGAACCGCTGTCCGCTCTTGGCGATGATCGTGACATATTCGGAGAAGGGAGCCTTTCTCGGGGTTATCACCTTATCCACTCCAAACCCTGCCTCGCTCGATATCGCAAAGGAACCGTATCGCGTTCCGGAAAGCCTGAAATCGAGATTGCTCTTTGAAAAAGTCCCGTTCATCCTGCCCAGATAATCACCGTCAACGGTCTTGACATATGAGGAGAACGTGATGCCGTCATCCTTGAATTCAAGCACGAAGTCCTCTTTGAAATCGATAACGTCCATTGAATCGTATTCACCCGATACAAAGGTCTCTTTCGGGATAGCGTAAACATAATCCGTAGACGAGAAGGTAAAGGTCATCTGATAGTTTTTACCGTTGTTTTCAAGCGAAGGATCTTCCGTGAACGCAACCTTATAAAGGCCCCTGAGACCGTTTTCGATATCCACCTTGCCGTAGTTGAAAAGCCTTTCGGCATCTATGAAAGTGATAGCCGCAGGAAAACCGTCCGTATAAGAAACAAAGGCAAGCTGGGTGGATTTATCTCCTCCGTAGCTTCCGATATGCGGAATAAGCGACATGACATTGCCGGTAAGGTCGTAATCAAATTTCATCTCCGTACGGTAATTACCGTTGTCGATAACAATGCGCTTATAATCACTTGCTCCTTGCGGATATTCGTTCCTGTAAAGGATCTTCAGCATGCCCTTTGAAAAGCACAGATACTGCCAGCCGTAGTAATCTTCAACTGAAGGCGTGAAACCGTTCAGCTCCTCGAGGTTCAGCCCGCTGACATAATCCTCAAGATCCACCACGGCAAAATCGTGTTCCGGAGCCTCAGTGATCTCAGGCGACGGTGTCGGTGTTGCTTTTCCCGGCAGCACAGGATCTTTTTTAACGCTCCTGCGCCCGAGATTAAAGGCCACGCCGAAAAGGACAGCCGCAAGGACTATGACGGTAACAACTTTAATGATCCCGAACGTCCTTCTTGTCTCTTTTTCAAAGTTCTTTGCGCGAAGCTCGTCCGTATAATCAGTTTTAACAACGTTTTTGACGCTGTTCGATCTCTTGCCCCTGCCGTTATCCGCGGCCTCCCTGCTGTCCCTTTCAAGCTCCTGCTGCTGGTTTATGGCAAAGTTCAGCATAGCCTCTTCTTCATGGAGCGAATTGTCTTTGATCGTTTCCTGCGTGCCGGTGTTTTGTTCTTCCGCCATGGGAGTGATGTTTTCGGCATTTTCCGTATTTTTGTTTTCTATATCAACGGTTCCCATATTCCTCCTATCTGAACAGCAAATATATCATGGTTATGCAAAAGCCTATACAAAACATAAGTATACCGAAAGACAGACTGCTTTCGAACATATGCATCTTGCGCCTGTTAAGCTCAAGATCCTCGGCATAAGTAATCACATGGTCCACATTCTTCGGATGTTTCCTCCGGACAGAGACATTAAGGAAACGCTCAAAGGCATTGGCGAGACGCCCAAGCCTGTGGGTCCACCTTGTACCGATGTATCTTTTCTCCGTGGGATTCTCCTTAAATACGGTCTTTCTTAAGAGCAGCGTGAACATATCCGCTCCGTCCCCGAATGCCCTTGCAACGGCAGACAGAAAGATATTGCATATATTATACACGAATCTCGGCAAAATATCACTAAGAAATG
The DNA here is from genome assembly GCA_016280395.1 of Lachnospiraceae bacterium. GTDB lineage: Bacteria > Bacillota > Clostridia > Lachnospirales > Lachnospiraceae > SZUA-448. The sequence continues at coordinate 10,007 of JAEEGQ010000002.1, read as the reverse complement.
CAAAAACAGTGCCTAAAATATTTGAGAGCAGCGCAAGGAACGGACGATAGATACGGTCTTCGATGTCTATAAAAGCCGGCCATCTGTCCGTATAGACCTTTGCCCCGTTCTCTTCCTTCATGAGCAGCAGCCTTACAACCCCGAAATACAGCAAAACGCCGACCGCAAGCGAAATGCCGGCCCCTTTAAGGTTTTCGAAGTTAAAGAAATCCACCCGGTGTACACTGAGAACTTCTCCGGTAAAGAAGGGGAAGACCGCATTTGCGAGCCTGTCACCGAAAACATGCGGGAAAAGCCCGAGTGCCGGCACCGCAAGCGCCGGAAGCGCAATGGCAATACGCCCCGCAGGTGTGATATAACTCCCGTCGGATGCACGCATCTTCTCTTCATCCTTAACGTTCTTTTCAACAAAGAGAGCAACAAAGAGCTTGGTCATGTAGGCTATCGTTATGCCGCCGGAGATAAGGAAGATGATCTCGGCAGCCTTAAGCCATACAAAATGCTCACTTTCTTCAACTATCGCCTCATGGATCATGGTCTTGCTGATATAGCCCGAAAAGCCCGGGATACCACCGAGTCCCACCGCTCCCATAAGGAAACATATCATGAGGAACGGTTTCTTCCTGCCAAATCCCCTTATCTCGTTAAGATTGAGCTTATGAAGATTCTGCATAACGATACCCGCGCACAGGAACAGGATGAGCTTGAACAGCGAGTGGTTCACCATGTGGAGGAAAGCCCCTCCCGAAGCAAGCGTATTCTCAGGCCCGAGCACAGTCATCGATATACCCGTCAGGATAAAGCCTATCTGTGATACGGAGGAGCATGCGAGTGTACGCTTCAGATCCACGGAAAACAGCGCAAGCACAGCGCCGGTGACCATTGTGAACATGGCAAGCACGGTGAGCACAAGGCCCGCTGTGTGGTTTCCTGCGTAAAGCCTGCAGCATACAAAGATAACGCCGTAAACGCCTGCTTTTGTCAGCATACCGGAAAGGACCGCGCTCGCGGGCGCAGGCGCTACCGGATGCGCCTTCGGGAGCCATATATGCAGCGGAAATACGCCGGCTTTTGCGCCGAAACCTATAAGGATCATGGCCCCTGCGGTGTAATCCCATGCTTTCATGTTGTTTTTCAGTGCGGAAGCGATCTCCTCAAAATTCACGCTGCCCGCGGACCTGTAGAGCATGAACATGCCCATGAGCGCCGCAAGTCCGCCAATTACCGCAATGGCAAGGTATGTAGTTGCCGCGCGCAGAGCCCCTTCCGTTTCCTCCTGCGCAACAAATACGTAGGATGCAAAGGACATTATCTCAAAGAACAAAAACGCGGTTATGAGGTCTTCGGACATGAACACTCCGACGGTCGCCCCAAGTGTCACGAGCCAGAAGAAATAATATCTGTTTGTATTTTCATGATGCAGGAAATAGCGCTTTGACGCAAGGGAACACATGGTCCACATGAATACCGCAAGCTCCGTGTAGATAAACCTGAAACCGTCAAGCCTAAAGCCTATGCCGAATTCCGTCATGAACCCTTCTATCCGCACCGTCTTTACCTCCGACAGCGCGCCGTTCAAAAAGAGCGCGATAAAGAGAAGTTCAAAGGCGGTAAATGCCGGAACAAAGGCATCCCTAAACTTCTCACTCTTCTTCCCCGCAAAATAGCTTACAAAAGCTGCCGCAAACGGGGCAAAGACCGCTGTTAACATTAACGACGATTCAAACATAACGCTCCCTGATCAATGATATTCTTAAAACAAAGCTTTTGTTCAAAGACCCGTAAACCCGAGAAACGCGTTTACAAGCGGGGCTGAAACAAAACCCAGTACTACTATCGAAATTGTGAAAAATGCGAGCGGAACTATCATCTTCGGTCCCGGCTCCTGAGGCTTTAACATCACCACGGTACTGTCCTTAGGCGGATACCATGCCCTTACGGCAAGCGTCAGCATATATACGGCCGTGCAGAAGGCAGAATACATGAGCGCGCCCACAGCCGCGTAAAACCATGCCCCATGGCGTTCCATGAGCGCCGAGGCGATCTGCCACTTGCTGACAAAACCGCAGAAAGGCGGGATACCCGTGAGCGCAAGGGCGGATATAGTGAAGAACGACATAACAAAAGGCAGCTTCTTTGCTATTCCGTTGCACTCGTCAACATATGTCCTCTCCTCTCTCTGCATGATCACGCCTATGCAGAAGAAGGAATTGATCTTGATGAACGCGTGGAACAGCATATGCAGGAGCGCAGCGCAGAGTCCGAGCGGGCTCATTGCGCATACGCCGAGCAGGACGTACGACAGGTTGCTCATGGTGGAGTATGCGAGCCTGCGCTTAAGATGCGTCTCCCTGACAGCCATCGTGGAGCCGTAGATTATTGTCGCGCATACAAGAAAGAGCGCCGCATACTGTGCCCATGTATTTTCAAGAAACGCCGCCCCGAAACAGTAATAGGTCAGACGGATGAGTACAAAGGCACCGCCTTTTACGACCGCCACCGCATGAAGGAGCGCCGTTACGGGCGTTGCTGCTACGGATGCGGATATAAGCCAGCTCCCAAAGGGGAAAAGCGCTGTCTTTACGCCAAAGCCGCAGAACCCGCACAGATAGACCAAAAGAAGAAGGTCTTTTGCAAATCGCGAGGTGTCTATCATGCCGCCGAAAGCGAAATATTCGGAGGACTGGCACAGAACGACGAGCACGAGCGTGATGAATCCGAAGGCTGCGCCGCCAAGCATGTATCTTAAGTATTTTCTTGCGGCCTTTACCGACTTGTGATCCCTTAAATGGATAACGAGCGGGAAGGTGACAAGTGAAAGCGCTTCAAAGAAAATATACATCGTAAGCGGGTTTGCGGAGTACGCAAGCCCGACCGTAACACCGTAGGTCATGATGTAATAGGCAAAAAACCTGCTCACCCATGCCGTGTCCTTGCCAAGATGCTCCCTCTCATGCTCCATGTAGTCAAAAGCATATACGGCGGCAGGTATCCAGAGCACGGCAACCATACATGAGAAAAGCCGTGCGGGCCCGTCCATGAAGAGCGACAGTCTGAACTGGTTCGCAAACACCGCAAGATCCACCGTGTCGGGTTTGAGGAACGCAAGGCCGAATACCGAAAGGCTGTTGATACAAAGTACTGTCGTAAAGTATGCTTCCATCGGCCTCCTTCCCTTAAATCTTATGAGCAGTGCGGCAAATCCGCAAATTACGGGAAAGAGGACGGGAAATAACAGAAGATAGTTCATTTCTCCTCCTAAAAATTCAGCAATAGTGCGAAGCTTCACGGGAAAGCCCGTGCATATATCTACAGGATCAATCCCAGGAATGCCTTGTAGAGCGGCGTTCCAAACACTCCGAGGAGCGCTGCAAAAGCTGCAAGGATGATCATCGGAACAAGCATCGAAGGTTCAGCCTCATCCTTTGATACAGGCTCAAAATCCTTACCCGGCAGGAAACCGTGCACGGTAACGGGAAGAAGGTAGCCTGCGGTAAGAAGGGCGCTGAGCAGCAGGACAACGGGACCAAGCCATGTAAACACTCCCGTTCCGGACTCAAGTGCACCCGAACAGAGATACCACTTGCTGACAAAACCCGAAAGCGGCGGGATACCCACAAGGGCAAGGCCCGCTATCGTAAAGCACCAGGTCGTCACGGGCATCGACTTTCCTATGCCCTTAAGCTCGTCCACACGCTTGCGGCCCGTCTTTTTGATAAAAGCGCCGGCTGTAAGGAACAGGGTGTTCTTTATTGCCGAATGGTAGCATACATGCAGCAGGGCTCCCGCAACACCGACCGGGTTAAGGGTCGAAAGCCCGAAAAGCACATACGAAACCTGGCTCACAGACGAAAAAGCAAGGCGTTTCTTTAAGAGCGGTTCCCTGTAGGCAAGCATTGAACCCATGAATACCGTAAAGAGCGTAAGCGAAAGCCATGCATACTGGACCCATGTCCCTCTTAAGAAATCCGCACCCACAACATAGAACACGATACGGATGACCGCAAGGACGCCGGCCTTGGTGATTATACCTGAGAGCACCGCGCTTGCAGGCGAAGGTGCGACCGGATGGGCCGTCGGGAGCCATGAATGCAGGGGGAACATACCGGCTTTGCAGCCAAAACCTATGATCGCAAGAAGTACAGATATCTGAAGCAGCGTGTCGCCGGAAAATGCGGCCATGCTGCCGCCCTTTACAAACTCAAGCGATATCCCCTTTGTGTAGATCGCAAAGAAGAAGAACAAAGCAAGGAAAGCGCCGCCTATGGAATAAAACAGGTATTTAAGCCCCGCAAGCACCGCTTCCTTTGTGCGTTCATGAAGCACAAGCGGGAAGGACACAAGCGTCATCATTTCGTAGAAAAGATACATCGAAACAAGGTTTCCGCTGTAGCAAAGACCGAGGAGCGATCCGTAGACGATAAGATAAAAGGCATAAAAGCGGTCTTTCTCCTCTTCGTCCTTCATATAGCCGAAGGCATAGAAAAGCACCACAAACCAGATGACCGATACCATGGTCGTGAACATGATGCTTACACCGTCTGTACGGAAGAACACCGGAAGGCTGTCGGTAAGGGAAAAAAGCAGAAGCTCTTTACCCCCGAAAAGGTCCGGAAATACAAAGACAGCGATGGCCCCAAGTACCGATATGACCATGGACACGGTAAGATAAACCCGCTTTTTAACCGCCGAATCAAGGAACTTAAGCGACGGGAACACAGCACCCGTTATGACCGGCAGCATTATTGATATAAAGATAAAGATATTGCCTTTCATTTTGATCTCCGTACTGCAAATTTAATATGCAGCTAATGATTCTTTTTGTAATACCGTTGCAAAGTGATGTCAGCCGTCTATCCGAAGAGCTTCATGCCGGATTCGAGGATCCTTACTATCAGGCCGGAAAAAAGTCCGACAAAAACATTTACCGCAGCAAGCGCGGACAGCGCGAACACGTAGGGGCGGGCGTTCCTTTTTTCAAGCACGGAGAAATCCGTGGGTTCGTAAATCCTTATAACGACCTTGAAGAAGTAGCCTACCATAAGTATCGTGCTCAGTGCCAGCGTCAGCATTACAGCCCACAGCTTCACGGGCTGTCCCGTCCTTACGGCAGTGAGACCGATATAGAACTTTGACGAAAAGCCCGCAAACAGCGGGATCCCCACCATCGAAAAGCTCCCGAACAGGAACATGAGTGCAGCAAACCCGTTCCTGCGCCCTGCTCCCCTGATGTCGGCATATTTGTAGCTGTCATAAGGATCAAGCTCTATAATTGTTGTAACACCCGATCCTTCCTGCTTTTCCGCCGCTTCTATCGACAGAGGATCCATGCTCTCCGCTGCTTTCTGCTCCTTTGAAGGCTCATGCTTCGGAGACACCGAGGCGATACCTGCCGCAGACAGGAAAAGGAGCGGTTTTGTCATGGCATGCATATACATATGGAGCAAAGCCGCGCACATTCCGGCACCCGTTCCGAGTCCGATGCACATGAAGATGTAGCCGATATGCGAAACCGAGCAAAACGCGCACATCCGCCTGATGTCCGTCTGGATCATTGCATGTACGGAACCCATAATCATCGCAACGAGCCCGCATATAAAAACTATCGTGAGAACGCGGCTTCCGAGGATCGAGTCCAGTCCGACCACGCGGAAATAGATCTTTATCAGCAGGAAAATATACCCCTTTGAGGCAAGGCCCGAAAGCAGTGCGCTCGATGTGGGAATGGAATGGCTGTAGGCATCCGGTATCCACATGTGGAACGGGTAAAGACCGCTCTTGATCGCAAGTCCGACCGTCATAAGCCCGATGACCGTCAGGAGCGGGACATTGTACTGCCCTGTCTTAGCCAACTCTACAATGCTCTCGTGGATATTCTCCATAAGAAGATGCCCCGTGATCGAGTAAAGGATCGTTATCCCTATTAGTACAAGCCCCGATCCGAGCAGGCTCATGATCATATACTGTATGGCCGAGGCCACCGCTTTTCCGGTGCGGCGGATCATGATAAAGCCGCAGGCCGCAATGGTGTTGATCTCGATAAAAACATATGCGGTAAACAGGTCATTCGTGTAAACAAGCGCAAGGAGCGCGCCCGTAAGCAGGCCTGTCAGTATATAAAAATAGTTTTGTCTCGACTTTTCCACGGACCGGTCCGTATAACGCCCGCCGCCTGTAAGCACAAGCAGGATCACCAGGGAAAACACAGTTGCCGTAAGGCTCTCTGTCTGGCCGGCACGGATCTCGTTGCCCCAAGGCGCCGGAAAATGTCCCATCCAGTATACAAAGCTTTGGTCTGTTATTGTGGTATATACAAGTGTGCAGGCCGAAAGGACCGTTATCACCGTTGTCGAGCAGATCAGCACGATCTTTGCCGCTTTCCCTTTAAGGACCGAGCATACCACCGCCGACAGCATGGCGATCATTATGGAGAAGAAGGGAAAATTACGGAAGAATTCCATCAGTTCTCCTCCTTGTTCGCATAGATCAGGATTTGGTCAAGATCGAGCGTCTTGTATCTTCCGTAGAGCACGCAGGTCATTGAGAGCATGAGCGCAGTTACGCTTACCGAGACCACGATGCCTGTGAGTACAAGGCCGCTTGGGATCGGATTAATGTATTTCTCGACAGACTCGATCCCGTCTGTGATGATCGGCGCCTCGCGGCCGGTGATATAGCCTTTTACCGCAAGGAACAGATAGATCGAGGTATCCATGATATTGAAGCCGATTATCTTTTTAATGAGATTGTTGTTAAAGAGCAGCGTCGCAAAGCCTATCACAAAAAGGATGGCTGAGGCGATCTCGTAATATTTTGAGAAAAATTCCATATATCAGACCGATCCTTTCCTGAAAAGTGAGTAAAATGCGTACATTGTGCAGGCAACGATAAGGCCGACGCAGATGTTCAGCGGCAGGATGAGCCCGGAGCTTAAGATTGCCCCCGGAGTACCTTTCGGTATCCCGCTTTCAAGGTGGTTCGCGCCCGTAAAGAAGGAGTAGCTCTTTGCAAGGCAATAGAATGTAAGGGCGACAAAGGTCGTCCATTTAACTGTCTTCTCGTTGATAAATCTGTGTGTTTCCTGATATCCGAAAGCCGAAAGATAAAGGATAAGCCCGGCTCCCATCACGGCGCCGCCCGAGAAACCGCCGCCGGGCGAGATATGGCCGTTCAGCACCACATATATGCCAAAGATCATGATGATCGGGAACAGGACACGCGTGATATTGCGAAGGATCGTGTCCTTTCTCGGTTCAAAACGGTGATCCCGTTCTATCTCACGCAGTCTCCTCTTCTTCTCTTCCTCGCTGTCACCGGTTTTAAGCATTATGAATACGCAGCAGGAGGCTATAAAGAGCACGCAGGACTCGCCGAAGGTATCAAAAGCACGGTAGTCGAGGATCATCCCGGCTACGATATTGACTGCGCCCGTCTCTTCAAGGCCTTTCTCGATATAACGCTCCGTTACCTCGTTATTTGCGGGGTCATTCGGGTCGCCTACCGGCGGAAGGAAGCTTATCGTGTAAAGTAGCACGGCAAGAAGGCTCACGCACGCAACCACGGAAACAGCAGTGCAGAGCATGCGGAAGCGCTTGAGCTGGAGATCCCTGCGCTCTGATGCCTCATGCTTTGCATGTTCCTTTATGGCATCGGATTTCGCAATATAGCGCTTCTTTTTTTCACCCGATACAGGCGCATGGCTGACCTCGTAACCCGTTATGTCGGGCGCAGCCTCTCCGTTAAGCCATTTATTGAATTTTTCGGATAAATTCTTACTCATACTTTTAAGTATATTTCTTTTGAAAAAAATATCAAGAGAAGTTTGAGCTCATTTTTCAGTCGGATTTTATCCCCGCCGGTGCTCATAATCCTATTGACCGTGACACCGTTATAATGTAAAATCGAAAGAGGTGTCCGGTCATAAGATCCGTGGCATCCGGCGCAGCATTTCCTGTGCAAGATCCCGCAATTTAACTCTACAGATCATCTATTCATCTTTCAAAAGGGGTTGTCATGAAACACTTTAAGATTATCGCGATCATAATGATCGCAGCATTGCTATCAACCGCCTGCTCTTTTGGCAGATCGGCCACACCGGCGGCAACCGGCACGCCATCCGCTGCACCGACACAGTCCGTGGCAGATCCGGATACACCCACTCCCACCGCCAAACCTACAGACGAGCCGGGCACAACCTCAACCGGCACTCCCACTCCGAAGCCTTCCGACACACCTACTCCGGAGCCTTCAAAGGAGCCTTCACCCACAAGTGCCCCGACGGATACACCTGTTCCTACCGACAGTGCCACTCCTACTCCTTCGGGAACCGGAAATGTGAACGACCCCACTCCCACAACGCCCGCAGATCCGACTTCAGGGGCTGCTACCAATACCCCCACCCCGACAAAACAGCCGGCCGCCACAAATACTCCGGCTCCGACAGACAAGCCTGTCACATCTGCACCAACAAACGTGCCGACAAATACTCCGTCTCCGACCGGCAAGCCGGATAACGGAGATTTGCAGTCTCTTGTTAAAAAGGCCATAACTGCCATGAAGATCGGAACATCCGATACCGTGTCCGCAAAGGTTCGCAAAGTCCACGACTGGATGATCTTCAACCTCAATTATGACGGGCTTTGGCGCAACATTGTCAACAAGAAGATCACTGCCGGCTACACCGCAAAACAGATATCCGACGCGGCTGCGCACAAACCGTCCGATGCCCTTTGGGTATTACAGAACAAGCTTGCCGTCGCAAACGGTTACACGGCTGTTTTCGAAGCATTCATGAAAGAACTCGGGATCGAGTGCATCACTGTCAGCAGCGATACTATGCATCATGTTTGGAACATGGTCAAAATGGATGACGGGTGCTGGTACCATGTGGATATAACATGGGATGACCCGGTCAGCGGCAGTGACAGCCATGCCGAAGATACATGGGCTCTTGGGTATTACCGTACCCTCTGCCTTCTGAGAAATGATGCCGGAATTTCCACGGACCATAACGGCTGGACGACAACCGCCCCCAAGGCAGCAGGAACAAAATACGAGGGTTCGGTCAATCATAATGTTTTCTACGTCCGCAGCATTCTTGATGAATACTATGATACCGGTACGATAAAGATCAATAAGCATGTGCAGAACGGAAAAGTCACAAGGGCGGATGAATACAGCAAAGCCGAGATGATCATAAAGACCACCGTTTATTCCGAAAACGGTTCTGTTTCGGTAACCGAATTCAACGGGAACGGCGTCAAGACCAAAACCACCGTTACAGAGACAAGCGGCTCATCCGTCGTATATGAATACAACGAAAACGGTACGACCGTAAAAGCTACGTCCACCGAAACCGACGGAACCGTTACCGTGATCGAATACAGCGCTGCAGGGCTCACCGTCAGATCGACCACTACAAAGAAAGACGGCTCCAAGACAGTAAATGAATATAACACCGGCGGCATAAGGATAAAAGTGACGTCGACCTCTGCCGACGGTACTGTTTCCGTTACGGATTACGACGCGTCCGGAAAGATCCTTAAAACGACCACAACGCAAAAGGACGGGACAGTCACCGTAAGCGAATACAACGGAGACGGCAAACGCATAAAAGTCACATCTACCGATAAGGACAAAACCGTAACGGTATCAGATTATGATACGAACGGTCATCTCCTTAAACAGACCAAGACGCTTGCAAACGGTGACCGTACGGTTTTCGAGTACGTATACGATACTGCGGGTAAGCAGACAAAGAGTACTGTCACATCGTCTAACGGCAATGTTACAGTTACCGAATACAATACGGCAACAGGAAAACCCGTTAAGAAAACACTGACAAAACCCGACGGCTCCGTTACCGTTACGGACTATGACGCTGACGGAAAAGAGGTAAAAGCGACCAATACAGGCTCCGACGGAAGCGTTACCGTAACCGAATACAACGGAGACGGTAAACGCATAAAAGTCACATCTACCGATAAGGACAAGACCGTAACGGTATC
>JAEEGQ010000031.1 GCA_016280395.1 Lachnospiraceae bacterium | reverse complement strand
GTCTGCAGCGGAAATTACGAATTTGATATCGAGAGCAATTCTGAGGGCGAACTTTCGATCCTGAAAAACAATCTGCTGAAGGTCATAACAAAGCTTCGCACGCAGAATGAAGCAATTGCGGGAGATAAGCTTGCTCTTGCAGATTCCTTAGCGGACATCTCGCATCAGCTTAAAACGCCGCTCACTTCCATGATGGTCGTTTCGGAGCTTCTGGAGGATGAAAAAGATCCCGAAAAGCGCCGCCAATTCACGGAGATAATCAATACGCAGTGTGAACGCATGAGCTGGCTTGTGCAGACGCTCCTCAAGCTTTCAAAGCTGGACGCCGGCACCATAGAGCTGAACTGCGTGCCGCTAAGCATCAAAGAGATAGTCGATAACAGCCTTGAGCCCTTCCTGATTACCCTTGATCTAAAGAACATCACGGTAAAGAAGAATGTGCCGGATTTTGGCTTTGCAGGCGATAAAAACTGGACTGTTGAGGCCTTGCAGAATATCATCAAAAACTGCATCGAGCACACACCGGAGGGCGGGCAGCTTGAAATCTCCGGCGATGAAAACACAGTGTTCAAGCGCATCTTCATAAAAGACAACGGCAGCGGCATCGCGCCGGAGGACCTTCCGCATGTTTTCGAGCGCTTTTACCACGGCAGGAATTCGTCAAAAGAAAGCGTTGGCATAGGGCTTGCGCTCTCAAAGGCGATACTCGATAAAGAAAACGCCGCAGTTTCCGTAACAAGCGAGGAAGGAAAGGGCTCGCAATTTGAAGTTAGGTTCTATGAGGTGCTGGTGTAATCAAAAAATGACTACTTTTTCGTTTTCATGTTACTAACAGGTAGAGGGCAAACAGATCGTTTGTTTGTCCTCTACTTTGGCTAAAGGGGTGAGAAAGATGAATGACGGTGCCGGTAGCTACCACCGTTTTTTATCCGGAGATCTGAGCGGATTAAAGGATCTGATCAATGAGTATTATAATGATCTGGTCCTGTACCTGAACAGGTACATAGGGAATATGCAGGATGCGGAGGATATGGCGGAAGAAACATTTTTCGTCATCAGTACAAAACGCCCATCTTTCAGAGGTGATTCGGCCTTCAAAACATGGCTGTTTTCTATAGGCCGCAACTGCACACTGAACCACCTTCGAAAAACAAACCGTGAAGTTCTAACTCCGGCGGAGGATATGGAGGTTCTTGCCGGGACGCATCCCGATGTTCTGGATGAAATGATCCTTGCCGAAGAAAGAGACAAACTTCACCGTGCCTTGCAGAAGCTTCCCGAAGATTATCGCAAAGCCCTGCTATTCAGGTATTTCGAGGATATGTCCGCTAAAGATATCGCCCTTGCAATGAACAAAACAGTCTTAGGTGTGAACGGCATTATCAAACGAGCCAAAACCGCACTAAAAGACTTGTTGAAGGAGGAGAAGCATGAAAGACCCTGATGAAGTTTTTGAAAAAGTAAAAAACAGAATGGAAGAATACAACCAAAAAAAACGCAGGAGCATTGTTAGCGCCGTGGCGGTAGGCCTTGCGTTGCTGATCGTTGCCGGAGTATCGATCCCGGTGATGATCAACCTAAATAAGAACGAAAAACAGGACCCGGGCAAGCAACCGTCAAACACACCGACGGAAACAATAGCACAAAGGCCAACACAGGCTACAGACCCGGCGCAGCCAACAAATTCAGTAGATCCTACATCTCCTGCCATCACAAACCCTCCCGTCCAACTGACCGCGAAGGATATCATGGCTTATGCAAAAGTTTATGCAAGCGCATCGAAACTAAAAGTACCAGATGATGATATATATACAAAGCCCATGGGGTTTGCCATGGACATTTTCAAAAAGTGTTACGATGGCACGAACACTCTTGTTTCACCGCTTTCGATCCAGGCCGCACTGGGTATGGCAGCCGTCGGTGCGGGCGGAAATACGCTGGCGCAGATGGAAGAAGCCCTTGAAATGACAAGAGAAGAACTGATATTATACATTTCGTGGTTTATGAATTCACTCCCTGAAAATGATCCGATGTCGTTAGCAAATTCGATCTGGATCAGAGATATTTACCCGATCGAATCACTGAACAGAAACTTCCTGCAGACCAATGCCGATCATTTCAAGGCAGCCATGTACAGTGCTCCTTTTGATGATACGACGATTAAGGATATCAATAACTGGGTGAACGAAAAGACGCGCGAAATGATCCCCGGGATAATCGATGAGATACAGGATAATGCGTCGATATATATCATCAACGCACTTGCCTTTGAGGCAAAATGGGAGAATCTATACGATGTTACTCAGATTACAAGCGGAACATTCACGAACAGCAAGGGTGAAAAGAAAGATGTGACCTATATGAGATCGTCGGAAGAACTTTATTTTGCCGATGATACTGCACAGGGTTTCATGAAGAATTATGAAGGCGGCAAATATGCTTTTCTTGCGCTTTTACCCAATGAAGGAATTGAACTGGCTGACTTTATTGCAAGTCTTTCCGGAGAAAAATACCGTAAACTCATAGATAGTAAACAGCGTGAAAACTTAAATATCATACTCCCGGAATTTGAAGCAGAATATGAGGTCGATCTGAAACCCGTTCTTCAGTCAATGGGCATGATAGATGCATTTGAGCGTTCGGTTGCCGATTTTTTAGCTTTGGGATTACTTGCAGACGGTCCGACTTATATTAACGAGATCCGTCACAAAACCTTTATTTCCGTTGACAGGGAGGGAACAAAAGCAGCTGCTGTAACAGAGATTGGCTTTGGCACAGATGGTGAATCACAGGAAATAAACATTGTTTTTGACCGTCCCTTCATCTACATGCTTGTGGACACGAAAACCATGGTTCCCTTCTTTGTGGGCGCCGTAAACGATATTTGAAAGCCTGTAATATCGCACCAGGCGCACCAGGGGACGGTTCTCCGGTCTAATTGTCAGACAATCGGACCAGAAAACGTCCCCTGGTCTATTTTTCTATTGTGACAAAACTGTAATAATTCTTTCACCTGATAGTAATATTGACCTGTTAAGATAAAGCCATAAAAGCAAAACAGTGTTTTCCGGAATGACGGAGAAAGGGAGAGAATTCAGATGAAAGTATTAGAGACAGTTGATCTTTGCAAAACATACGGCAGCGGCGACACCATGGTCAAGGCGCTCGACAATGTAAGCTTTTCGGTAGAGAGGGGCGAGTTCCTTGCGATAGTGGGCCCCAGCGGTTCCGGGAAATCCACACTTATGCATATTCTTGGTGGTGTTGACACACCTACGTCAGGTAGTGCGATAATCGACGGTACGGACATCTCAAAGCTGGATGAAACCGCGCTTGCGATCTTCCGCAGGCGCCAGATAGGACTTGTCTACCAGTTCTACAACCTGATCCCCATCCTTACGGTCGAGGAAAACCTCACGCTTCCGCTCCTCCTTGACGGAAGAAAGCCGGACAAAAGACAGCTTGATAACATCATAGACCGCCTCGGATTAAGGGAAAGGCTCACACACCTGCCTTCACAGCTCTCAGGCGGCCAGCAGCAGCGTGTTTCCATCGGGCGCGCGCTCATAAATAACCCGGCCCTTATGCTTGCAGATGAGCCCACAGGTAACCTTGACAGCGCAAACAGCCGCGAGATCATATCGCTGCTGCGCAAGTTCAACAAGGAGCTGGGGCAGACGGTCATTATCATCACACATGATGAAAACATCGCGCTTTCCGCAGACCGCCTTATAGAGATCCGCGACGGCAGGATCGTTCGTGACGAAAGGAGAGCATGATGAATATCGTTAGCAAACTGACTCTCCGCCACATAATGGGGCACAAAAGGCGTTCACTGCTCACCGTTATGGCTATCATCGTTTCGGTTGCCATGGTCACGGCGGTGTTCACAAGCATCTTTTCGTTCCTGCGCTTCCTGCTTAATTCAACGATAGCATATGACGGCAGCTGGCATGCGCAGCTCCAGTACAACGCAAAGCCCGATACCGCGCAGTTTACCTCGGATGAGTACGAGTTTTACATGAACAGCGCGCTTTGCGAAATGCGCTATGATAAAGATGTTACGACGGATAAGGGAAGGACACAGATCGACGTTGCCGACCCCGGCGTTATCGAAATGCGAAGCATCAAGATCCTTGAAGGAAAGTTCCCGGAAAAAGAGAACGAGCTTCTCATCACGAAAAAATACATCGAGCGCAATAAGCTGACGTGGAAGCTTGGTGATACCGTACGTGTTTATTGCGAGGCAGGAGACGGGAACGGTGAACGTAAGGGCGAATACCGCGAGTTTGTGATCTGCGCCATAGCAGAGGGGAACGTAAGCTTCTTCGACTATAGGAACGGTATCGTTGCAATTACCGGAAGAAATGCCCAAACAAACTACAACTGGAATGTCAATGTAAGGTATAAGAACCTTGATAAAGGAATCTATAAAAAAGTTGATGCCCTTGTGAAGAACACAGGCGCCTTTAATCAAAGATACAACAGCGAGCTATTGAATTTTTCGGGTTTGATGTCAGATGGCGTTAAAACAGCGCTTACCAGTTTTGTAGCAGTACTTCTGATCGTCATCGTGGCAGCGTCGGTCATCATGATCTACGACAGCTTTGCGGTTTCCTACCAGGAACGCGAGCGCTACCTTGGAATGCTTGCTTCTGTAGGAGCCACAAGACGTCAGAAAAGGTTCTCCATCTATTTTGAAGGCCTTATCCTTGCTGCGATCGGTATTCCGCTGGGAATTCTTTCGGGCATCGCCGGAATGGCAGTTACTTTCAAGTGCATTGAGAAGGATTTCCTGTCTACGGTCAGCATCCCCATTCAGGATACGCTTAAGGTCCATATCAACATCTGGGTTGTTATCGGCACCGTCCTTGTAAGCGCCCTGACCATATTTATATCATGCTATATTCCTGCGCGCAGGGCTTCGAAGACATCGCCCATCGCAGCGATCAAGGGAACAAACACCGTTAAGGTTAAAAAAGCAGGAAAACTGCGGGTTTCCGGGCTTACAAAGAAACTTTACGGATACGAGGGCGAGCTTGCGGTCAAGAACTTCAAACGTAACGGAAGGCGCAGCAGGACTATCATTTTCGCTCTGGTAGTAAGCGTAGTGCTCTTTTTGTCCGCAACAAACTTCTCGCAGATCTTCGGAGAGCTGGTTAAGCAGAGCATTGGCGAAGGCAGCGCGGACTTTACGATGAATCTGTACGCGAAGGATTCAGCAAAGGTTCAAGAATACCTGGACGGAGCAAACATAGACGGATATTACGGTGAGGATATAGAATTTGCTTACCTGAAGGATTCCGGCATTCTGACCGGAAAAGCAAAGGAGAATTTTGATGCGGGCAAAAATGGCACGGAAATACTGCTCTATTTTATGGATAATGCGAGCTTTGACGCGTATGCGAAGAGCCTTGGCGAAGATCCGGCTTCGTATCATGTTAAGGGAAGCGTAAAGGCCATTTTGTATGACTGCGTGGGAGAATACTTAAACAGAAAGCTCCAAAAGACAAATGCGTTTAATTCAGATACCACAGGGAAACAGATCACGGTCTGCCTGTCGCAATATGACGAACAGCTCCGCGAGTATGTGGCAGGCACGGCAGTCACTATTACTGCTGGCAAGCTTACCCGGAAGGATTACGATTCGTTTTTGTTCATGCTAAAGTACGAGTTAAGACCTGCTTTCATCCTTCCCTTTGATGCTCTGGCAGAGGTTTTACCACAGGATCCTGTTGTAACCTACGGCGTTTTCGCCCGGGATTATGAAACAGAGAAAAACAAGCTTGAAGAGCGCTTTAGCGGTGAGGGGATGTTCTTAAACATCCAGGAGAACGCAGCAGAACTCCAGCAGCTGAACGCACTGATAAGGATCGTAAAGGTGTTCATCTACGGTTTCATCACGCTTATCACCCTGATCGCCATCATAAATATCATCAACTCCATAGCGAACTCCATGAACGAGCGCAGGACCGAGTTTGCAATGCTCAAATCCGTGGGTGTAACACCGAAGGGCTTCAAGAAGATGATCTATGTGGAATGCGCAAGATACGGTATACACGCGCTGCTTTGGTCGCTTCCCGTAAGCGCCCTGCTCCACTACCTGATGTACAGGTCGCTTGTTATGGTAGAAACACTCGACATTCCGTTCAAGATCTACTGGGTGTACGACATAGCGGCAATTGTTGCGGTATTTGCGGTAATACTGCTCTCGCTGATCTATTCTGCGGATAAGATCAAATCAAGGACGATAATCGAAGACTTAAAGAGTGACTAAAAAAACTAAAAAACAGGCAAAGCCGGAAATGCCGGTTTTACCTCAGAATGTTAACAAAGCAGTTCTGCGAAAACGAACCGTTTTCCCGGAACTGCTTAACTTTTTGCTTGTTTTTATTTTCTCGAATGCGCATAAATACTTAGATTTCTAAGTATAAAAAAATTGCTTGACAAACCCAGACTATTGTTATAGTATATACTATAGAAATAGTCAAAAATGGTTTTGGGAGGTTATAAAAATGGAAAAAATATTTGATAGTGAAACAAAAATAATGGAAGTTCTTTGGGAAAAGGGGAGTATGTCTGCGAAAGATATAAGTCTTATACTGGCAGATTCCATCGGTTGGAACAAGAATACTACATATACCGTTATTACAAAGCTTGTAAATAAAGGTTTTATTGAGCGGAAGGATCCGGGTTTTATATGCTCACCGCTTGTAACGAAGGCAGAAGTACAGAAAAACGAAGCAAGGTCATTAGCCGACAGATTGTTTTCCGGTTCGCGAAAAGCTCTCTTTTCAGCTCTGATAGAGGATGAGAAGATAACGGAGGAAGAAATAAAGGAACTGCGCAGTCTGATTGATAAGATAAAATGATAGCGGCTCCGGATTGCATTCTTTGAATAAAGGTACACGAAAGCACACAAGAAAGGGAAACGTGAAACATGCTTGGAAACGGTTTTTACTGGATATTTAACATGAGTATACTGTCTTCCGTTGTAGGATTGGTCATTTTTCTTGTACGCAGGATCAAAGGGATCCCGCGCAGGCTGGCTGTCCTGTTTTGGATCATCCCGTTCATCCGTATGGTCGTTCCTGTAGCCGTAAATACAAAATACAGTCTTATGACATTGTTGAACGGCGTTATGCTTAAGACGGTTATTGTATCCCAACCGACCGAGGCAGTAGAGGTTTCCCAAGTCAATTTTCCAAGGCTT
>JAEEGQ010000030.1 GCA_016280395.1 Lachnospiraceae bacterium | reverse complement strand
TAAACAGATCGGATCATTGAAATTAAAAAGTGCCGCCGGAGGTTGCTCCGATGGCACTTTTAATTTTGCGATCTTTTCAGACCCTCTTATTTATTCTTTTCTTTTAATTCTTTCGAGATCTCGTTGACTTTTTCCTCTGTCAGGATGAACTTCTTCCTGAAGAAGATAACGGCAACGATAAGCCCGACGATGGGAAGGATGGTCATGGTCATGCGGAGTCCGATGCGGGAACTTGCGGAAACTCCGAGCGAGAAGTCAACAGCCTTATCAGCTTCGCTAACTTCGGTACCTTCCGCGAGTGCAAAGACGGAAAGCGCGATCGAAGCAATAAACGCCGAGATGCCGCTTGCCAGCTTGACAACGAAGGTCTGCATGGAGAAGATGACCGATTCGTCGCGGCGCCCGTTCTTGAGTTCGCCGTATTCAACAGTGTTTGCAAGGAATACAGTGATGAGCACCTGCAGAACGCCGTTTGCCGCGAAGATGAAGAAGCCGGGTATGAAGAAGATGAATACGTTGTTCATCTGCGTAAATGCGATCCCGAGCAGTGCAGCGTAGCCAAAGATCGCGCTTGCGAGGCAGATGTAGAAGATCTTCACATTTGATGCGAACCTGCGCAGGAGCGGGTAGAGGATCATCATGGCGAGGATCTGGATGCCGCCGCCGAACATGTTGAACAGCGTGAAGCCGTTATACCAGGCTGTTCCGCCGAAATCGTACTTGAAGAAGTAGATGACGAGGTTCGAGGTCAGGTAAACAGAGCAGTTGATGAGGACGATCGCGATAACGACAGTCATAGCCTGGTCGTTACGCACAAGTGCCTTGAACATGTCCTTGATCGAAGCGCTCTCCATATTGACTGTGGACTTTTCTTTTACGAAAAGGCAGGTAATGAGGATGAATGCCACGAAAATAACGGAGATCCCGAGAGCGACCCATTTGAATCCGGTGATCTCGTTGTCGCTTATCATGTAGACGACCTTCATGGTGAAGATGGTGACGAGCGCCGAGCCGACGCCTGCAGCGGAACGTGCAAGGGTGGTGAGACCTTCGCGCTCCTTGCCGCCTTCGGTGAAGGCAGGGATCATCGACCAGTAGGGGATATCCATGATGGTGTAGGTCGTGCCCCAGAGGATGTAGAAGATTGCCGCATAGGCAACAAGGCCGCTTCCGGAAAGGTCCGGCGGGCAGGCAAACATCAGATACAGCACAACTGCGTTGAGGAGCGTGCCGATGAGGAGCCAGGGACGGAACTTGCCGAATCTGGTCTTTGTTTTTGCTACGATAATACCCATTATGGGATCGTTGAAGGCGTCGAAGATACGCGCAACAAGCAGTATCGTGCCCATTGCGACGGCGTTAACGCCCAGAAGGTCCTGGAAATAGTACAGGACGTAGGATGCTGAAAGCATGTAGACCATGTCTTTCCCGACGGCACCAAGGCCGTATGCCACTTTTTCTTTTACTGACAGCTTCATTTGTAAACCTCCAATAATATTTCAAAGTCTTATGCCGTTGATCATTATGTCGATCATGGTTGACAGGGCTTCCTGGTAGGGTATCTTCTCGTTTACAAGGAAATCCGAGGAGATAAAGCCTGAAATGCAGGACTCGATCATGTTCTTGAAAAACATGGGATTGATGTTCTTGATGCGTTTCTCTTTAACAGCCTTCTTAAACAGCGCAAATGTTGAGTCCCAGCCGCTTGTGATGCGTTTATTCAGCAGCGCGAAGGCTTTGGGGCTGTAATCCGCGAATTCGTTGAGCCTGCGCCAGTCAACCTGTTGATACTGGTCCGGAATGACGATTATCACTCTTTTGAGCTTCTCGACGATATCGAGAGAATCGTCTTTGATGATGCGCTGCTCCGCGGCTTTGACCTCGTCGAAACCGGCATTGATGGCGGCAAGGATCATCTCATCTTTTCCCGAGAAGAATTTGTAGATGGTCTTTTTGCTTATGCTGATGCGGCTTGCGACGGAATCCATCGTAAACTTGACACCGTCCTCATTAAATGCCATAATTGCTGCATTGAGGATCTTCATTCTTACATCATTGTCCATGGAAGCATCCTTTCATAAAAATGTACGGCAAAAACCGAAAAGGCGGAAACCGGTTTCTTTAACAGTCCGGGCCAAAAATGCGCCTGCGGAACGCAAGGAAACCGTACACCTTGATTACAGTTTCCATATTAGCACAAAGGAAACCGGAAAGCAAGCATGACTTTGATATTTTTTTAAACATATCCACAGAAAAATTCAAGGAGGAGAAAAATGATCTTTATAGGAAACCACCTGTCAACGTCCGACGGATTTTTGAAGATGGGAGAGAAGGCACTCGAACTTGGAGCGGACACTTTTGCCTTTTTTACAAGGAACCCGCGCGGCGGCAGCGCAAAGGAGATAAAGCCCGAAGATGCAAAGGCGCTTATCAGGCTTATGGAGGAGAATCACTTCGGACGTCTTGTGGCCCACGCGCCCTATACAATGAATCTCTGCTCAGCAACGGAGGACACAAGGAAGTTCGGGCTGGAGATGCTTTGCGACGACTTGAAACGCATGGAGTTTGTGCCCGGGAACTACTATAATTTTCATCCCGGTTCCCATACGGGGCAGGGTATTGAAACGGGCATAGACCAGATAATCAAAGCCCTGAATACAGCACTTGAAAGCGACATTTCAACGACAGTCCTGCTTGAGACTATGGCGGGAAAGGGAAGCGAGGTAGGCTCGCGTTTTGAAGAACTGAAGATGATAATCGACGGCGTGAAACATGCGGAAAAGCTTGGAGTCTGCCTTGATACATGCCATGTTTACGACGCCGGGTACGATATCGTTGCGGATCTTGACGGCGTCCTTGCGGAGTTTGACAGGGTTTTGGGGCTTGACCGTCTGAAAGCGGTGCACATTAACGATTCCATGAATCCGAAGGGCTCGCACAAGGACCGCCACCAGAAGATAGGACAGGGAAGCATCGGATACGAGGCTTTCGAAAGGATCATAAACCATCCTGTGTTTGCCGGGAAACCGTTTATTCTTGAAACACCCAACGAGGACGAGGGATACAAGGCAGAGATAGCCTGGGTACGCGGACATATGGACCCAATGCCCGATATTTATTCTGTCTGATCCGCAAACCTTTCCGCTTCCTTTGCTGCGAGTATCAGCAGGCCTGTTCCTTTTGCTTCGTCATCAACGAAAGGATTCTCGAGATACCCCTCGTCTGTCGTTGAAACGCCTGATTTCTGGTAGGTATCGATAACCTTTATCGTGCCGTTGTTTACAATGACTTTGTTGTCGCAGATGCCCTTGAACGACTTAAGGCCTGTCTTTCCGTAATCTGCGGGTACAAGGCCCTCGTTTGAGGCCTTTAGCATCGAATAGGCCATCATCGCGCTTACGGAGGTTTCAAGCCTGTTCCCGTCAAGGTCGGGCCTGTTTACTATGTTGTACCACAGGCCTGTTTTTTCGTCCATATAACGGAGCATCCCATCGAAAAGCTTTATAAGATCAAGTTTCAGCGTCTCTTTCATTTCGCCTGCCGGCATGCTTGCGGTGATGTCTGCAAGCGCGACGGCGTACCAGCCGATGCCGCGGCCCCAGAAGTGACCGTTGCCCTGCATGGTTTCCGCGTTCCAGCCGTGGTGATAGAGGCCGGTGGTCTCATCGTACATATATTCCGCGATCCAGTGAAGGCGGTTGAAGATCTCACCGTAGAGAGTGTCCGCGGAAACGGGAGAGGAGGCCGGCGAGCCGCGGTAGAGCGTAAGCTTCCCTTCTTCTATGGCCTTTGCGCATCTTGAAAGAAAGATCTGCGCCATGTAGATGCCGTCAAGACCGATATGAAATGAGGTCCAAGTGGTCTTATGCAGGTAATTGCCGCCGCACTGAGGGAAAGAAGGCTGGTTCTCAAGTTCGTTCCAGATATAACGGATGGCCTTTATGTATATTCCGTTCGTGCTTTCAAGAAAAACGGGATCGAAAAGCGCAAGGCCGCAGGGAACCGAGTCAAGCTCCGAGTGATGATAATTGCGGGGACCGTCAAGGGCAAGGTTGTTCATGTAAAAGTGCGCGACGTAATCGTGTCCCTTTTCACCCATGACCCTGTCAAAAGCGTCGAGCATGACACCGTTGAAATACCGCCAGCTGTCCTGCTTTTTCTCGGTATCCCAGGTGAAACGTCCCGTGCTTAACGGGGTGTTTTCTTTTGCGGACATAAGTCCGTCTGCGTATCTGTATATAAGGTCTATTGCGTCCCTCAAGGCTTTATCCTCCGGATCGTTTGGGTTTTCTGTGGGTGCGGATGCCGGTGTGCTGCCGTTTGCAGGTGCCGATGTACCGCCTTCTGCCGGTGCTGTCGGTGCCGAAGTGCCGCCTTTTTGCAATGCCCCGCAGCCTGCAAGTACCGGCAGCATCGCGATCAACAGCGCCGCGAGTACCGCTGTGTGTGTGCGTTTGTGTAGCATGATATCTCCAAAAAAACAGGATATTCGGTTATGTAACCGTTTACATAACTACTTTAACACAAAAAAACTCAATATTCAACACAACAATGCTTGAAATCGAAAGTCAAGTGGAATAAAATATTAATTGCGGGCCGGATCGTGACCCGAATGACGATCTCAGAAAGGAAATGCCATGTACCCATGTCCCAATTGCCGCGCAGGGCTTCGCTTTGATATCCCTACGCAACAGCTTAAATGCGACTATTGTGACTCGTCTTTTGATCCGTATACGATAGGACGCGACAAGGATGCCGTTGAACATGACACCTTTGAAACCACCGTTTATACATGTCCGCAGTGCGGCGGCGAGCTTATCAGCGATGATGAGACCGTGGCAACGTTCTGCAGCTACTGCGGCGGCACTACAGTCCTTGACAGCCGTATAGAGAAAGAAAAGAGGCCCGGGTTCATAATCACCTTCAAAAAGACGAAGGAGGAGTGCAAGCAGGCTTTTGAGAAAGCTGTCAAAAAAGCGCTGTTCGCCCCGAAGGAATACAAGGATCCCGAGCTTATCGACAAGTTCAGGGGCATCTATATGCCTTACTGGGCTTACGATTTCGAAACAAACTCGGATGTATCCTTTGAGGGATCGAAATCGCATCGCAGCGGCGATTACATCATTGAAGACTTCTACCGTATAAGCGGCCCCGTTCACGGTGAGGCCCTTGGCATCACCTATGATGCGACTTCAACCTTCTCGGATGACATAAGCGCCAGCATAGCGCCTTATAATATCAAACAGAAACAGAATTTCACACCTTCGATCCTGAGCGGCTTCTATGCCGATACAAATGATGTCGACAAGGCTCTTTATGTTGATGATGCCACGGAAATGGTCGCGCGTTACAACCAGACGCAGATACTGGGCTCTGATGCCGCATCTGCAACGTCTGTTAATTCGTCAAATAAGAAACTGGTGAGAAGCGAGTCGTATCCGGGTGTCAAGAACGCGGGGCTTGCCTTCCTTCCCGTGTGGTTCCTCTCTTACAGGACCCCGGACAAGCGCGTTGCTTACGCCGTTGTAAACGGCCAGACGGGCAAGACTTCCGTCGATATACCGGTCGACAAAAAGAAGTTCATGCTTGTGGGTGGCGCCATCGCCCTTGTGATCTTTGCGATCCTTACCCTTGTTTTCGACCACATCATTGATTTTACGCTGACACCCCAGATGCTGCTGGGGGCAACCGTTGTATTTTCGATCATCATGCTTTTCATGTCCTCGTTCCAGCTGAGCGCTATCAGAAAACGGGAGACAATGGAAGACGACCAGGGCATGATGTACCGGAAGAAGCTTGAGGAAATGAAAGCCGCGGAACGCAACGAGATAAACGCAGACCAGCTTGATACCGCGACCGAACAGCAGAAGGATGATTACATCCGTTCCGACAGCCTTGCGTTAAGATGTGCAACAGCCGTCAACAACGGAGCGGCGTTTGAGAAAAAGAAAAAGATCGGCTGCGGTACGATCTTCGGTCTTGTGGCTTTAACTTTCGCCCTGATCTTTGTGGTAGGCTTTTTTATCCCTGCCATGATGGATTCGCATTTACCCATTATTGACCCGAATTTCTCCGATCTGATCTATGTTATCGGGGTCGCAGCCGCAACCGTGCCGATCTTCTTTGTGTGGAGAAACGGGCTTTCAACGGGCAGTGCTTTCAAGAGCCCCGGGAAAACGCAGCTTGCATCAAGCGTTAAGCTTGTTAAGATATTCGTAGCCATCGTTATCGCGATATTGATCTTCCTCTACAAACCCGTGCAGGATATGTATTATTACGGTGCAGCCATCATCTGCATCGCGATCCTTATCTTTACGGAGTTCGAGATAATCGACCAGCATAACAGACTGGTAACCAGAAAACCGCCGCAGCTTGGCAGGAGAGGAGGCGATGAAAATGCGTAAGAAACTTCTCTCACTTATGACCGCATTTGTCCTTGCCCTTCTGCTTGTTCCCGTGATCGGGGCAAAGGCGGGATCGTTCGATATCGGAAGCCCGGTCTACACCAACAACGAGACGGGGTATTCCGCATATATCGCCGATAATGCCGGATTGCTTGATCCTGTGCAGCTTTCTGCCCTTGCTTCGGAAATGGTTGACGCCACACAGTACGGCAATATCGTGTTTGTTACGACAAATAACGGCGGTGACGGCACTTCGACACTCGGCAACGGTATCATAAGGGATCTTAACTGGGCCCAGACCACGGTAGTCATCATCAATATGGGCATTCGCGAGCTTTGGATCGAGACAAACAGCGATAAGCTGACTGTTGCGAAGTGCCAGGTTATTACCGACAATAACTACACAGAGGCTACCGCGGGCCGGTACTACACCTTTGCAAGCAATTCCATCGCGCAGATAACCGCAGTTCTTCAGGGAGCGCGTATTGCGCAGCCGATGAAGCATATCTGCAATGCCCTTTTCTCGATAGTTACGGCATTGCTCATCTGCATAATAACAGTCAAGATCACGACTGCACACATGAAACCTTCTACTAACGAGCTGTTCAGCAATCTGGAAAAGGGTTATCTTGATACTACAAGACTTATTTCCACGTACACCCGCACAGAACGCCATTATTCGCCTCAGAGCAGCGGAAGCTCCGGCGGCGGTGGCGGCGGCGGTGGCGGCGGCGGTGGCGGCGGCGGAAGCCACGGCGGCGGACACAGCTTCTGACGCATGCCCGGCAGTAAGCGGCGGACCGGTTTTATGACAGGTCTTAAGACTGTATATGAAAGAGCAAAGAAGGTATATATTCTAAAGGGTGAGAAACGGTGAAAGCGCATTTAAGCCTGTAACCGTGCAGAAAAGACGGTATGTTAAATCGTGTTTTAATTGTTGATATAAACGAAAACGGAGGCTCGGTATCGGCTTCATGGACGGAAAACGGCGTGCTTAAATCCAACACCGTTTTCCTGTTCGACAACCATGAAGAAGTGTTCTGCGGACACAAAATCTGGGACATCGAGACCGTTTTCAAAAAGATAACTGAGGGGATCGAAAAGGCGCTCGCGCTTTATCCCGATATTTCGGAGATAAGGCTTAAGGCATGGAAATACGACTATGTCCTTATGTGCGGCGACACCGAGCTTCTTCCCTGCTATTCCCACCGTGATGAAAGGGTAAGTGAACTTTACGATTTCGAAAGCGGAGCAAAAGACCACGCGGGAACCGTTATCCAGCTCATGGTGGATCTCCGTCACGGGAGGCTAAGGACAGTGACAGACATCCTTATGATGCCGGAGTATTTTGCTTACAGACTGACGGGCCAAAAGGGCGGAAATTTCGAAAAGAAGCCCATGCGGGGCAGGTTAAGGCCCGGTTTGATCGGGAACCTTGACAGACCCCTGGATGTTTACGTGGAAGAAATATGGAGTAATTGATTTGTACAGACTTTTTATAGCAGAAAAGCCGAGTGTGGCAAGGGAATTCGCAAAAGCGCTCGGCGAAGATTTCAAGAAAAATGACGGTTTTATGATATCCGTCACATCAATAGTGACATGGTGTGTCGGACATCTTATTACCATGAGTTATCCCGAGGTTTATGACCCGGCTTTGAAAAAATGGTCCTTTGATACGATCCCGTTTATCCCGGAGGAATTCAAGTATGAACCTATTCCGGACGTTAAAAAGCAGTTCGATATCGTGTCGGAGCTTCTGAACAGGAAAGATGTGGACTGTATCTATATCTGCACGGACTCGGGGCGCGAGGGAGAGTATATCTACAGGCTTGTGGACACGATGGCGCATGTTCCGGCAGGGAAAACGCGTAAACGCGTGTGGATAGACTCCCAGACCGAAGATGAGATCAAAAGAGGCATCCGTGAGGCAAAGGACTGGAGCGAATACGATACGCTGTCGGATGCCGCGTACTTAAGGGCAAAAGAGGATTTCCTGATGGGGATCAACTTCTCAAGGGCGCTGACGCTTAAGTACGGTTACGGGATAAAAAGCTTTCTCGGCGAGGATAAGCCGGGTGCTGTCTCCGTAGGCCGTGTGATGACCTGCGTTCTCGGCATGGTCGTGAGGCGCGAGCGCGAGATACGGAATTTTGACAAGACGCCTTATTACAGGATACTCGGCACTTTCGAACCCGCTCCGGAGGTCTCTTTTGAAGCGGAATGGCGGGCAACGGAAGGTTCAAGATATTTTGAAAGCCCGCTTCTTTACAAGGAAAACGGCTTCAAGACCGAAGAAAACGCAAATAAGCTGATCGAAGAGCTGAAAGGGCATGATGCCACAGTATCTTCCGCCGAATCAAAGAAAGAGAAGAAGAAGGCGCCGCTGCTCTTTAACCTTGCCGAGCTTCAGAACGAGTGCAGCAAGCTGTTCAAGATCAGCCCCGACAAGACCCTTGAAGTGACACAGAGCCTTTACGAAAAGAAGCTCGTTACATATCCGAGAACGGATGCAAGGGTGCTTTCGACTGCGGTTGCAAAGGAGATAGGGAAGAACTTAAAGGGACTGAGCGGCCTTCCGAAGTTCAGGCCGTTCCTTGAGGAGATACTGAAGCTCGGGACCTACAAAACGATCGAAAAGACCCAGTATACAAACGACAAGATGATAACGGATCACTATGCCATCATACCGACCGGCGATATAAAAGCGGAAAGCTCCCTGGATCAGCTCTCGGCAAAGGTTTACGAGCTTATCGTAAGGCGCTTCCTATCGATCTTTTATCCGCCTGCGGAGTACCTTAAGGTGGCTCTTGTGCTGGAGGTTAACGGCGAGAAGTTCTATGCGAACTTCAAGGCCCTTGAAAAAGAGGGCTATCTTGCAGTTGCAAGAGTAAAGAAGGAAGCTCAGGACGAAAAAGAGGAAGCCGCAAAAGAAGAAGGCGCGCAGCCGGAGGCCGGTAAACCGGGTAAAAACGGGGAAGACCCTGAGGAAGATAAGGAACAGGTAGGCGGTTTAGACTTTGTAAATGCCATAAAGGCGCTGAAAAAGGGCACCGAAGTGAAGGTTACGGGGCTTAAGACGAAACCTGCGGAGACGAAGCCGCCCGTGCGCTATAATTCGGGCTCGCTCATCATCGCAATGGAAGGCGCGGGAAAGCTCATAGAAGACGAGGAGCTAAGGGCTCAGATCAAAGGGAGCGGGATCGGCACGAGTGCGACCCGCGGCGAGATATTAAAGAAACTGTTCAATATCAACTATCTTGCAAACAACAGCAAGACCCAGATAGTGACACCGACGCTTAAGGGCGAGATGGTATATGATGTGGTGGATGCCTCGATAAAATCGCTGCTCAACCCCGAGCTTACCGCAAGCTGGGAAAAGGGGCTCGACCAGGTTGTCAAGGGCACGGTTTCGAAGGATGAATACATGGAAAAGCTCTCGGGTTATGTGACGCGGCTTACAAACGGCGTGAAGGGGCTTTCGAACATGTCGGGGCTTAACGCAAAATTCCGCGAAGCGGCAGGCTTTTACAAAAAGAAAATAAGGAGCTCAAGCCATGATTAACGAAGCCAAAAGGCATCTTGAAGAAAAACTGATCCCTTTCTGGGAAGCCTTAAAAGACGGGGAATACGGCGGTTTTTACGGCTTTATGGGTTATGACCTTACAGTTGATAAAAAGTACGTTAAGGGCTGTATCTTAAACAGCAGGATACTGTGGTTCTTCTCTAATGCAGCCATGGTGCTTTCGCGCGACGACCTGAGGGAATATGCCGATCATGCTTATCTGTTCCTGCGCGACCGCTGCATCGACAGGAAAAACGGCGGTATTTTCTGGTCTCTTAAGTATGACGGGACTCCGGAAGAGACCATCAAACATACATACAATCAGGCTTTCGCGATCTATGCGTTGTCATCGTATTTTGACCTTACGGGGAAAAGAGAGGCTCTTGAGCTTGCTTTATCGCTGCAGGATGTTATTGAAGAGCGCTGTACCGACGAATACGGGTATCTTGAGGCCTTTGATGCGGAATTTAAGCCTGTTGACAATGAAAAGCTCTCGGAAAACGGCGTTATGGCAGAAAAGACCATGAACACGCTGCTCCATGTGCTTGAGGCCTATACTGAGCTCTTGAGGGTGTTAAAGAAGCATGCGGACAAACTGCCCGGCTTAAAGGACAGGGAACAAAAGACCGCGGGGTATCTTAAAAAGATGCTCGACACCTTTGCGGACAGGATCTATAACCCCGAGCTCCACCGCCAGGAGGTCTTCTTCGACAGGACATGGAATTCGCTGATAGATCTTCATTCTTACGGTCATGACATCGAGACTGCATGGCTTGTGGACAGGTGCACAGAGATCCTTGGGGATGCTGCATATAAGGCAAAGACGGCTCCCATCACGAACGATCTTGCCGATAAGATATATCACAGGGCTTATGTGAACCATTCGCTGCTTAACGAGTGCGAGCGCGGAAAGGATGATACCAAGCGCGTCTGGTGGGTCCAGGCGGAGGCTGTTGTGTCCTTCGTGAATTCGTATCAGAAGGACCGGTCGCGAACAGACTATCTTGAGGCGGCGCGCGACATCTTCCGTTATGTGATGGATAAGCAGACGGACAAGAGGGAAGGCTCGGAATGGTTCATGTGGACCGATGATGAAGGCCGGCCGATCCCGGATGCTCCGATAGTCGAACCATGGAAATGCCCGTATCACAACGGCAGAATGTGCTTAGAACTTATAAAGAGAGGTGAACAGCTTGAATCCGATCTATAAAAGGATGTTTGCGGAATACGCGCGTCTTATCCACGAAAAAAACGAAAAGACTTCATTTTACAACGGGATATTCAGCCGTTATAAGAACCCGGTACTCACAAGGGATCACATCCCGCCTTTCTGGAAATACGATTTTGATGAGGAAAGGAATCCTTTCTGCATGGAAAGGCTCGGAGTGAATGCCACCATGAATTCCGGAGCCATCAAGCTCGACGGGAAATATTGCCTTGTTGCGCGTGTAGAGGGTAACGACAGAAAGTCCTTCTTTGCGGTTGCAAGGAGCGATTCGCCGGTTGACGGTTTCGTTTTTGACGATTATCCCATCCTGCTTCCGGATACCTGTCCGGAGGAGACAAATGTTTACGACATGCGGCTGACACTGCATGAGGACGGCTGGATCTACGGTGTTTTCTGCTCGGAGAGCAAGGATACTTCCAATCCCGACCTTTCCGCCGCCGTTGCAGCGGCAGGTATCGTAAGGACAAAGAATCTTGTTGATTTTGAGCGGCTTCCGAACTTAAAGACGATCAACTCGCCGCAACAGAGAAATGTCTGCCTGCATCCAGAGTTCGTGAACGGAAAGTACGCGTTTTATACACGTCCGATGGACGATTTCATCGAAACAGGTTCGGGCGGCGGCATAGGCTTTGGGCTTTGCGACGATATCACCCATGCCATCATCGATGAAGAGATAATCACCAGCAAACGCAAATATCATACCATCACCGAAGCCAAGAACGGCGCCGGTGCCGTGCCGATAAAGACCGACCGCGGCTGGATACATATCGCCCATGGCGTAAGGAATACCGCAGCGGGGCTTCGTTACGTGATATATGCCTTTGCGACGGCGCTTAACGATCCTTCAAGGGTGATCGCGGAGCCGTCCGGGTACATGATCGCGCCTCTCGGAAGCGAGCGCGTAGGCGATGTTTCGAATGTGACTTTTGTAAACGGCGCTATTGCCGATGACGACGGAAAAGTGTATATTTACTATGCATCCTCGGATACGAGGCTGCATGTTGCGGAAACGGATATCGAAAGGCTTAAGGATTATGTCTTCAATACGCCGGAGGATCCGCTCCGCTCGGTAAAGTGCGTGGAACAGCGCAGAAAGCTGATAGCGGAAAACCTTAAGATATTAAGGGAAAGATGACAGCTGATTTCATGCCGGATATCGGATGAGACGGCTCTCAAAAAACGATAACACGGAGAATAACAGTATGCATTTAAGCAACGAAACACTTGAACGCGGTATTGTGCGGCCCGGAAACAACCACAGGCTGAAAAGGCTCTTTGAACGCGCAGAGGCCGGAGAAACGCTTACGATAGGCTTTATAGGCGGGTCGATCACCCAGGGGTCCGTTGCATCGGATCCGAAGCTTTGCTATGCCTACAGGACTTTTGAATGGTTTAAGAGGACATTCCCGAAGGCAGATCTTAAGTATGTGAACGCCGGTGTGGGCGGGACTACGTCGCAGTTTGGTGTTTCACGCGCAGACAGGGATCTTCTCGCGTACGACCCCGATTTCGTGGTGGTCGAGTTCAGTGTCAATGACAGCAACGAAATGCTGTTCATGGAGACCTACGAAAGCCTTGTGCGGAAGATATGTCTTTATAAGTCACATCCTGCCGTAGTCGCGCTTCACAATGTCTGCTATGACACCGGGGAAAACGCCGAGGATATACACCTTCTGACCGGTGAGGTCTACGCGATACCGGCTGTAAGCGTGAAGCGCGGCGAGTATGTTGATATCGAAAACGGGCTTATAGAACGGAGCGATGTGACGCCGGACATGCTGCATCCAAACGATCTCGGTCATGAGCTTGTATCCGAACAGCTGATATATCTGCTTGAGAAGACCATGGAAAATCCCGTGACGGACGAAGAATACATCATTCCGTCGGAGGGTATCACCGGCAACCGCTTTGAGGACGCGGGCAGGATACAGAACGACGGGGATGCGGAACTTGACGGTTTTGAAAAGGATCTGACCGAAAAGACTGCGCCCTGGGACCATTTCAGGAACGGCTGGACGGCAACAAAGACCGGAGATAAGATAACTTTTTCGCTCGAAGCACAGGTGATCGCGGTACAGTACCGGAAAACACCGGAAACCCCTGCAATAAAGGCAAGCTGTGTACTTGACGGAGAGAGCGCCCGCGCCGTACTGCTTGACGGCAGTTTTGATGAGACCTGGGGAGACTGCCTGTACTGTGAGACCATCCTAAACAGCTGCGAGACGGAACATCATACGGTTGAGATAACTGTTACGGAGGCACCGGAAGGCTTTAAGAAGCCTTTTTACCTGCTCTCGATACTTTATGCGTAAAACAGGCTGAAGGCGCGGATTGTCCGCGCAGGCTTTGCTAAGCGGGCAGGCTTAGCGAACCGCCCGGGCTTTGCAACCGATAGTTTTATATGGAGGAAGTATGGATAACGATATTCTGTTTTTGGAACCGGTCTTTAAGACTGTAATATGGGGCGGAACCCGTTTAAGAGATGATTTCGGGTATGACATCCCTTCGGAAACAACAGGCGAATGCTGGGCTGTGAGCGCGCATCCGCACGGAGACTGCGTTGTCGCTGAGGGGCGGTTCAAGGGCAGGACCCTGTCAGACCTCTGGAAGAATGTGCCGGAGCTTTTCGGTACGGATAACACCGGCGATTTCCCGCTTCTTATCAAGATAATCGATGCGAAACAGGATCTTTCGATACAGGTGCATCCGGATGACGAATATGCAGCAAAGAACGAGAACGGCGCTTTCGGCAAGACGGAATGCTGGTATGTTCTTGACGCCGATGAGGGTGCGACCATCGTGATAGGGCATAACGCCGCGACAAAGGAAGAAATGATCAGTATGATAGACGAGAAGCGCTGGAATGATTTTATCCGCGTAATTCCCGTCAAAAAGGGTGATTTCTTTCAGATCGAGCCGGGGACACTGCATGCCATCAAGGGCGGGACACTGATACTTGAGACCCAGCAGAACAGTGATATCACATACCGCGTATATGATTATGACCGCCTGAGCAACGGACAGCCAAGGGAGCTGCATCTTGAAAAGAGCAAGGATGTTATCGTATGTCCTTTTGAGCAGAAGGATCCGGTGCCGGCAGAGCCTGCAAAGGCTGCGTACATCGGAGGCGGAACGATGAAGAGGCTTGTGAGCTGCAGATACTACTCGGTCTATGAGGTGGATGTGAAGATAAAGGGATGGCTCGGCGGAGAGTATCCGTTCCTGATCGGAAGCGTTGTGGAAGGAGAGGGCAGCATCGCGGGACATCCCGTAAAGAAAGGAACACATTTTATCGTGCCGAACGATTTCGGGACTTTTGAGATAAACGGGGATATGAAGCTGATCGTATCCCATATCTGAAAATACAGACATTAAAAGGCGCAGCCGGCCGGCTGCGCCTGTTTTTTCAGCAATGAGTCAGTGGGGGCATTTACCGGTGACCGATAAGTCAGTGGCGCCTTTTACCGGTGACTGATTACGATCACAGCAGTTTTTCAAGGAGTCTTACATCCGCCATGGCGTCTTCCACATAATAATCCGCCCCGATATCCTTTGCGATCTGCTCTGTAAGGACCGCACCCCCGACAAAGACAGGAACGTTTATCCCTGCTTCGTGCAGCGCTGCAATGCTTGCCTTCATGTTGAGCACCGTTGTGGTCATCAAAGCGCTGAGCCCGA
Source organism: Lachnospiraceae bacterium (assembly GCA_016280395.1). Lineage (GTDB taxonomy): Bacteria > Bacillota > Clostridia > Lachnospirales > Lachnospiraceae > SZUA-448. Next base: position 28,141 of record JAEEGQ010000030.1, on the reverse strand, counting down.
TAGCTTTTGGCTTTATGGCCTTTGCCTGTTCAACGAGATACGGGATCTTTACGTCCTTCCCGAGGTCTCTTATGTCGTAGCCGTAGCTTTCGAGTACGGCTTTTACGATGTTTTTCCCGATATCATGGATGTCGCCCTCGACTGTTGCAAGTATCACAGGACCTTTTTTCTCGCCGGATACGGTAAACTCTTTTTGGATAAGGGCAAACGCCGCTTTTGCGGCTTCGGAAGCCTGCATGAGCTGCGGCAGGAAAATGCGCCCGGCTTCGTATTTTTCACCTACAAGAGCGAGGGCCGGAACGATGATATTGTTGATGATATCAAGCGGCTTTTCCGTCTTTAAGAGATCTGCGGTTGCGTTTTCCGACTCTTTTGCAAGGCCTTTGAGTATATAATATCCGAGACTTCCGGGAGCGGGATCCGAGGACTTTTGAGGATCGCGATCACCTGCCGGGGCGGAAACCTTACCGGTTGTTCCGGCAGCAGCTGCCTGCCCGGGCTGTGCGATAAAAGCGGTCCCGCCGACAGGAACAGGGGGTGCAACAACATCCGAAGAGTGCTTCTCTATGTACCTGCTTGACGTTAAATCAAGATTTAACAATACTCTGTGAGCGTCCACAGCGCCCATCATATCTGCGTCCAGAGGATTTATGATGGGAAGTGTAAGGCCGCAGTAAAGCGCCATTGCAAAAAAAGTCTTGTTGAGAAGGGGACGGTTCGGAAGTCCGAAGGAAACGTTTGAAACACCGAGCGCGGTGTTAAAACCCCTGTCACGCATCATCGAAACAGCCTTAAGGGTTTCGGCAACTTCCGCCTGCTGGGCCGATGCCGTAAGCGTCAGACAGTCGATAACTATATCCTTTGGACGTATTCCGATGCCAAGAGCCCTGTTTATTATCTTTTCCGCAAGCGCTGCTCTTTCTTCGGCTTTTGCCGGTATCTCGTTTTCAAGGGTAAGACCGATAACGGTTCCGCCGTATCTTTTGACTATCGGAAGCACCGCTTCAAGAGATGCCTCCTTGGCATTTACCGAATTGATGAGGGGTTTGCCGTTGTAGATACGGCAGGCGGCTTCAATGGCTTTCGGATTCGAGGAATCGATCTGAAGGGGAAGAGAGGTCGCAGCCTGGAGCATGGGGATGACCACCTTCATGGCCGCTTCTTCATCGATGCCGGGAACACCCAGGTTCACATCAAGTATGTCTGCGCCTGCTTCTTCCTGGGCAAGGGCTTCTGAAACGAGAATGTCGTAATTCCCTGCCTGAATGGCCTCGCGAAGCTTTTTCTTGCCTGTCGGGTTGAGCCTTTCCCCTACTATTGCAACATGTTCGTCAATGGTAACGGCCTTTGTGGGAGAGCATACTCTTGTCACTCTTTTTACTGTTCTTGGGACAATCGTTTTGGTTAAAACACGATTTAACATGCTTATATATACAGGCGTAGTGCCGCAGCAACCGCCCGCAGCGCATATCCCGAGTCCGGTAAAGGCCTTCATTCCCTCTGTAAACATCTCCGGAGACAGGTCATATACCGTCTTTTCGCCTTCAAGTCTCGGAAGACCGGCATTTGGCTGAACAAATACGGGAAGATCCGTGGTCTCGAGCACTTTTTTGACGATAGGCAGGAGAGTATCCGGCCCGAAAGAGCAGTTGATCCCGACTGCATCAACACCGAGGGAATCCATTACCTCGGCATATATTTCCGCATCCGAACCGGTAAGGCATCTTCCGGTGGCATCAAAAGTCATTGAGGTAAAGACGGGAAGGGACGAATGATCCTTCGCGGCAAGGATGCCTGCCTTTAATTCATAGATACCCGTCATGGTCTCAAACAGGATCACATCCGGGCGGTCACCTGCCAGAGTGATCACTTCTGTATATATATTATATACATCCTCAAAACCTAAAGGACCAAGCGGCTGCAGAAGCTGGCCTACAGGACCGATATCTAAAGCGATATATACATCGTCACGTCCCGAAAGCCTTTTTGCCTCAAGGGCATTTTCAAGCGCGGCATCGATAAGCTCCTTTAAGGAATACTTTGAACCGGCGGCTTTCAGCCTGTTTGCGCCAAAGGTATTTGTAGTGATAAAATCCGCGCCGGCGTCAAGATAGTTCCTGTGGATCCCAACGATCACATCGCGCGCATCGATATTGGTCTCCTCGGGGTATTTTCCGGCGGGGATTCCCGCTTCCTGTATCTGCGTTCCCATTCCCCCGTCAAATATCAGGAGCCTTTTTCCCAAAACTTCTCTAAGGTTGCTCATAAACGGTCTCTCCGGTATTTATATGCTTTTGATGATATTCTTGATGCCGTCGCAGATCTTTCCTGCAATGACCGGATTGTTCATTGTGTAAAGGTGGATCCCGCTAACACCGTTTGCAAGAAGATCGATGATCTGGCTTATTGCATAGGACATTCCGGCATCAAACATGGCGTCCCTGTCATTTTCAAACCTGTCCGCTATGCGCTTGAAACGGTCCGGGAAGGATGCTCCGCAAAGAGTTACCATGCGTCTTATCTGGGCCGAGTTTACTGCGGGCATGATGCCCGGCACCACCGGCACATCGATCCCTGCTATCTTACAGTCATCCTGAAAGTCGAAGAAGGTATCGTTGTCGAAGAAGAGCTGGGAGAGCAGTACGCTTGCTCCTGCGTCAACCTTTTTCTTCAGATTGCGCATTTCAGAGACTCTGTCCGGGGAATCCGGGTGCGTTTCGGGATAACATGCGCCTGCGATGCAAAAGTTATATCTTGATTTAAGGTATTCGATAAGGTCTGAAGCATGCCGGAAATCATGCTTCTCCGGAACATCGGGTCTTTTATCTCCGCGGAGTGCGAGGATGTTCTCTATTCCGGCAGCTTCAAGTTCTTTTGCAAATTCATCTATTTCATTTTTATCGTAGCAAAGACAGGTAAGATGGACCACAGGTTCGATCCTGTAGATCTCTTTGATCTTTCTTGCAAGCTCTATTGTCTTGTTATTGTTGGAGGATCCGCCGGCACCAAAAGTAACGCTTATAAAATCCGGTTTAAGCTCCGAAAGGATCTCAAGGGTCGGATCGATATTCTTAAGCTCCTCATCCTTCTTCGGAGGAAATATCTCGAAAGATAGAACGGTCTTCTTTTTCTCATGTATCTCGTTTATTTTCATTTTGATAACGCCTTTCTCTGTGTTTTGCGCTTTCCGGACCTTTTCTTTAGCGCTTTACTGTAGCATATCAAAAGAAATGTTAAAAGTCCATATTTAATTGACTATTTTGCGTTAAAGTGTTAAAATTCTTCGACATAAAGGTTCAAAAATGGGACGAACTACAGGGAGACAAGGCATGAGAGCCCTGAAGACAGTAAAGATAACAGAGGATGAAAAGGATTACCTTTCAAGGGAAGAAGGCGTCTTGAAGCTTCTCAAGACCCCTGAAGGATACCGCGCAGGCATATTCCTTATCGAAGACCCGGACTCCTGCGAGCGGGAATATCTTGAAAAGGTCTATAACCGCTGTATTGACGAACCGCTGACGATTGCAGAGACAGAGCACCTGTTAATAAGAGAGTTTGCAGCTTCTGACGCAAAGGCGCTCTATGAGATCATAAAAGAGCCCGAGGTCATGCAGTTTGCCGAATATCCGGATGATGACTTTGATACCTTTACTGATAAGCTTGAATCCTACAGGATAGCATACAGGTACTTTGACTGCGGAATGTGGGGGATGTTCCTTAAAGAATCCGGAAAACTTATAGGAACCTGCGGCATCAATTATGCTTCAGTAGACGGAGAGCAGGTATTAGAGCTCGGATATTTTATCTCATCGCAGTACAGCGGGAAGGGGTACACTTTTGAGGCAGCAAAGAGCGCTGTCGATGTGGCATTTAAAATGCCGGGTCAGGACAGGGTGTACGCGAGGGTAAGAAGAGACAACGCGCGTTCCGTAAGGCTCCTTGAACGGCTGGGCTTCAGGTTTGTTAAGCAGCTTAAAGACAAAAAGGGCTTTGACCTTTATGAGATAAAAAACGGAAAATCACAGGAAATAATGCCGGATGACGCATTTTAACAACCGGAGGCGGCCATGGAAATAGAGAAAAAATATCTGATCAAGAAAATGCCCGATATCACCGATGTAAAGCGGGCCGAGATAGAACAGGCATATATCTCGAGGAAGCCTGTCCTGCGCATCAGAAAAAAAGATGATAAATACATCTTCACCTTCAAATCCGGGATAAAAGGCCCTGATGATGTCCAGGTAAGCAGGGAAACAGAGGAGTACATCACCAAAGAGGAATATGACTCGCTGATGAAGAAGTCTGAGGGCTTCCGTATCAGCAAGACGCGGTATATCATCCCACTCGAAAACGGCCTTATCGGCGAGCTTGATGTGTTTCACGGAAGACTTGAGGGACTTGTTTTTATAGAGGTTGAATTCCCGGACATGGAGACAGCGGAAAGATTCAAGCCTCCCGTGTGGTTCGGGGAGGATGTTACACAGGATAAACGCTACAGGAACGGGTACCTTTCAACTCTCGAAAAATATACGGGTTTTGAATAAAAATGCAGATTTCACTTGAATTCCGTTATAAAACCGTTATAATACTGAATTAAAAAAGTGACATTTAATGTAAGAACCGGCGCGCTTTTAAGACGCCAAAAGAAAGGATCAACATGGATCACAGTATATTTCAGGTACCGGACGGGTACCGCTCCGAGCTGTCGTTAAAGGAGACCCAGATCGCAATCAAGGCAGTAAAGGACCATTTCGAGAGACAGCTTGCAAAACAGCTCAATCTTACCCGCGTTTCCGCACCGCTCTTTGTGCGCCCGGAGACAGGACTTAACGACAATCTGAACGGTTATGAACGCCCGGTCGAGTTTGGGATAAAGGAGCTTAACGATGCCAAGGCTGAGATTGTGCATTCCCTTGCGAAGTGGAAGAGAATGGCCCTTGCAAAGTACGGCTTTTCCTACGGAGAAGGGCTCTATACCGATATGGACGCAATACGCCGCGACGAGGATACCGACAACATCCATTCGATCTTTGTTGACCAGTGGGACTGGGAAAAGATAATCAGCAAGGATGAGCGCGATTTCGACACACTGAAGAAAACAGTGCGCAACGTGTATCAGGCGCTTCGCGAGACAGAGCATTACATAGCCGATAAATATGATTACATCAGGGAGATATTGCCCGAGGATATCTGCTTCATAACTTCGCAGGATCTTGAAAACATGTACCCGGAGCTTACTCCGAAGGAAAGGGAATACAAGATCGTGAAGCTTAAAGGTGCTGTCTTTATCATGCAGATAGGCGGAAAGCTCGCATCGGGTGTGCCTCACGACGGCAGGGCGCCGGACTATGACGACTGGTCGCTCAACGGAGATATCCTGGTTTATTATCCCGTTCTCGATATCGCTCTGGAGCTTTCGTCAATGGGCATCCGTGTTGATGAGGATTCGCTGGCAAAACAGCTGGAAATTGCAGGCTGTATGGAACGCGCTTCGCTTCCGTTCCAGAAGGCGATACTTGAGAAGAAGCTTCCGTATACGGTGGGCGGCGGTATCGGACAGTCGCGTATCTGTATGTTCTTCCTGAGAAAGGCCCATATAGGCGAGGTGCAGTCGTCGATATGGCCGGATGAGGTAACAAAAGAGGCCGAAAGCAAAGGGATCATGCTTCTTTGATCTGTCCCCAGAACACGAAAAATTTCATACAGTATGTAAAAACGCATCCTCCGGGGTGCGTTTTTTTTGCGCTACAGCCGCTCTCTGCCTGTATATTCCGCCGTCGAAAAAACTTGCAGGCCAAGACCGGTGCGAAAAGCCGGCGGCAGGCCTGCGTATGCGAAAGCCCTTCCCGTCTTTAAATATAAGAGGGCTGCGTAAATGTGAATAACTCCCGCAGACGGCATGGATGCTGAATAGTAATCGTTAAAGCGAACACATTTTTTGTTTAAATCACACAAAAAATCCCATGTCAAATCTACACACGAAATACAAAAATATCCTTGTAAAAATACGGTACTCAATGTATAATTCTGTCTCGTAAGGAAAAGCATGAAAGCGATACATAAAACTGCCATGAGAGTTGCATTTTGGTCGAATTATCCGCACAGCGGAGTAACAACTAATATGATCACGGTCGGAGCGGCAATGTCCCTTCTCTACAACACGAGGATAATCCTGACCTCGAATCATTTCGGAAAGGGAGATCTGTGGCGCAGCATAAGCGGTAATGAATACAACGGCCTTATAAAAGAGGCGGGATTGCATTACGGGCTTTATGATAACGGTCTTGATCTGTTTGAGAGAGGAAACGGAGACGGTTTCTTCTTAAGAAAGCTCATCGACTCGAGCAAACGGTTTTATCCTACGGAGAACAGTATCAGGGGGAAAGGCCTTTACTGTCATTTCCGGGAACGCAGCTACACGGACAGCCTGCATGAGCTGAATCTTGACAATTCTTTCGGTAAGCTGGCTGACAGCCTTGAAAAACAGGGAGACCATGTTTTTATGGATCTGCAGAGCCAGGGAAGCCTGTGTACGCTTTCGGAACTTGAGAGAGCCGATATTATAGCGGTCAATCTGAAGCAGGACAAGGATGCTGTCAGGAATTTCTTTAAATGTTACGAGAGCATCACCGGGAAATGCATATTTCTTATCAGCTCCTACTCGGAAAAAGGAGCGTATCTCAAACGCGACCTGATAAGAGATCATCACATCCATCCGGAAAGAGTTGCTGTCATTCCTTACGATCCTGGGCTCGTGTCAGGATTTGCCGACGGCAGGATAATCCCATACATCTGTACCTATTTCGACTGTGGAAAAAAGCACTCCGAATACCGTCGCATGTGGTACATAAGGTATGCCGCCGGCATCCTGATGCGGACACTTGAAAACGGGGTTTACGGCATGAGCCCCGACAATGCAAATGCCGCATACTGATAAGAAAACGGGGAAGGATATGAACAGAAAAAGAAAACGATTTGTGATCCTTGCGATCACGGCACTGATACTTACGGTGATCTGCATATTTTTATACTCCTCTGACTTACCCGGCAGGGTCCTGCGAAAGAACACGGTAAACGCCGGAACCGGAGCGGGACCCGAAAACCCCGGGGATACGGGCGAGACAGACACGAAGGAAGAAGAGATTGGTGACAATAAACCGGCATCAGCGGGGCAAACCGGACAGGAAGCCTCAGACGGCAGCGTGCCGGATACCGGGGGGGACCCTTCGGCAGTTCCGTTAACAGCCCCGGGTGAAAGAAAGACAGAGCTTTTCTTCACGGATATTCCGACACATGAAAGGCTCACAGACGGCTGTATTGCGGATATCCGAATCCGGTTTGCGAACGGCGAGGATTACACGGTATTAAAGAACATAAGACTTACGGTCATCGAAGACGAAACAAAAGGGAAAAGGGTATTTGCGGCCCTCAGCGAGATCGAGCTCCTGTATGTTTCCTCATCAAGGACCGACCTTGAGGTATATACGGAAACCTCTGTCTATCCGGTCGTCGTAAGGAGCGGGGCGGGAGAGGATTCCACCGGCAACTACAGGCCGGTAAAGGATGTTCTTACTCTCATAGGCGAGGAAGGCCTTATGGAAAAGGAGGAGGCGGACAGTCTCTATCTTGCAAGAGAATGCCTTGAGGAACGCTTAAGGAACTCCGTCGTTTATTACAGGGATGCCATAAAGAACATGCTCGAAGAAGGAGGAGCGGACGGCGGCAGGGGTGACGGAGTCTGGCTGATCAACTGATGGGAACGGAACTTATCAAAAATATAATAATAGTGCTCTTTCTTGCGCTTGGACTGATCGTGATCCTGTATCTTTGGTTAAAGACAAAGGATAATGAAAAAGAGAAGGAAACAGGCGATATCTATGCGATCGGGACGATGGTCGATGCCGTGAAACAGTATATCAACGGCATTACGGGTGAGATAGTGCAGATCAGAAGTGAAGAGGACAGAAAGCGCGAGCTTGAAAGGGCCGAACTCGGAAAGGCTGTCAGAAACTGCGGTAACGGCAATATGGGAGCAAAAGCCTATGTAAAAGAGCAGATAAAAAAATGGCTCCTTGGGGTATGGCTGAATAACAGGTCCGAACTTGACAGGATCCTTCCGTTTGACAGGCCGGAAGCTCTCGGGGCTGCCGACAAATTTGAGATACTCCTCTACGATTATTCAAGAGAATTCAGATCGAAAGCCGCGGCAAGGCTGCTTGACGATCTTCTTGACATTCACGCAGGCAGGTCCACACAGACACTGTACTTTGGAAAAGACAGCGGGGGAAGGGAAGATGCAGGTTTTACCCGGCACGGCGAAAACGTAACGCACGTCATAGATTCTTTTGATGTAAACGAGCTGTATGCCTTAAAGACACCTTACCTTGACAGTGAAGCAAAAGCAGATATCATCACCAATCTTATCTACAGGCAGTACAAAGGACACGGCGTCGCAGATACACTGCGGGATATGGAGATAGACGGCATATCCGCCGGAGTTTCGGGCAGAGTGGGCCGGGACGGGATGTTTACAAAGGAAAGCGTAAACGAATGGGATGAGACCGAAAGAGCCTCGCGGGAGGGTCTTATGAATTACGAGAGCATATGGGTGTTCAGCCACGGAAACATGATCCGTCTCTCGTTCTTAAGCTTCGGCTCGGAAGCGGAGCTTGAAAGAGTGTGCAAGAATATCTACCGCTTCAACAATCCGGGCCAGCTGTCCGCAACGAAGGGTTTTATCGCAAACGATATGTCGGACGGTTCGCGCGTGATCGTTGTACGGCCGCCCTTTTCAGAGTCATGGGCATTTTTTGTGCGTAAATTCGGCAAGAAGGGGACAATGCCTGTGGAACGTATAGTTAACGGTCCCGGCGCGGTTGAAGTACGAAAACTCCTTAAACATATAATATCCGGCTGTCAGGTGTTCGGGATAACAGGCGAGCAGGGCTGCGGAAAGACTACGCTGCTTAAAGCCCTGATCGAGTTTATTCCCGCCAATTACACGCTGAGGATCCAGGAGCTTTTGTTTGAACTGCATCTGAGGGAGGAATACCCTGAACGGAATATAGTCACCTTCCGCGAAACATCGGAGATAACGGGACGCGAAGCCCTCGATCTCCAGAAAAAGACCGACGGAATGGTGAATATCATCGGCGAAGTCGCTTCTGCGCCGGTAGCGGGGTGGCTTGTAATGGTATCGCAGGTAGCAAGCCGCTTCACAATATTCACACATCACGCCAAGACTACGGATGATCTTATTACTTCGCTCCGGAACGATCTTATGAGCGCGTCGGGGTTCAACAATGAGTATATAGCCGAAAACCAGGTGCGCCAGGCTGTACGTTTCGATGTGCACATGGTGCGCCTGCCGGACGGCACAAGACGCATCTCAAGGATAACCGAGATCGCAAGGGATCCTGAAGATAAAAACGGCAACCGTGTGATCATGGCAATGACGGAAAAAGGCTACGAAGTGACGGGAGAGATATCGGAGGAAACGGCTGCCGCCATGCTTCTGTCCATGAACAGACGTGAAAAAGAAGAATTTTGGAACGACCTTGCAAGGTGGAGAAACGGAGGCATCTGTGAAGAGGAATACTCTGCTTAAACGCGCACTTTTCGGGCTGCTTGCCGGTTTTCTGTTCGTGACTCTCTTAACGCTCTTAAGGGTGCCTGTCTCGGGTTATCTTGCCGCATCGCTTGTTTTTGCGGCGTTTGTACTGACTGTTGAAGCATACGGCAGGAAAAGATACAGGAACAAAAAGAAGGAGCTGCAGGAAATAGACGAATTCCTGTCGGCGGTAAGGCATGAATTCCACATCCACGGGATGGTGGACGAGGCGGTGCGGGACGCGTCGGTTTCACAGAAAAGCAGGTATATCAGGGAGGAGGCGGATAAGATCCTTGATGTGCTCGAAGCCGAGGACGTACGCGCGGCGGCAAAGGTTTACAGAATGTCGGAGTCGAACAGGTACCTGAAGCTGTTCGTTACGCTGTGTGTGACGGTATCCGAGTACGGCGACAAGACCACAAAAGACGGCTCCATGTTCTTGAACAATATTATGAATCTGAAGGAGGAACTGAGACTTGAAGCTGAAGCTGATGAACTACTTGCTGCAAAGACTGCGGGCATTTGTCCGATATCGGCAGCCCCCGCGTTTTGCCTGAAACTGATCGAGAACTGGTCGGTAGGCAATCTTCCGGAAATGAGCGGCTTTTACTCGGGACAAAGGGGTGTTACGGTACTTGCGTCGGTCTTTACCCTGGCGGTAACGGTCTACTGTGTTAACTGCCTGTTAAGAAGCCCCGGTGATACTGCAGGAACAAAGGGAAGCATTTTTGAAAAGGTGAAGATACCAAAGCACCTGACAAAGCTCTTCTACAGGGCAGAAAAGGCCTTTGCCGGTTACAGCGCCTATCAGGCAAGGCTCCTTGCGAAGGCTGGAACCACGCTGTCTGTCGGCAGGATGTACCTTGCAAAGACCGTTCCGGCACTGACGGTGCTCATGGTCGCAGGTATTGCGGCGGCCGTATCAAAGGTAACGGGTGAAGCGGTACCGTCCCCTGCTTTTGCGGCTGTTCTTGTCCTTTTGTGCTTTGCGATACCGGATATCCTTTTGATGGTAAGGGCAATGCTCAACAGGATGAAGATGGACGAGGAGGTAATGCAGTACCAGACCATCATAAGCATGCTGGCAAATATCGAGTTCATCTCTATCTACGATATACTCGAGGAACTTGAGCATTTTGCCATCATCTTCAAACGAAACATAAGCAACTGCCTGAACGATTACACCTCGGGTGAGGAAGGGGCGATAGAGGAGCTTGGCAGGAGCGGGAACGCGCTTCTTAAAAGGCTTTCCGAACGCCTTGTAATGTGTGACAGGATAGGCGTCAAAGACGCAATGGACGAACTGGCGGCGGACCGTGATTATTATTTCAAGACAAGGGAACGCAAGACCGCTGAAAATGTAAAGAAACGCGCTGTGATGGGACAGTTTCTCGCATTTATTCCGCTGATCGCGGCTGTGGCCCTGTATCTTATAATCCCTTTTGCCGCCGAAAGCGTAAGACTGCTTGCCGACATAAGCTCGGAACTCGGCCTGTAAAGGAAACATGACCTATGGAAAACTCATTAAAAGCGCTGATGATGGCAGCGGAAATAATCATAACCTGTATCCTTGTGGCACTCGGCTTTTTTGCCGCAGACAGAGCCAAGGAGGGAGCGGCAAGGAGCATTGAGGCCGCTTCCGCCTACGAAAGAAGACTGGCGGAAAACAGCCTGACGGTCTATGACGGAACAGTCTTATCGGGGAGCGAGCTTGTAAACCTTATGAGATATGAACTCGACAGGATAAAAGAAGGAAAGGGTACCGTAAGCTTCTTTGAAGTCACTACAAAAAACGTGACCACGCTCCAAAGACCGGAGGACCTGGCCAAAGTAACAGGGAAAAACAGCACGGAATCGATCTCTCCGTACGACGCATATATCGGGGAAGCGGTATGGAGACAGGGAAGCCTTGCAGGGCTTCGTTTTACAAAAAAATAAAAAAAAGGGGAAGAACAATATGGAAAACTCATTAAAGGGATTAATGCTCGCGGCAGGAGTCGTGATCACATGCATAGTGATAAGCCTCGGCTTTTATATGTCTAGGGAGGCAAAAAATGCGGCAAACAACGGTATAAGCCAGATATCGAACATGACCGCGGTAAATGATGCGGCCAAGGAAATGTATGACGGCCTTTCGATATCGGGCAGGGAGCTAGTCAACGTGCTCAAGAAATACGCCGATGAACTTACCTCCGGCAGCCTTGTTGTAAATGTTGCAACAGGAAAGGGTCAGGCCGCAGTAAACACAACATATGCCAAGGCTTATACATCCCAGAACGACCCTACGGTCTACACAAACGCAAGTTATATCAATCCAAACGGCGTGTTTATCGGCTCGGTGACCGCCGATACAAAGGGTGTCATCACGATGCAGTTCACACAGGAGTGATCTGTAAAGACTTGCCGGAATACCTGCCGGGTGTTAAATACGGGTCTTGAAGATCCAAGGGGGAAAAGCAATGGAAGAGATAACTGAATTTATAGGCAGGGCAGCGGCTGTTGCGGCTTTTTGCTCCGCACTCGCATTTGCGCTGTTCGAGATACGCCTTATGGAAGCGATACAGGCGGCGGAACCTGCCGCAAGGCTGTTCAGGATAATAATCTGAGGGGGATCATATGGAGATCTTTACAAAGGTAATAACGGTGCTCGCGGCGGTATTTGTCGTACTGGTAATCGCCGGGAGGTATTTTGGGCTTGAAAAGAGAAGACAGGAAAGTGCGGAAGCAAGGATAACAAGGGTATATGCGTCGATACGCGAAAAAGGACTGATAACGGCTTCGGACCTTATAGAGATAAAGGAGGCGGCATCGCTCTGCAGGGGTACCGCTTCGGTCCTGGCCTGCTGTGAACGGACGGACACGGAGGAGGCGGGCGGAAAAGTCCGCATCTGCAGGGAATTCTACGCTTTAAGCGAGCTTGAGCGTTTTATTGCGGCAGACGGCGATTTTGTGCTTGTTCCGGGCGATACCGTCTCTATCCGCATCGAATCCGAAAAAAGAGGAACCTTTGAACTGCCCGGACTTTTAAGACGGACAAGGCTTTCCGTCGGAGGTGCCATGTGAACGCCTTTTCCAAAGCGGCAGACATCTTTATAGCATTTATCTGCATGTTCCTGCTGCCCTTTCTTTTCTGCAGGACTGAGATAAGGAACACGGCCGTTGAGAATGCAGGGCTTGATGCCGCTGTTTTCCTGGAAAAGACGGCAACCGCAAGGGCTCTCGACAGGGAGATATATGAGACGCTTTCAAAGACTGCCGCATACGGATATGCCCGTACGGAGATCGAGATAGAGCGGACGGAGTATCTTCCGGGAAGGAAAGAGCCCGTGCAGGCCCGCTACAGTCATAAGGAGCTGATGGAACTGCTTGAAGAATACGGAACACTGCCGCTTAAACCTTATGACAGGATGATCGTAAAAGTTTATGAAAACAGGCTTTTCCGGTTTGCGCCCGAAACTGTCAGGACCTTTGAAAAGAGGATATAAACATTGAAGATCAAACATCTGACACTCGTGTTCATAATCATTTTCTTCAGCCTTATCTGTCCGGTCCTGATAAAGGACAGGGTAAACAGGATAAGCAGGGAAACAAAAACGAAGATAAAAAAGGCGGTGCAGGAGGGCGTCATGGCCGCCGCATCGGTACAGCGCAAAAAGGCCGAGGGCGTGCTCTTTGCCGGGAGCAGCGAGATGAACGAACTTGTTTTGCGGGAGCTTATCAAGGGCGTGACAGCTTCTCTCGGGATCGGGCACATTCCCGACGCAAGGGAGCGCGTGGAAGGTTTAATCCCGATAGTCTGTATCTGTGATGAAAGCAGTTTTACAATCATAAGCACAAGGCTTACCGCAGACGGAAGGATAACCGCAGGGGAGTCTGTGCCGGTAACTAAAGACCTGGACGGAGAAGAACTGTCAATAGATAAAGCAAACGGCGCATATATAAAAACGCTTGAAAAGGCGCTCGAGGCGGAAACAGGCCGTGTGGCGGCCCTGAAAAAAACAAGACGGAACGTCACCGTGGATCTTCCGGAGTTCTCTTATGATGCTTCGGTACTTGCGATAACAGGACCATCGGTGGTTGCGATATCCTTTGGGGAGGATGCGCTCACCGGTTTTTACGATATCGGCCTCCACGGGGCCGGTCTGTCGGCTAAGCCCGCTTTTTACGGGATCAATGCTGCTTCGGGAAAGGAGGTGCATGCAGGGGATTGTAAGAAACTGAAAGAAATCTTGGATAAAGGAACGCCATATGAAATATACGAAGAAGAAAAGGATGCAGTCATTGCCGGATACAAGCCGGTGTCATGCTGCGATCCGCTTTCCTGTTATTATCTTGATACTTATGTTTTTGGTGACTTTCCTCACTGAAGCCGTGAATACGGCAGCGGCGGACCGCATACAGACGATCTATACGCCAAGCGGGGACAAGATGTACCAGATAGTCTTTGAGGGCGACGGTTCCATGAAGATCATCGGTACCCATTACCGCGGAACTTCGCTTGTAGGGTATCAGACCGTCGGTTTCTGCATCACAAGGACCCCGGCAAAGGGGGATCTGAAAAAGTATGCCGCGAACGGCGGAAAGGTCTTTGAATTCCGCTTTGACAACAATACATCGGCTTATGTCAACGGCGTGGTAAAAGACGGCATCGTTACGACAACATATACGTTTCCGTCGGACATAACCGGAAAACTGATGAATTTCTTTGGGATATCCGCAAAAGATGAGGGAGATTACACCTTTTACATCAGCAATATCTTCCGGGTGATATATTACCCGAATGGAAAGGACAAGCCGTATGTTTACTGGTCCGATGCATGTTATTCCCTTGCGGCCATAAGAGCCGCAGCCTATTGGACTGACAGGACCAGGGAGGCTCTTGCGCACTATTATGACATGAAATTTGTCATCAGCAGGCGGGTTTTGAAGCCCACACCTACACCGAAACCGACTGCAACACCAAAGCCCACGGCAACGCCTACGCCAAAGCCTACTGCAACACCAAAGCCCACGGCAACGCCTACGCCAAAGCCGAAGCCGACGGCAACGCCAAAACCCACGGCAACGCCGACACCAAAGCCAAAGCCGACTGCAACACCAAAGCCCACGGCAACACCGACGCCAAAGCCAAAGCCGACTGCAACACCAAAACCCACGGCAACGCCGACGCCAAAGCCGAAGCCGACGGCAACGCCAAGGCCCACCTCAACACCGACGCCCAAGCCAACGGCAACGCCAAAACCAACTGCAACACCGACGCCCAAGCCAAAGCCAACTGCAACGCCAAGGCCAACCTCAACACCGACGCCCAAGCCGACGGCAACGCCAAAACCCACGGCAACACCGACACCGAAGCCAACTGCAACGCCGACACCGAAGCCCACTGCAATACCAACGCCAAAGCCTACTGCAACACCGGCACCGCCCGCAGCAAGAAATATTACTGCAATAAGATCCGATAACAGGAAGTATGTTCAGCTGGTTTTACCTCATGACGATCATGTTCAGGCAGTATCGGATCCGGATAAAAGCCTTAATGATATTGAGATCATGATAACGGACAATGCAGGGGAGTTCCCACAGGGATACTCGGTGCAGGATTACGTTGTGTTCCCGTTTGATGCCGTAGAGGCAGCTACGGGAAGGATCGCTGAAAGGTACGTGCCGTTCCCCGTTAACGGCCGGCTGAACCGGTTTTATCCGAAACAGCAGCCTCCCGAAGGTATTTACAACATCGAAACAAGGGTGACGGTAAAAGGCCCCGGCGGTTATGAAGACATTGCAGTCAAGAAGATGAAGCTTGAGATATCCGGAAGAGTGTGCGATTTCATGGTGACTGAAGTTAAAGGGGCCGCGGATTACAAAGAACTGTTTGACAGCGGATATGTGTTTTATTCGGGCTTAAACGATCCGTATGGTGTGAAACGCAGTGTCACGGCCGGTCTGCTGCCGGTCATGAACGGGTTTGCACAGGGCATTGCCGACGGAGGTAAGGTCCTCCCGGGGACGGCGCTAAGTTTCAGGTTCAGGACGGAAGGACAGAGAACATCGGTCGATCCGGTCCGCGTCACAGCGTCCTTCAGGGCATTGAACGGTACGGAGCTTGATCTTTATTACATCATTCGTGATGCAGACGGCAAAAACATCATAAAAAAGTATGACCCGCTGGTAGAAACAGTTACTGAAGAGAACACGAGGACGGGGCATTCCTCCGTGAGGACGGGAAACTTCATCATCCCGCTGCAGTCTGTGTTCGTTCCGAAAGGAACAGGTGCTTTTGAGGCCTTTTTACCTGATGCCGGAGCATATTACGGTGATGTTATCGTGAATTTTACCGTTGAATCCCTTGACAGTACGGGAAAGACCGCGGTTTTAAGCTATGAAAACGCGATAAACGCGGCAGCAGGATACTGCAACATGTGGGAGCTTGAGGGCGCAAGACTCAGCGCAAATGACCCTGACGGCAAGGTTTACGAACTAAGATACGGGGATGTCTGCATCATCAGATATCAAAATAAGCCAAACAGATATACAACACGAATACTCTACTAATTGCCTGAAAACCATTCGCATTTACAGTTAATGCGGGTGGTTTTTTGCATTTTCAACAAAATTAAACATGAGCTTTCAAAAAAACAGACAGGAAATCTTTAAAAACCCTTTTACATATATCCCGCATTCAGTTATAATAATCATCAAATGTTTATTAAATAAGACAGGACGGAGAAGTATCAGGATACGCCGTCCCGGAGTGAGGAGAACATGAAAAACAAGTTTTTAAGAACAGCTTTACTGCTCGTTGTTGCAGGCTTTCTCGGCTTTACCGCCATCATCGGTTTCGGTAAGAGCGCTTCCGGCAGCTATAAGGGCATCAGACTCGGCCTTGATCTTGCAGGCGGTGTGAGCATCACCTACCAGGCAGTCAAGAATAACCCTACCACAGAGGAAATGGAGGATGCACGCTACAAGCTCATGAAGCGTGCAGAGTCCAAGAGTACCGAATCTGCGGTATATATCGAGGGCAATAACCGTATCAATGTTGATATCCCCAACGTTACCGACGCCGAGAAGGTACTTGAAGAGATGGGCTCGACAGGCAGCATCTACTTTATCTACGCAAAAGGCGATGATGACATCGACAACGTGAAAAAGGGTGAATCTGGCGAATACGACACGCTCACAAGGAGCATGGACGAGATCATCGCAAGCGGCAACATGGTGCTCGACGGTTCACATATCGCAAATGCAAACGCTGCGATCCAGACATCGCAGACAGGCGCCTCCCAGTATATAGTCCAGCTTACCTTTAACGAGGAAGGCACAAAGAGATTTTCCGAAGCCACAGCTAAGGCTGCGCAGTATTACAACGCATATTCTTTAAATACCAAAAACGTCATCGCCATCGTTTACGACGGAGAAGTCGTATGCTTCCCTCGTGTAAACAGCAGGATAGACGATAACAAGGCCATAATCGAAGGCCAGCGTACCTTCGAGGACGCTAAGGACCTTGCGACCACCATTCGTATCGGTGCACTCCCCATAGAGCTTGAAGAGATCCGTTCACAGGTGGTTGGCGCAAAGCTTGGCGCAGAAGCCGTTAAAACAAGCCTTCTTGCAGGTCTTGTGGGCTTCATAGCACTTGGCATTTTCATGATCATCCGTTACAGAGTTCCCGGCGTGTCGGCATTCCTGTCGCTGATCATCTATTCCTTCCTGATGGTCATTTCGCTTGTACTGTTCAACGCGACCCTTACGCTTCCCGGTATCGCCGGTATCATACTGTCCATCGGTATGGCGGTTGACGCGAACGTTATCATATTCAACCGTATCAACGAGGAAATGCTTGCCGGAAAGACCGTAAGGAGCGCTGTAAAGAGCGGTTTCAAGAAGGCTCTTTCCGCTATCATCGACGGTAACGTAACAACCATAATCGCTGCCATCGTGCTCTACCTCAAGGGTTCGGGTACGGTAAAAGGCTTCGCCCTTACACTTGGCATCGGTATCGTTCTTTCGATGATCACATCCCTGTTCATAACAAGATTTATCCTTATGATCTTTGTTGATTTCGGTCTTTTCAACGAGAAGAACGGTATCAGGAAGACAAAGCTCGTGAAGTTCGATTTTGTCGGCAAATTCAGGAAGACCATCCTCATCCCTGCCGCAGTTATCGTCATCGGCATCATCTTCCTTGTGATCAATCTCACGGGACGCGGAAGCATCTTCAACTACAGCCTTGATTTCGTAGGCGGTACCTCCACCGAAGTTGTCTTTGAGGACGGCATCCCGAATGATGTCCTTTCCGAGCTTGAAGGCCTTGTAAAGACAACGCTTGGCAAGAATGCCGAGATCTCTACCGTAAGCGAGAAGAAATCGGCTCTTATCAGGACAACGACCCTTTCAAACGAAGAGCGTACAAAGCTTCTTGAAGCGCTCCAGGCAAAATATAACGTTGACGAGAAAAATGTTGAATCCGAAACAATAAGCTCCGTAATAAGCGGAGAAATGCGTGCCGATGCCACATGGGCAACTGTCATTGCCATCATCTGCATGCTCATCTACATTTACATCCGTTTCAGGAACTTCAACTTTGCTATTAGCTCTGTCGGCGCGCTCGTTCATGACGTGCTGATGGTAATCCTTACCTACATAATAGGCGCAGGCCTGCTTACCGTCGGAAGCACCTTTATCGCTTGTATCCTTACGATCCTCGGTTACTCCATCAACGCGACCATCGTTATCTTCGACAGGATCCGCGAGGAAAGGGGAGAGGCCGGTCCGAAGGCGGATGTCAACGAGATCGTCAACAAGTGCATTTCCCAGACACTTACGAGAAGTATCGATACTTCCGTTACAACACTGCTCATGGTCATAGCTCTTGCGATCTTTGGTGTATCTTCCGTAAGAGAGTTTGCTATACCGCTCATGGCAGGTATAATCGCAGGCGGCTTCTCGTCCGTAATGATCGCAGGTCCCTTCTGGCGTCTGCTTGAATCACGCAGGAAAAAAGAGAAATAATACACGCCCCGCGGCGTTTTTTCGGGAAGAATAATGGAAAAATGGGTTATACGAAATAAAAAGGGTGATTTTGAAAAGCTGGCAAGAGAGACAAAACTCCTGCCGGTAACCGCAAAGCTTTTATGCAACCGCGGTATACACACGGCAGAAGAGGCTTCAAAATATCTTCACCCCGAATACGGATATCTTATCCCGCCCTTTGAAATGCGGGGTATGGACTCAGCTTGCGGCATCATCCGTGATGCCGTGGCAGAGGGCAGGAAGATCCGTGTTGTAGGGGATTATGATGTTGACGGCATTACCGCCACTTATATCCTCGAATCGGGCTTGAAAGAGCTCGGCGCGGATGTTTCAAGCCGTATTCCCGACAGGGTAAAGGACGGGTACGGCATCAACGAAGCCATAATCCGCGAGGCAAAGGCAGATGGCGTTTCTCTTATCATTACCTGCGACAATGGCATACGCGCGGTAGATGAGGTCGCTCTTGCCTATTCACTCGGGATGCGGGTGATAGTCACCGACCATCATGATATTCCGGAGATACTTCCCGAATGCGAGGTCATCCTTAACGCAAAGCTTCCGAAATGCAGATATCCCTTTACAGAGATATGCGGCGCAGTTACGGCATTAAAGCTTATCGAAGCCCTGAACTGCAAGGGTGATGAAAAGAGCAATACAGACATATTAAAGAAATATATCGAGATCGCAGCGCTTGCAACAGTATGCGATGTTGTGGAGCTTACCTCCGAAAACAGATACATTGTATGGCTTGGACTTGAAAAGATCAGAAAAGACGGGATCGACGGGTTCCCCGTAAACAGCGGCATAAAGGCGCTGATGCAGATTAACAACATCGATAACACTAAAGTCGGGTCCCATACCATAGGATTTGTCCTCGGGCCGTGTATCAATGCCTGCGGAAGGCTTGATACGGCTCTCCTCGGGTTGAAGCTTTTGAACAGCGAAGGAGAAGCGGCTCTTGAAGCCGCCGGAAAGCTCCTTGAACAGAATAACGAGCGAAAGGAGCTCACAAAGCAGTCTGTCGAAGACGCAGTCGGAGTGATAGAGAAAACAAATGCCCTTAAAGACAGGGTCCTTGTGATCTTTCTTGAAAACTGCCACGAGAGCATCGCAGGCATCGTAGCCGGAAGGATCCGTGAGAAATACGACAGACCTGCCATAATACTGACTCCGGGCGAAGATCATGTGAAAGGTTCGGCACGTTCCATCGAGGGTTACAATATCACCGAAGAGCTTGAAAAATGCAGCGGCCTTCTGCTCCGTTTCGGCGGACATGCCATGGCTGCGGGCCTGTCCCTTGAAAAGGGCAATATCGATACCTTAAGGGAGACCTTGAACCAAAACTGTACCCTGACCGAAGACAGCCTTGCAAAAAAGATCAGCATCGATCTTGTAATGCCTGCGCACTATGCAAGCGAAAGGCTCTGTGAGGAGCTTGAGCTGCTCGAACCTTTCGGTACGGGGAATCCGGAGCCGCTCTTTGCGGAAAGGAACTGCGTTATAAAGCGGGCATTTCCCATCGGAAAAGAGGGGAGATTCCTTAGGATCAGTTCAGCAAGCGAGGATGGCTTCGAGTCAGTTTTCGTATTCTTCGGAGACAAAGAAGCTTTTGAAAATGACATAACCTACTGCTACGGTGCCGACACGGTTTCGGATATGTACAGTGCGGGATCTTCGAACATAAGGGTATCGTTTACCTATGTTCCGTCCATAAACGAGTTCAGGGGCACGAAAAATGTGGAACTGAAGCTTAAGAATTACCTGATATAGACTTCATGCGTTGCCGCCGGTACGGCAGTCGTGACCGTGAAACAAAGATTAGGAGAAGAGAATGAAGCAGTTTAAGATCAAGATCAAAGCCATCGTAACAAGCAATGACCGCTTCCTCGTGGTTAAAAGGTGGTATGACGACAGGATCGTCAAGCCATACCAGTGGGAATTCCTTGACGGCGACATGAATTTTGAAGAATCGCCCATCGATGCGGCAGAACGCATTGTCCGCGAACAGACACAGCTTGAAGTGGCTGACGGCAGCCTGCTCTACACCTGGTCCTATGTTGTGGGAGATACCTGTTAT
The DNA here is from genome assembly GCA_016280395.1 of Lachnospiraceae bacterium. GTDB lineage: Bacteria > Bacillota > Clostridia > Lachnospirales > Lachnospiraceae > SZUA-448. The sequence continues at coordinate 7,418 of JAEEGQ010000030.1, read as the reverse complement.
GTGGGTATCTGCTATGGCTTTGAATGCTTAAACCGTGAGGTGTTCCTCTCCGAAGACCTTATAGAATACTACTGGGCTGAAAAAAGTGAGCTGAATGACAGCGGACATCCTATGAACGAAAGAGTGCTGCTGGATTTCTTAAACAGCGGGAAGAAGTGAGCCTATGAAAATGCTGATCAAAAACGGCTTCTGCATCGATCCTTCGAGAGGGCTTGAACAGCCTATGGACATCCTCATCGAGGATGGGCACATAAGCGAGCTCTCGGAGCGGATAAACTGTCTTGCGGATGATGTGATAAATGCCGCAGGATGCCATGTTTATCCCGGTTTTATCGATATGCATGTCCATCTTCGCGAGCCGGGCTTTGAGTACAAGGAGACCGTGGAGACCGGAACCCGCGCAGCCGCTGCAGGCGGCTATACCACTATCTGCGCTATGCCCAACACAAAGCCTGTTGCGGATACGGCAGAACATGTTGAGAATTTTCTGGAGATCGTAAGATGGGATGCCGCGGTAAAGGTCCTTCCGATAGGCAGTGTGACCATGGATCAGGCAGGCAGGGAGCTTACGGACATCAAAGCCTTAAAGGAAGCCGGAGTATGCGGTATCAGCGAGGACGGAAAGTCCGTGATGGATATAAAGCTTTACCGTGAAGCAATGAAACGTGCGGCAGAGCTTAATGTACTCGTAATGGCGCACTGTGAGGACAAGGAGCTTGTGGGCGACGGCGTGATAAACGAAGGTTTTGCCTCGCGCAGGTTCGGTCTTGCGGGAATCCCGAATACGGTGGAGGACCACATAACAATCCGCGACATACTGCTTGCGGGGGAGCTCGGGACAAAGCTTCACCTGTGCCATGTGAGCACGGATCTTGGTACGGAATTTGTAAGGCTTGCAAAGAAAAAGGGCTTTAACGTGACCGCAGAGGTCTGCCCGCATCATTTCTCGCTTTCAGACAGGGATATCCCCTGTGATGACGCGAATTACAAGATGAACCCGCCGCTGCGTTCCGCGGAAGATGTTGAGGCGTTAAGGCGCGGCTTAAAAGACGGAACTATAGATGTTATCTCTACCGATCATGCTCCGCACAGTGCGGAAGAGAAGAGCAGGGGCTTTGAGGATGCGCCTTTTGGCATCGTCGGACTTGAGACCGCCTATGCACTCGGCATCACAAACCTTGTAAAACAGGGTGTTTTAAGCATTTCGGAGCTTGTTTACAGAATGAGCACAAGGCCTGCGGAAATACTCGGGCTTACCGCGCTTGACGGGCGCGGTACCTTAAGACCCGGTGCTGTTGCAGACATTACCATAGCGAATCCCGATGAAAAGTGGATCGTTGACGCATCAAAATTTAAGTCTAAGGGTAAAAATACGCCGTTTAACGGCGAGTTCCTGCACGGCAGGGTAAAAATAACTTTAGTGGACGGGAAGATAGTAAAACCATGATAAATACGCTGATCGAAAGAATTAAACAAAAGGGAGCGCCTATTGTCGCGGGCCTCGACCCCACTTTGAAATTTATTCCGGAGCATATCCTCGAAAAGGCTTTTGCCGAGTACGGCGAGACTCTCAAAGGCGCAGCCGAGGCGGTATGGGTGTTCAACAAGGGCATTATCGACAACATCCACGATCTTATCCCGGCTGTAAAGCCCCAGATCGCCATGTACGAGCAGTTCGGGCTTCCGGGACTTGAGGTGTTCAAAAGGACTGTTGATTACTGCAAGGCGAGGGATCTTACGGTGATCGGTGATGTTAAGCGCGGTGATATCGGCTCAACATCGGCAGCCTATGCGACTGCGCACCTTGGAAAGATAAAGATAGGTGCCTCTGTCGTTGCACCTTTTGATGAGGATTTTGTGACTGTCAACCCATATCTCGGAACAGACGGCGTCAAGCCTTTTATCGATGTCTGCAATGAGCATGACAAGGGCATTTTTGTTCTTGTCAAGACATCGAATCCTTCAAGCGGCGAGTTCCAGGACAGGCTCCTTGAGGGCGGCGAACCGCTTTACTGTACTGTGGCATCAAAGGTTGCGGAATGGGCGGAAATGTCTATGGACAGCGGCAACTATAGCAATGTTGGAGCGGTTGTCGGCGCAACTTACCCCGAGATAGGAAAGTCATTGAGAAAGTATATGCCGAAGTGCTTTATCCTTGTGCCGGGCTACGGCGCGCAGGGCGGCACCGGCAAGGATCTTGCGGCTTTCTTTAACAGGGACGGCCTCGGTGCGATCGTGAATTCCTCACGTGGCATCATAGCCGCTTACCAGAACGAAAAGTACGCATCCTTCGGCGCCGAAAACTTCGCTGATGCCGCAAGACAGGCAGTTCTCGACATGAAGGCGGATATTAATGCAAGTATAACAGGGGCATAAAATGAAAAAAACAAGAAAGAACGTACTGATAATTCTTTCAGTGATATTTGTACTGCTGGTTGCTTTTGCGGCAATCGAGATGGCAGGATTCAGATTCTTTTCGGACAATGCTTTGTCTGTATATATAAAGGATAAAGACGAGAAGAACGTTATAAAAGCGCCGGGCTGGTCTTTTTATTATTCTTTAGCTGAATTAACAGATGAGAATAATGTTAAGACAGGTGAGATCATACAATATGTATTACCCGTGAAAAAGTATGGTATCCTGTATAAGTTCAGCCCTGAGTACGATAATGACCTTGTGTATTTTGATGAGGATGGTGCTATCGCAGGTTTTATCTCGTCATTCGACGGCAAAGGGTGTAAACACAATTTCTTAAATATACGATCAGCCTATAATTATCCCTCCAACTGGTATGAATTGACCGAGATAACCGTAGATGGCAAGAAGTACGATCTGTACAAGGCCTCCTACTTTGTCACGGACAGCGACTTTTCAAAAATAAAGCTCGGTGATTACGAGTATACCGTGAAGCGCTCCTCGGATTGGATCGATCAGATCAAGCTAAATGTTAAAAAAGCCGGTGAATGATACACCGGCTTTTGTATTTGTGGCCTGCAGGCGCGTGAAGCCGGGAGAAACAGAACAACAGCCTGTAAACATTGTGCTTACAGGCTGTTTTGTTATTTCCCAAACTGTATATACTTTAGATCAAAGTCGCTTCCCGGAAGGAATACAAGCGCAACCTTGCAGTTCCCCGTAACCGGAATGAGTCTGAAAGTCCTTTCCGTAAATTCGCCGGCTTTTTCAAACGCAATCATCTGTCTTTCGGGCTTTCCTTCTTTTACGAACAGCAGAGTGACAGCATTCTCATTATTGCGTGTCCTTCCGCAGATCTTAACGCTTCTGCAGCCTTCCGGTCCAAAGTCCATATCTTCGAACTCGATCGAAACATTATTGCCGATGTTCAGGATCTCATCCGCATTTCTTTCAAACGAATCACCGGTGATGTTCGAACAATCCGAAGCTTTAAGCAGCGAGAACGCCTTGTCAGGCTTACTGAATACAAAGCCTTGGAGCGAAATGCTCTCGTACGTGACGATACTTATGTTCTTCACGCCGCGGAGCCGCGCGGGAAGCTTAAAGGTATTTGTATTGTACGTGTTATAAACACTTTCGTGCTCATACTCGCATTCAAGGGACAGCGATCCGCCCTCGTCGGGATTGCCTTCCCAGATCTCAAGCTTTGTTTTCGGATTCCAGTGGAAGATCGGAAGTGTGATCTCGTCCGATCCGAAATCTCCGAAATCAACATTGTCGAATTCGAGCCAGCTCCGTCCTTCCTGCGCGAATACTCCGCCCTGAAAGCTCAAGTTCAGAGGCTTATCGCCCTTTTCCCTTGTGCGGAGCGATGCGTAAACAAGCTCATAAGGGTTGAGATTCAGCTCTGCAAAGCCTGCTGCGCTGAATTCGTATTCGGAAAGTACCTGCGGGTAAGGCGTGCCGTTGTTTGCGCTGCAGACAAGCCTGAATTCACCGTTTCCGAGGGCCGTGACCACGGCTTTATTCCCGTCCGGCTCGACTTTTACAAAGTTCGCTTCCACGGCATTCTCGTTAAGCGCCTTCCAGCTTATGTCACTGTATGTGGCATTAGCGGGAAACACTGTTGCGGATACCGTGACAGAGGCATTTTCGGGTGTTAATTCACGCTTTCCGCTGCAGGAAAGTTCTATCTTTCGTATCGGGATGTCATTCTTTTCTTCCGTGGAATAGTTGCCCATGATGCAGGAAGAACCTTCGCGCACTGCGGCTTTATTTGCTGTAAGGGTTATGCTTTCCGTGGGCAGGGAAGGAGAAGAGACGGTAAGGGTTATCTCTCCGGGCTCCTTGTTTGCTGCGACAATTGCAAGCAGCCTTCCGGAGAACAGCTTGCGGCTTGTGCCTTTGTACTGCTCGTAATCGGTGCTGTCACCGTTATCAAGGCCTACAAGCCTTCCGACGCCTGAAACTCTTACATTCACACGGTTTCTTGCATTTGCGACAAATACGCCGTTTTCGTCAAGCGCTCTGATCTCGGTAAAGATAAGGTCTTCACCGTTGGCCTTAACTGTTTTTTTATCCGGTATCAGCTGCAGCTTTGCCGTATCTCCAAATGAGCGGCATTCATCGGATGCGATCTCTTTGCCGTTTTCATCATAAGCAACGGCCTTTAATACACCCTTCGTATACGGGATCTGCCAGGTACCGGAGAATTGGTGGCCATTTTCATGGTCGATATCAAAGGTGCCCTGCGAGATGCCGTTCAGGAAAAGCTCTGTCTTGGGCGCGTTTGAATATACGCGGACATCTATGAGCTGCCCTTCGTTAAAGTCCCAGTAGGGCAGGAGATGGACCATGGGAGCTGTCCTGTAGTCGGTCCATTCCGCCTTGTAAATGTAGTAGCTGTCCTTTTCGAAGCCTGCCGTGTCGACCTGCCCGAAGTACGAATTCTTCGTGAAATAAGGTGTTGGCTCGCCGATGTAATCCCAGCCGGTCCAGATAAACTGGCCGAGCGAGAATTTTGCATCACGGTCCATGTAAACAACGCTCGAAGGCGTAGCGGCTCCCCAGTTTGTACTGCAATTTTCCAGGCTTGAGCACTGGTTGTCGTCATGTGTGAGAAGACGCTTTGAGGCAGGGAAATGGTATATACCGCGGCTTTGGACGGTAGAAGAGGTCTCGCTGCCGTATATTACCCAGTCGGGGCGTTTTTCATGGTGCTCGGCATAGAGGTATTCCTTGTAGTTATATCCCGAAACATCAAGATGATCAGCGCATTTCTGTGCGCCCTCGGTATTTATGAAATTCGATCCGATAGTCGTAAAGGCATGGAGCTCCGGATCATGAAGGCGCACAAACCCTGTAAGCATCTTTGTGATCGGGACGCCTTCGTTTTCAAAGTAGGTATCGTAGATCTCGTTTCCGATACTCCACATGATGACGGAAGGGTGGTTCCTGTCACGGCGCACCCAGGCGGCAACATCGCGCTCGCACCAGTCGCTGAAATATGTTGCGTAGTCGTATGTGGTTTTGTGGCGTTCCCACATATCCGTGAATTCAGAGTCAATAAGCATGCCGAATTCATCTGCAAGCTCGAGAAAACGCTCTGCAGGCGGGTTGTGGGAGGTGCGGATGGCATTGACACCCATGTCCCTAAGCGAACGGAACTGGCGCTTTAACGCGACAAGGTTAAAGGCAGAGCCGAGCGAGCCAAGGTCATGATGCATACATACGCCGTTAAGCTTCATGTGTCTGCCGTTAAGGAAGAAGCCTTTTGAGGGATCGGCGGTTATCGTTCTGAAACCGAAGGTGTTCTCTGCGACATCAAGCAGCTCATCACCGCAGTAAAGGCTTGTACGGAGCCTGTAAAGACGGGGCTCTTCTAGAGTCCAGAGCGCAGGGCTGTTTATATGCGTGTTCGCTTTGAAGGTCGCGGTGTAAACGGCCGGAGACGTGCCGGCTTTTTCATAGGGAACGCTTCCTACGGGAATAACGTTAACAAGACCCTCAAACGCCCGCAGTATCGTTCCGTGCGCGTTCTCGATCTCGTTCCTGATGCGGCATTCGACAGGCTTTGAATCCTTGCCGTTCTCGTTTATTACTTCTGCCGAAACACTGACTGTCCATTCCTTGCCGGAGAGGACATCAAAAGCTCCTTCGGCGGTAAGGTCCAGGTCTTCGGCATCTTTCGGTTTGGCAGTGATGTATACGCCGTTATGCACAAGATGTATATTTTCCGTTCCGATGAGGAAGACATCCCTGAAAATACCTGCACCCGAATACCACCTCGTATTCGGATATCTGTAATGAACAAACACGAGAACGGTGTTTTCGCCGTCCTGCAGATAATCGGTGATATCCGCAAGAAAAGGCGTATAGCCGTGCTTCCACTCCATGACCTTGTTGTAGTTCACATAAACCTCGCTGTCCATGTAAACGCCGTCAAAGGAGAGAGAAAAACGGTTTTTGCCGGGATGTATCTCAAAAGTCTTTTTGTAGCAGCCTGTCCCGGTCGCATAGAGATCGGCTGTGTCCCATATCTGCCAGTCGTGCGGGATGTCCACGGCCTGCCATTTTATGTTTTCGTTATCGGCCGCATCGGGACCTGAACCGATGGGAAGTATCGTAAAGAGCCAGTTGTCGTTGAATAGTTTTTTCATGATATGCTGTCAGGGTGTCGTGACGGTAACGTTTCCGTCAGGGTCTGTGTATGTCACTTTTACTTCGTTACCGTTTGCGTCATATTCCGTAACTGTAACGGAGCCGTCGGGTTTTGTCAGTGTTTTCTTAACGGGTTTTCCTGTTGCCGCATTGTATTCGGTAACGGTAACATTGCCGTTAGGCGTTGTAACAGTGCTCTTTGTCCGGTTTCCGGCTGTATCGTATACGTACTCGAAAACCGTACGATCGCCGTTTGCAAGCGTTTTTGTCTGTTTGATCAGATGACCGTTCGTATCATAATCTGATACCGTTACGGTCTTGTCCTTATCGGTAGATGTGACTTTTATGCGTTTACCGTCTCCGTTGTATTCGGTTACGGTAACGCTTCCGTCGGAGCCTGTATTGGTCGCTTTTACCTCTTTCCCGTCAGCATCATAATCCGTGACGGTAACTGAGCCGTCGGGTTTTGTCAGCGTTTTCTTAACGGGTTTTCCTGTTGCCGTATTGTATTCGGTAACGGTAACATTGCCGTTGGGAGATGTGACAGTGCTCTTTGTCTGCTTACCCGCAGTATCGTATACGTACTCGAAAACCGTACGGTCGCCGTTTGCAAGCGTCTTGGTCTGTTTAAGGAGATGACCGTTCGTATCATAATCTGATACTGTTACGGTTTTATCCTTATCGGTAGATGTGACTTTTATGCGTTTGCCGTCTCCGTTGTATTCGCTTACGGTGATCGCCCCGTCCTTTTGCGTTGTGGTCGTTTTAAGGATCTTTCCGGACGCGTCGTAATCCGTAACGGAAACAGTACCGTCGGCAGAGGTCGACGTCACTTTTATCC
>JAEEGQ010000029.1 GCA_016280395.1 Lachnospiraceae bacterium | reverse complement strand
GGCCGGTCTCTATAACATCTCGGCCTATGTCCGCCAGAGCTTCGTAAGAGGTCTTGAAACACACAGAAAGATATATATCGACGGCAAGGTTCCTTTCGAGGAATTTAACGATTACGGTTTTGGCTATAAACAGCGCTGGTATAACGAAACCCTTCATGACAAGGACGGAAAGCCTTTTGAGATCTACCTTGACGCCGGAAAACACACCATCCGCATGGAAGTAGTGCTCGGCGCAATGGCAGAGATAATCGCCGAAGTTCAGGGCTGCGTTCAGGATCTGAATGATGTTTACCGTCAGGTCATCTGCCTTACGGGCGTTGCTCCCGACCGTTACCACGATTACCAGATCGAAAGCAATCTGCCGAATCTGACCGAATATCTTAAGGATATCAAGACAAGACTTGATGACGCCATCGCAAAGCTTCGCGTGACCGCCGGAAACAACTCCGACAAGCTTACGGTCCTTCTTACGATGACAGATCAGCTTGAAGAGCTTATAAAAGACAATGAGCGTTTCTCGGAAGTTATTTCTTCCTACAAAGTAAATGTCCGTGCCTGCGGTAACTGGATCACACAGGTGCTCGACCAGTCTCTCCAGATAGACAGGCTTACGGTTTCGTCTACGGATACAAAAGTCAAGATCCCGAAGGACAACTTTTTTGCAAGACTCTGGTTCGAGATCCAGCGCCTGTTCTACTCCTTCATTATCGATTACAACCAGATCGGAAATGTTATCGATAAAAACGACAAGTCCGTGACCATTACACTCTGGATAGGTACGGGCCGCGACCAGGCTAATGTCATAAAGTCCCTTATAGATAAGGACTTCACCTCATCCAAGGGCATTAACGTAAATGTACAGCTCGTTGATATGAACACGCTGCTTCGTGCAACACTTTCCGGAGAAGGTCCGGATGTTGCGATACAGGTTGCAAATACCAACGGTATCGCAGGTGCCGTTCTTAACACGGGTAACGATACTCCCGTAAACTACGGTTTGAGAAATGCAGTGCTTGACCTCTCGCAGTTCTCGGATTTCAACGAAGTCTGCGAAAGGTTTTACTCAAGCTCACTGACAGGCTTCAGCTTTAACGGCGCAACATACGCGCTTCCCGACACCCAGACCTTCCCGATGATGTTCTACCGCAAGGACATACTTGAGGAGATAGGGCTTGAGCTTCCAAAGACCTGGGACGACGTAAAGGTTGCGATGACAGTCCTCAGCAAGAACCAGATGGAATTCGGAATGCTTCCGAGCGAGCAGGTATTCGCAATGCTCCTGTTCCAGAACGGCGGAGAATATTACACGGAAGGCGGTAAGGCATCCGCACTCGATTCCGATACGGCAGTCAATGTATTCAAACAGTACTGCGAATATTACACAGATTACAAGCTCGATAAGGCAACAAGCGTGGAAGAGCGCTTCCGTACCGGCGAATGTCCGATAATCATCGCCGATTACACGGTATTCAACAACCTGCAGGTATCGGCGCCCGATATCAAAGGTCTTTGGGAATTCACAAACGTTCCCGGAACCGTACAGGAAGACGGCTCGATAAACACAGCAACAGGCTGCAGCTGCCTGGCCGATATCATCATGAAGGGTACAAAGCACAAGGATGAGTGCTGGGAATTCCTTAAATGGTGGACATCCGCCGAGACACAGGTTAATTACGGACGCGAGATGGAATCCCTTATGGGCGCGTCGGCGCGTGTTGCTACAGCCAACAAAGAAGCGCTTTCAAAGCTTTCCTGGACCTACAAGGATTATATGACTCTTTCGGGACAGCTTGAAAAAGTCATCGGTATCCCTCAGGTACCGGGCGGCTACTACACATGGCGTAATGTAAACAACGCATTCTACACGGTCACAACGGACACCGATACGGCATCGCCCCGTGAAGAACTGACCGAGAAAGTGCTCTATATCAATGCCGAGATAAACTACAAGCGTGAAGAATTCAGCCTTCCGCTTGCCGAAGAATGATTCAAGGAGAAACCAATGTCTGCACAGAATGATGCGATCATAACCGCAAAGCGACAAGGACGACTTTGGTACAGGATAAAGAAGAGCAGGGCATCCTATGCAATGCTTGCTCCCTACTTTATTCTATTCTTCCTGTTCACCATTCTTCCGGTTGCAATATCGATAGCCTTCAGCTTCACCTACTTCAATATGCTGGAGTGGCCGAAGTTTGTAGGATGGAAAAACTACATAAAGCTGTTTCTTGATGACGAGATATTCATAATTTCCCTTAAGAACACGCTTATTTTTGCAGTCGTTACAGGCCCCGTGAGTTACTTTATGTGCCTCCTGTTTGCCTGGATCATAAACGAATTCAAAGGCAAGCTCCGCGCATTCTTAACGCTCATCTTTTATGCGCCTTCAATCTGCGGTAACGCGTACCTTATCTGGAACCTGATCCTTACAGGCGACCGTTACGGCTACTTAAACGGTGGACTCATGAAGCTCGGGATCATCCGTGAGGCTATCCTCTGGATGCAGACCGAAAAATACGTGCTTCCCGTTCTTATCATAGTTCAGTTGTGGCTGTCTCTCGGTACAGGCTTCCTTTCCTTTATAGCAGGTCTTCAGACTGTAGATAAGAACCTTTATGAAGCAGCTGCGATCGACGGTGTAAAGAACCGCTGGCAGGAGCTCTGGTATGTGACGCTTCCGTCAATGAAACCCCAGCTTATGTTCGGTGCCGTAATGCAGATCACGCAGTCCTTTGCGGTAGCCGATATCTCCATAGCGCTTGCGGGCAACCCGTCCGTAAACTACGCGGGTGCAACGGTAGTTACCCACCTTCTCGATTACGGTTCGACGAGATTTGAGATGGGTTATGCGTCTGCCATCGCAACTGTACTGTTCCTCCTCATGATAGGAACGAACAAGCTGGTACAGAAGATCTTAAAGGGGGTAGGTGACTGATATGGCTAAAAAACAGCTTACTCCCGTGGAAAGAGCCCTTCAGAAGAACAGGCTCATAAAGAAAAGAGAGAAGAGACTTAACCGTTCCGTTGCGGGAAACACACTCCTTTTCGTGATAATGGCTATCTGCGGCGTATTCATGGTCCTTCCTCTTGTAATGATCGTTAACAACGCATTAAAGCCTCTCGACGAACTCTACCAGTTCCCGCCGAGGATCTTTGTAAGGAACCCAACCTTTGAGAACTTCTCGGATCTGTTCACTTTAATGAACGATACCTGGGTGCCGTTCTCAAGGTACATCCTTAACACGATAATAATCACCGGCGGCGGCATGATAGGTCATGTGCTTTGCGCATCCTTAGCGTCTTACCCGCTTGCAAAACACGAATTTCCCGGAAAGAAGATCCTTTTCGCATTCGTAGTAATGTCCATGATGTTCTCATGGCAGGTAACCCAGATACCCCAGTACATGATCATCAGCTGGCTTGGTATAAACAACACGTATTTAGCCCTTGTGCTTCCGCTTTGGGCATACGGTATGGGCCTTTACCTCATGAAGCAGTTCATGGAACAGATCCCGGATTCGCTTATGGAATCCGCAAGGCTTGACGGTGCAAATGAGTGGCAGATATTCTGGCGCATCATGATGCCTAACGTTAAACCTGCATGGCTGACCCTTGCCATATTCCAGTTCCAGCAGGCATGGGGACAGACAGGCGGCCTCTTCCTTCGTAACGAAGAGTTAAAGCCCCTGCAGTATTCGCTCCAGCAGATAAGCGCCGGCGGAATCGCCCGTGCAGGTGCAGCTGCAGCCGTAACCTTTGTTATTGCCGCAGTACCCATCACCTTCTTCCTTATCTGCCAGAGCAATATCCTTGAAACAATGACAACATCCGGTATGAAAGACTGATGTATAAAGCTTCATTATGGAGGATTTCATGAAGAAATCAAAACTCATAAAGTTCATATTTGCGGCTGCGGCAGTCTTACTGGTGGCGATCGTTCCGTCTCTTTACGCGATGGCTGCCCCCGTACCGTATGTATGCTATAACTACGATTACAGGGAAAACCTTGTATATACTCCTGCCGCTTATGAACCGGACCGTGCTATAACAACGGATCAGATGGAATATAACGGGGAAAAGGTAGGAACATTAAACAATCCCGGTGATCTGTGCAAAGCACCTGACGGAAGAGTGTTTGTTGCCGATACCGGTAACAACCGGATCATTATTTTTGACGATCAGATAACAAAAGTGCTCGGAATAATAAACAGCTTTAATGACGGAAAAAAAGAACAGAAGTTTAAAACTCCTTCAGGTGTTTGCGTTTCTTCGATAGGTTATCTTTATGTTGCCGACACTAAAGGCAAGAGGATAGTTGTTTTCGATAACAATCTTGATTTTGTTAAATACATTGAAAACCCGACATCCGAAGTACTTGAGGAAAGTTTTGTTTTTAATCCGTTAAAAGTAAGTGTCGATTATGCTGAACGTGTTTATTGCATTGCCGACAATCAGTTTGAAGGTATCATGGTATTTGACACCGACGGACAGTTTACAGGGTTCTACGGCACTATTGAAGTTAAGATCAGCAACTGGGACAAGTTCTGGAAACGGATCGCTTCTAAAGCCGAAAGGAGCAAACAGAGGCTTTATATCCCGACAACATTTACCGGTATGGATATCGACAGCGCGGGTTTTGTATATGCCTCAAATATCGACTCCGACGGAAAACAGGGCGTTAGGCGTCTTAACCCGAAGGGTGAAGATGTTATCAAAAAAGGCGAAAACGGCAATGTAGGCGGAGACCTTCGTACCGACGGCGTCGGAACTTACGCAGGCGCTTCACAATTTGTAGATGTTGTTTACAGGGACAACGGCATTTATTCCTGCCTCGACAGAAAACGCGGACGTATCTTCACATACGATCACGAAGGCAACCTTCTCTATATCTTCGGCGGACTCGGAACCCAGGAGGGAACCTTCCAGATGCCGTCGGCAATCGAAAGCTTAGGAGACAGGATAGTAATCCTTGACAGTAACCGTAATTCCATCTTCATCTTCAAAGAAACGGAATACGGCAACCTTATCAACGAGGCAGTCGCGCTCCGTTACGACGGCGACGAAAAACTTGCCGTTGATGTATGGAAGCGAGTGCTCGAGCTCGACGAGAACAACGAGCTTGCAAACACCGGTATCGGAAAAGCATATCTTACCGCCGGAGATTACAAGCAGGCCATGAAATACTTAAGGCTCGGCATGAACCGTACCTATTACTCCATAGCTTTCAGACGCTACCGCAACAACATATTAAAGCAGAATATCGGTTATATTCTTACTGTTCTGCTTGTTCTCATTATCGCCTTTGTAGTATGGAGAAAAGTAAAAGGGAAGAAGGGGGTGAAGAAAAATGCGTGAAGCATTTTCCAAAGAAAAGTGGAAATACCTTTTCTACACGATAAGACACCCCATGGACGGCTTTTACTGGATCAGGCATCAGGAGCGCGGGTCTGTGCCTATAGCTATCCTCTGTGTGATAATTTTCTCCCTCACATTTACGGGAAACAGGCTGCTTGCGGCATTTATCGTAAATAAGATCGATCCGAGAAACGTTGACAGCTGGTTTGAGCTTTTAGGCGTACTTGCATTCTTTCTTCTGATATGTGTAAGCAACTGGTCCATAACATGTCTCCTTAACGGAGAAGGAAGATTAAAGGATATAGCAATAGCAATTGGCTACAGCACAGTTCCCATAACTATCATCCTTGCCGTTGCAACGGCGCTCAGCTATGCGGTTGCCGACAACGAACAGGCTCTTTACTCACTTCTTGTCGCAGTGGGAATAGCCTACGGACTTATCATAATGCTTATAGGCATAATGCAGATCCATAATTATACTTTGGGAAAGACAATGATCACTTTGGGACTTACATTTCTTGCGATGCTGATAATTGTTTTCCTGCTGCTTTTGCTTAGCAATCTTATCGGTCTTGTGATCAACTTTTTCAGGAGTGTTTATATTGAAATCATTTTCAGGTAAATGGAGTCGGACATGAAAAAAACCAAAGAAAAAAAGAAAAAACGTCCGTTAAGTGTAAAAGCCAGGATTTTGCTCGGAATTCTCGGGTTAGCCGTTTGTTTCGCTCTGGTCTATGTTTCATGGTACCTTATCCGATTCAGGTTTTACAGAGGGTATAAGAAATATTTAAAAGATTATGAATACGAGCAGGCTACGGCACTTAATCTGGGAAATGAGACTGTATCTTCGGTTCCGGGATACAAGCTTGTTTGTGAAAATGAGTATCTTAAACTTTACACGGATACTGCAACTTCGTATATAGCCGTATATGACAAACGTTCGGGTGAGATCACTTACAGTAATCCGTTGGATGCAGACAGTGATACAAAAGCCAATCCGACAAACAAGAATTTCCTGAAATCAACACTTCTTGTTTACTACTACAACAGTAAGGTTTCCTCGACCTATATGGATAACTATTCAAAGTGCATCAAATTGGGACAATTTGATTATGAGGGAATAAATAACGGTATCCGTTATCTTTATAAAATTGGCAACACAGAACCGATAGTTGACAAGGATACCGGTGAAACTTCGGAAAATACTTACTTTGAGATACCTCTTGAATTCAGGCTCGACGGTGATTCTGTTGTAGCCAGTATTCCGGCAAAAGGCATAAAAGAACATGGCAACGGGTTTATATACAGGATACATATGCTCAGGACCATGGGAGCAGCCGGAGCGGAAGACGAAGGATATATTGTTGTTCCGAACGGATCGGGATCTTTGATACATTTCAATAACGGAAAAAATTCTTCTTCGAATACATACAGTCAGTATATATACGAGATAGATCCCATGGTTGCAACTTATACATCTATGGAATATACAAAAGGTGTCAGACTGCCGATCTATGGTTTTTATTTTGAGAACAGGAAGACCATACTTGCAGAAGTTGAAGCCGGTGCTACCGTTTCCGTACTCAATGCCCAGGTTTCCGGAAGCGTTAATTCATATAATACGTGCTTCCCGATATTCTGTATCAGAAATACCGATAACCTTGTGATGTTCGGAAATTCCAAAGATGATACATATATCATGGAAGAAAATTTCTATGACATAAATTATACCGTTCGGTATCACTTCCTTGACAAAGAACATGAAGGTTATGTCGGGATAGCCGGGTATTATCGTGAAAAGCTTGAAAAAGAGGGCAAACTGACAAGAAATACCGAAAAAAAAGATTTGCCTTTCTATTACGACATCATCTCCGGTGTAAAAGAAACCGGACATATCCTCGGAGTTCAGTATCTTCATTCGTTCTCGATGACTACTTTTGATCAGGCGGCACAGATTGCACAGGATCTTGACAAAAACGGTATATCAAATCAGATAATGAACCTACAGGGATGGTTTAACGGTGGTTATTATCACGATGCGCCCCACGATATCCGCATCCTTGGAAAATTGGGCGGCAGGTCCGGGCTTGAGAAGTTAAATGATACGATGGAAAGTCTGGGAGGAAAACTTTACGCGGATGTTGCGTTCCAGAAAGTATCATTCGCGGATAAACATTATCCCTATAATTTTGAATCATCACGTTATTATGGCGGCGGCTATGTTGCGGCTTTTGGACTTCTTGATCCGAGTTCTTTGAGGAATACTTCTTCGCTTGGGTATTCCGAAACAAGATATAACCTGCTTTCACCCAAGTTCTTAAACCGATACGTTGACAGCTTTGTTAAAAAATTCAAAAAAATCGATGTTGGCGGTATTTCGCTTAGAGATCTTGGAAATACATTATCCTCAGATAAATTAAGGATCAATATCACCGATCGTGAACAGGCTCTGAATATTGTGCTCGGACAATTTGATACCATCTCCGGAATGGGCAAAAAGATAATGGTAGATAATGCAAACGCGTATGCGTTCGGGTACTGCGACGATATCATCAATGTTCCGTACAAGGATAACGATTATTTTGTATGTGACGAAACGATCCCGCTTTACCAGATGATAATCCATGGCTATATAGATTATTCATCCGATCTTCTTAATGACGAGAATGTATACAACAGTAATGAATTATATCTGTATCTGATCGAGACCGGCTCCGCTCCGCATTTCAATTTTACATGGAACAGCTCCAGCGATATGAAGGAGACAGGGCTTAATCGTTTCTATTCGACAACTTATGAAACGATGAAAGATGACGCAATCGGCATTTACAATAAACTGAATGAAGTTCTGAAGAATGTATCGGGCGAGATGATCATCGATCATCAGATAAACGGCGACTGTCGAATGGTCGAATACAGTAACGGTGTTAAGATCTATGTGAACTACGGCCTGACAGAAGGCGAGATAAACGGAGTAAAGATACCGTCAAAATCTTATACTTGGGAGGGTAAGTAATGAGCGAAGAAATAAAAGTTACAACGAAAAGCCCTTCCGAGAATGATCTTGTACAACGCAACGATAAAGATATTATTCAGACAGAGATCGTATCCGGAGATAATAAAAAAACACACAGGAAAAGAGTCAGGATGTCGCTTACCCATCGAAGGATGATCGTCGGTTATGTCTTTATCCTGCCGTGGCTGATCGGATTCTTCATGTTCTATGTAAGATCGGTTATCCTTGCCGGGCGTTTCAGTATGTCCCTCATGGACATGGACGCCAATGCCGGCGGTTATACCCTGAAATTCATCGGCTTGGAGAATTATATAAAAGCATTCAGGGAACATGCCACATTCAAACAGGTACTTACGACATCTTTGACGAATATGCTGGTGGATGTACCTTTGATCACATTCTTCAGCTTGTTCATGGCCATCCTGTTAAATAAAAAATTCAAAGGCAGAGCGGTCTTCAGAGCGATATTTTTCTTGCCGATCATATTGAATTCCGGTGCGATATCGGAAATGATGGCTTTGGCCCAGGCTATGATGAACGGCGGTATAACACCCACGGCATCCGAACTTTCAAGTTCTGCAGGCTCCGGTGTACTTGCTTTTGATATTGATTATCTGATAAGCATGTTCATGAATCTTGGCTTGCCTGCAAGATTTGTAAACTATCTGTCAAGTGCCGTTTCAAGGATAAACGAGATCATTTCAGCTTCGGGTGTACAGATAATCATATTTATCGCCGCACTGCAATCAATACCCGGTTCAATGTATGAAGTTGCAAAGATCGAAGGTGCAACGGGTTATGAGACGTTCTGGAAAGTGACATTCCCTATGGTAATGCCTCATATCATAACTAATGTTGTCTATACTATCGTTGACAGTTTCACTGATTCGGCTGTTGTTGATCTTGCTCATGATACAATGTTTAAGACATTTAACTGGGGACTTGGTTCGGCCTTCACAATAATAAGTACGATCGTTACATGCGCAATACTTGGAATTGTTGTATTCCTTCTTCAGAAGCGGACATTCTATTACAACTAAGGAAAGGAGATAAGATTTGAAAACGACTGCTTTAAAAGTACCTTTATTCACAAAAGCCAGAGATTATCTCCGGGATCCATTAAAGAAGAAAATTGCACTTAACAGTCTTAAAGAAATACTGATAACCGTATTAAAGTATTCGATCCTTATCGGAGTCAGCTATGTCATTGTTTCTCCGGTTATCGGTATGTTCGTCAATTCGATATCATCAGATGCCGATGCTTATAATCCAATGATGTTTATCCTTCCGAAGTATCCTACTCTTGAAAGATACAGATTGGCGATCCTGCGACTGGATTATTGGGAAACACTCACAAAAACAATGCTATACAGCGTTACGGTAACTTTTCTTCAGCTGTTTATCTGTTCCATGGTAGGGTATGGATTTGCACGCTTTAAGTTCCCGCTTAAGAAATTATGGTTTGGCTGTGTGATATTTACGATAATCATACCGACACATTCCATAATGCTTCCGCTTTATGTTTACTTTAAGCAATTCGATATTTTTGGTATCGTAAGCAGCTTACAGGGGAAAACCGGACTTATGGGAACAGTTATTCCCATGTATGTTCTGTCACTTTTTGCGTGCGGTTTAAGGTCGGGTCTTTTTATCTATATCTTCAATCAGTTCTTTAGGGGACTTCCCAAGGAGATAGAAGAAGCCGCCTTTGTAGATGGCGCAAACATGTTCTATACGTATTTCAGGATCATGCTTGTAAATGCCATGCCCGCGGTCATTACTGTCACTGTGTTCTCTTTCGTATGGCAGTTCAATGACGTATTCTATGCGAAGTTATTTCTGATGCCGGATACAACGGTCATCAGTAAACGAATAGCATCATTGCAGAAGTTTATTGCAAATGAAGACAATATTTTGTCGATCACCTTGCAGGAGCTCTACAGAGATGCCGGTGCTATACTTGTTATTGCACCTGTTGTGATCGTTTATCTGCTGCTTCAGAAAAACTTTATAGAAGGTGTTGAACGAAGCGGTATCGTCGGCTGACGCTACCCTCGGACAAAACCTCTAATCTTTTTCAAAACCAAAAGGAGGATTAAAAAGTGAAAAAGAGATTTTTAGCTCTGATCATGGCAGTTGTTCTTGTGTTCTCGCTTGCTGCTTGCGGTAATAAACCCACAGCTACAAACGACCCCACACCTACAAACAAGCCAACACCCTCACCGACAACGGCGCCGGCTACACCGACTCCCGTTGAACTCCCCAAAGATGGGAGCCTGACATTTGAAGACGGCAAAATGGATTTCGTAAAACTTTATATGAAACATGCCGTATCTGATGCCAGCACGGTGGAAATTGTGGATTTTAACGGCAGCAAGGCTCTTAAGATCACAAAAGCAGCTGAAAACAAGAAGTCATTCGTTGCGTTCGATGTTTTAAGTCTGCTTGGTGATAATGCGGCTAAGGTTGCAAAGGTAACAATGACCATCGGTACAGAATATGCCGACGGTTCTTTCAGTGCGACAGAAGGTTATGTATATTTCTGGACGGACAAGAGTGTAAGCAACATGAAAAAAGCTCCGTGGTCTGTTTTTGTTAAGAGTAAAAACCCGAAGGTTGCAGAATTCAAACTTCCCTCAGGTGTTCAGTTCGGTAAGGAAGTACCGGTATTTATCTTCCAGATGAATACAGACCTTGGATCTGATAACGGTCACGGTGCCGCTACAATTTATCTTGATAACGTTAGCTTCTTTGATGCTGACGGCAATCTTATCAAACCCGCTTCTACAGAAGTTGCGTTTGCTAGTCCCGACGGTTTTGAAGATACCGCAGTTGACAGATCCAACCTCTTGACCCTTACAAATGTGGTTGAATTCAAAGGCTTCCAGACGTCCGGTGACAAGTGGAAACAGGCCGGTTTTGATATGCCTCAGGAAGTTCTTGATGCACTTGTTCCCGGTTCCGTTATAGAGATAGCATACGGTACCAAGGAAGGCGGAGACACAGACGGTGATATCTGGCTTGTTCTTCCGAATGCAGCTAATGGCTGGAGCAGAATTGCACAGAATCAGGCATACGAAAACTTCTCGCGTAACATCGCACAGATCAGCTATGAACAGATCGTGGCTGTAGTTGGTGAAGATAAAGCGGCATGGGGACCTCAGCTCCAGGCAGAGAGCGGTTCCGAATGGGAAGTTTATTCTGTCAAGGTTGGCGTTCCCGGTGAAGAAAAAGAATTTGTAAAGAGTGTTGACTTCCCCGGCTTTGCAACGTCAGGCGACAAGTGGAAACAGTCCGGTTTTGAAATGCCCAAGGAAGTTCTTGATGCACTCGTTCCCGGTTCCGTTATCGAGATCAGCTTTGCTGCGACCGGCGGCGATACCGACAATGATATGTGGATCGTATTCCCCGGCGCTGCAAAGGGATGGTCGAGAATAGCTCAGAACAAGGCTCAGATAATCGATGGTAAAGCATATGTTACCTATGAGCAGATTGTTGAAGAAGTTACCGAAGATAAAGCAGCATGGGGCACCAAGATGGAATGTGAGTCAGGTTCACCTTGGGAAGTATATTCTGTAGCTGTAGGTTCCTTAGAGACATCAACTCCTAAAGAATACAAAAAAGAAGTTGACTTCCCCGGCTTTGCAACATCCGGTGACAAGTGGAAACAGTCCGGTTTTGAAATGCCTAAGGAAGTTCTTGATGCACTCGTTCCCGGTTCCGTTATCGAGATCAGCTTTGCCGCAACCGGCGGTGATACCGACAACGATATGTGGATCGTATTCCCCGGTGCTGCAAAGGGATGGTCAAGAATAGCTCAAAATAAGGCAAAGATCGTAGACGGTAAGGCTTATATCACTTATGAGCAGATCGTAGCAGAAGTAACCGAAGACAAAGCAGCATGGGGTACCAAGATGGAGTGCGAATCCGGTTCTCCTTGGGAAGTATATTCGGTATCTGTAGGAAAATTTGAGGAAGCATCTGCAAAAGAATTCAAGAAATCAGTTGACTTCCCCGGCTTTGCAACATCCGGCGACAAGTGGAAACAGTCCGGTTTTGAAATGCCTAAGGAAATTCTTGATGCACTCGTTCCCGGTTCTGTTATCGAGATCAGCTTTGCCGCAACCGGCGGTGATACCGACAACGATATGTGGATCGTATTCCCCGGTGCTGCAAAGGGATGGTCAAGAATAGCTCAGAATAAGGCAAAGATCGTAGACGGTAAGGCTTATATCACTTATGAGCAGATCGTGGCAGAAGTAACCGAAGACAAAGCAGCATGGGGCACCAAGATGGAGTGCGAATCCGGTTCTCCTTGGGAAGTTTACTCAGTTTCTGTTGGTACACTTGTCGATGCTCCTTCTGCTCCAAGGCTTCACAATCTTGTAAAGTTTGACGGCTTTGCAACATCCGGTGACAAGTGGAAGCAGTCCGGCTTTGACATGACTGAAAAAGTCTTAGCGGCTTTGGTTCCCGGTTCTGTAGTAGTTGTTGAATTCACTACTCAGGATGGCGGAGATACCGACGGCGATATGTGGATCGTGTTCCCGAATGCGGCAAACGGCTGGAGCAGAATAGCTCAGAATAAGGCAGTTATTTCCAAGGGCAGAGCTTATATCACTTACGATCAGATAGTTGAAGTTGTAGGTACCGATAAGGCTGCTTGGGGACCCAAGATGGAATGTGAATCCGGATCTGTATGGGAAGTATATGCAGTTTATGTCGGACAGCAGTAAAGAGAGGAGATAAATGATGAAATTTAAAAGAATAATTGCTCTGCTTCTTTGCGTGGCTATGGTTGCTGCTCTTGCAGCATGTGGCGATAAAACAACCAACACACCTACACCTACTCAAAGCGCAGGTGGCCCTACACCCACTACGGGTGCCGGCACACAAAAGAGAACGAAAGATATTCTGATCGGTACCTGGTGGGTACAGCATTATGACAGTGCGGATACTGATGTT
The DNA here is from genome assembly GCA_016280395.1 of Lachnospiraceae bacterium. Classification (GTDB taxonomy): domain Bacteria; phylum Bacillota; class Clostridia; order Lachnospirales; family Lachnospiraceae; genus SZUA-448. The sequence continues at coordinate 79,646 of JAEEGQ010000029.1, read as the reverse complement.
TCTGACAGCCCTGACTGGGATGTTGCTCAGGAAACAGAAAAGGACGATGATAAGAAGAAGGCTGAAAAAGCTGCCAATCGTCAGCATATGATCGATAGGTTTAATCATGTTAAAACTATCGAGCAAAGATATGGTGTTAAATATTTTTGGCAGAACCTTACTTATTCAGGTGTTCAGGAGTCTATCAACACATCGATAATGGCCGGCACACCTGACTGTGACATCTACCTTGTAGATGCAGGAATGGCTATCCCTGCTCAGATGAGCGGGCTCTGTGTGGATCTCAGGACAATTTTGCCTAAAGACCATGATATCTTCACTACACAGACGGTTGCGAAGTTCCTTGATCTTGGCGATGGAAAGGCTTGTATCATCCAGCGTCAGGGAGGTATGAATAACAATAATGCACTTGGTTTTAACAAACAGCTTCTCGATTCATACGGACTTGAAGATCCCAGAGTGCTCTGGGACAAAGGCGAATGGACCTGGGATAAGTTTGAGGAATACTGCAAGATCCTTACAGAAGATACTGATGGGGATGGTAATATAGACCAGTATGGTTTCTGCGCTTGGGATTCCGATCAGTTTGAACAGTTTATGCTTTCAAACGGTGCAAACATTGCCCAGGGTACAACCCAGCAGCTCACATCTCCGAAGATGACTGAAGTTCTCCAATTCCTTCATGATCTTCACGTAAAAGATAAAGTTTGCTACCCTGTAACCAGCGATATGGACGCAAATGCTGTAAGAACCATGTACAGAAACGGCAATATCGGATTCTTCTGGATGAATGTCTGGGTTCAGGTTGGTACTAACGACGGTGATGATTATGACTGGAACAACAATGGTAAAAATCCTCAGCTCGATTTCGATGTAATCTATTGCCATTGGCCTGTAGGCCCTTCAGGCAATCAGGATACAGACCCTCAGCTCAACAATGTAGGCGGCGAGCTTTACATCATCCCTGCAGGTGTTGAAGATCCGCTTACAGTATTCAATGTTCTTTACGAAGGCTGGAACTGGTATGGCTGGTCTAAGGACAATACTGAAGCACAGAATGAAGAAGCTTTGGCTAAGCGTGATGATCCGGCTTCCCTTAACTGGTGGATCGACGGTTCGGGCCGTAGCGAAGAAACCCGTATGTCTAACTTTAAGATTCAGAAAGAAATTCTTTCTAAAACTACCGTAGATCTTTGGAACTCTATGAGCGTTTCCTTCAACCTTTGGGAGCTCCTTGACGGTACCGTAGATCCGGCCCAGTGGCAGGAGACCTACAAGCAGAACTTCCAGGATGCGCTTGACCAGTACTTTGGCAAATAAGCATCAGGACAAACAACGCATTTAACAATGCAGCAAAAGTTTCCGGGGGCGAAAAGCCCCCCGGAGACTTATTAAAGAATGACAGGATATTTACATGAGCGATATTAAAATGATCGCACCGCATGTGGCTAACGTTCCCTGGCAGGAAAGGCCGGAACATATCGTAAACGCGCCTGTGTGGAGATACAAAGAAAACCCTATCATCGGGCGCAATCCCGTTGAAGGTGTTGCGCGTATCTTTAACAGTGCGGTTGTTCCTTACGAGGATAAGTTTATCGGTGTTTTCCGCGGAGAACAGGCTAACGGTGTTTCATTCATCTATCTTGGAAGAAGTGATGACGGAATCCACTGGAACTTTGAAAAAGACAAGGTTCAGTTTGTTGACGAAGACGGCAATCCGTTCATGCCAAATTACGCATACGATCCCCGCCTTGTAAAGGTCGAGGATACCTATTACATCATCTGGTGTACGGACTTTTACGGCGCTGCCATCGGCATGGCAAAGACAACGGATTTCAAGACTTTTACACGGATCGAAAATCCTTTCCTTCCCTTTAACCGTAATGCGGTGCTGTTCCCGAGAAAGATAAACGGTAACTTTATGATGCTAAGCCGGCCTTCAGACTCAGGTCACACACCATTCGGTGATATTTTTATCAGCGAATCGCCCGATATGCTCTACTGGGGCAAACACAGACATGTGATGGGCAGAAGCTCCGAATGGTGGGAGAGCCTTAAGATAGGCGGCGGCGCAGCCCCCATTGAAACAAGCGAAGGGTGGCTTTTATTCTACCACGGCGTTGCAGGTACCTGCAGCGGATATGTATACTCTATAGGCGGAGCGATCCTCGACAAGGACAATCCTTCAAAGGTGCTTTACCGCTGTGAAAACTGGCTGCTCACTCCCGAAGAGTGGTACGAGGAAAGAGGCTTTGTGCCGAACGTTACTTTCCCTTGCGCAACCATTCACGATCCCGAATCCGGTAAGATCGCAATCTATTATGGTGCCGCAGACAGCTATGTTGGTCTTGCATTCTGCTATTTTGATGAGATCGTTGATTACATCAAAAAGCACAGCGTTACACGCTGGGATGACACAGACCTTGGAAGAAGATAATAGAATCTGCATGATAGGATATTTGGGTTGACAAAATGGCAAAGAAGACAAAGGCAGTAAAATTAGCTGATATTGCGGAAGCGCTTGAGGTAAGCATTGTTACCGTTTCAAAAGCTCTTTCGGATCAGAGCGGTGTTTCCGAGGAGATGCGCGGAAAGATAAAATCTCTCGCGCGCGAGATGGGCTATAAGCCTTTGTCTTCCGTAAAGAAAGCAAAAAACAAGAGCTACAGTATCGGAGTGCTGATCTCTAACCGCTATATAGGTGCGACGGAATCGCTGTACTGGAAAATGTACCAGGAGATAATAAGCTGCACTATGACCAAGGGATGCTTTACCGTTCTTGAAGTCATTGATCCGGTAATGGAGAAGAACGGAACGATTCCGCGAATTGTCGCAGAAAACAAAGCTGATGGTTTGATCATCATAGGACGTCCGGGCAATTCCTATGCGGGAGAGATTTGTAAGAAGATCAAGACTCCTGTTGTTTTTCTGGACTTTTACGAATCCGATGTTACAGCCGATTCTGTTATTTCCGATGGCTTCTACGGCACGTATCTTATGACGGATTATCTGTTTGAGCATGGGCACAGGAATATCTGTTATGTCGGAACTTTGTTTGCGACCGAATCTATTACAGACAGATATATGGGCTTTTGCAAGTCGCTTCTCGAACATGGGATAACACCTTCGTCAAATAATATAATAGATGACAGAGATGCGGTCACCGGCGTTTCAAAGGAGCCGGATGAGCTGGTATTCCCAAGGGAAATGCCTACAGCCTTTGTATGCAACTGTGACAGGACAGCAGCGCTTGTTGCCCGTTCCGTAAAGGAAAAGGGCTTACGCATTCCGGAGGATGTTTCTGTAGTAGGATATGACAACTACCTGCCTCCCGATTTCAGGGATGTTGAGCTTACAACGTATGAAGTTGACCTGCATGAGATGGCACGCATAGCGGTTAATAACATTACAAGAAAGATCTCCGGTGAGAACTACCAGAAGGGCATAAGGATCGTCGAGGGACATCTTGTTGAACGCGACAGTGTAAAAAAACTGGAAGCGTAAAAAATCCATATTAATATGCCTCGCAAGTCATAATTACTGATTTGCGAGGCTTTTTCTTTTGTCTCGCTATATTGATGGTACTATGATTCATGATAAATTCCTAATTTCCGGAGATGAACTTAGCGATCATTACTATGCAATTGTTGAGCCAGATATAAACACACTGAAAAAATATGTTATGGTAATAAACTAGAACCATTATCGAAATGGATGTGATATTGGAATATACGATACAATAACAAAACAAATAATATGTGGAGTAGACACAGATGGCAATCTCTCAGAACCTATACTATCACGGTTTCCGGAAGTGACAACTTAGGCAGTACCATATCGACCACTTTTAACTTCACGGTAAGATAAAAGAATGAATAAAAAAGAGATTTACTTAAAGACTTTTTCGATTGAAATATTGAGGAAAAATCTCGCATTTGTCTTATTGACGATGCGAGATTTTTCACAATTTTGCTGACTTATTGTTGACTTATTGAGCAGATACTGATTGAAAAATTGTCGGGAATATGATATGTTAAATATGGGAAGGTAAAAATTAACAGCCCTAGAATTTTATTGGAGGTGTGATTAGTGAAAACCAAAACTGTGATCTTAAGTACTCTATTAATTCTTGTTTTGATTAGCGGAATAGGGTCTCTTGCAGCTTTTGCAGGCAACAAAGAAGATAACAGCAGATTGATTCCTGCCATTTCTTTTAGTGTTGATAACAATGAGATTGGTTTTAGGCAGGATCGTGATCTACACCGTGGAGCACAATCATTTGATGTTGTAGATGGGGTTGTCTATATTCTTGATACACAAGGGAAAAAAGTAATTGTTACGGATGAAAACGGTACCAAGTATTATTCTCTTTTCAATGTCAGATATCCCAAAGACATTCTTGTAAAGGATGAAAATGTGTATATTCTTGATGCATGGGTAACCGAAGGAAGCATCATAAGATACGACCTTGCTTTCAACGAAATTGAACGTTGCGACTTCAAGGTAAATACTGACATGTATTCTCATCTTGAAATGTTTGACGGAAAGGTCGCTCTGACATCAAATTACACAGGAATTCAATTTATTCTGGAAAACAACAGTCTGATTGCTTCTAAAGACGGCGGAGACGTTGTGGCAGCAGAAGACGGGTTTGTGAATGTTTATCATAATGGTAAGAACTACAGGGTTTCAAGAGCTTCAAATGATTTTATTAATTTCCTGGCAGAATCAAATAATGAGCTTGTATACTCAAGGACAAAAGTTGTAAATAATTGCTCTATACTTACCGGTGAAATTACAATTGAAAAATGTAATACGGAGGGCAGATTTGTTGCTGGTATTGCTCTGACCAAGAATGAGGATCATGCATGGCCCAATAAGTATGTTGATGTAGATGGCGACAAGATCTATTATATGGAGTGCACCAAGGAAAAAACCACAATTTATGAAATATACTTTGGATCAACCTTTGTTTCAAACTTCAAGGAAATAGAAAAGAAAGCGCTTGAAGAAGATGCATTGTTTATGCAACAAAGGGATGCTTTGCAGCAACAATGAACGCGGGACAAATTGCAGGAAATGTTACAAGTGCTAATGGCTATAAAGTTTATGTAACGTCTGGTTTAGACTGTTCAGGTTATGTTGGAACGGCACTTAGGAGTCCATGGTTATGAAAAAAGTTTATTGTTTATTTATCGGAATACTTTGCATAGCGGCTTTGTGCAGTTGTATGTATGGAAAAGGAAATATTAAGACAGGTCCGTTTACGGGAGTGTATTCGGGTATTGATGTACGCAAAACGGCAGAAACAGCCCAGAATTGTCTTAAATCAGAAATTGTCTTGTCGAACGGCAGGAAGATCCTTCTTGAAAAAAAACTGGACGGACTGTATTACAGTGGAAAAAAAGTATTTGAGTTCAGGTCATACATGGATCCGAAAGGAATAGGTTTTAACCTGTTTGACTTTGAAAGCAAAGATGATTACGTGAATGCAGTGGTGGTATTCAAGGCGGAGAACGGAAGCTGCAATGTATTTGTTGTGGATTTTCCGGTGGATTTCGACAAAAGCAAAGTCGGAGAAACAGTATTGCTTCCCTTAAGCTCCTATGACGGAGAAATGGAACTGAATTATACCGGAAATTCTGAAATGTATTTCAATGTGATAAAGCTGTCACTGCCGATGACATCCCGGTATGCCCAGGGCGCGTATTACGAAAGAGTAAAGAATACCGAAGCAAACAGGGAATACTATACATTTGCCGTAAAACCGGGTCAGTTCTTTGAGTACCAGAGCAATTGGTATACAGTATCAAGGGAGTTCTTTGGTTATTCAGAGCAAAACGTGGATTCCGAAAAGATTCGGATAACCTCAGGAAAAGCACGGATCACAGGAACAGACGGCAGAGAGTGGTACCTCATGGAAAACGATAAGAATCAGAAGTTCTGGATGCATTACAAAGAAGCTCTGACGGATGCAACGACCATGATTTATAACGATGAGTTTACTGATGAGATATTCAGTTTATATAAATGACTACAAAAGAAGGCGGTATGGTCAATCTTTAGACCATACCGCTTATTGATTGTGGTGCGCCTAGCGGCGCACGTTTCTAAACTCATATAAGGTCATGCATGAGGGTTTTCTGCATTATTCCAAGTTCGAAAGCACCGCATTCCTGATCCTTTGCATATATGTCAGTGCTCCCGCATCCTGTATCTGGGCACCGAGCAGGAGAGTGGTGTTGATCGACGGGAAGTTTGCAAAATAAGTTCCAAGCCATCCGTCCCAGCCATACTCACCTTTTAACTGAAGCTGCTGTCCCATAGCGGAGCCTGTGCCGATCCGCATAAACCCGTTATAATCGTAACCACCCATGGAATCCCATGTATGCCACATGCTTTCCTGCTGCCACGACATTAATCCGCCGGAAGTAAAGAACTCGCACATACGGGGACTTAAGAGCCGTTTGCCCTTATAGGTTCCGCGGTTTAGGAGCATATCAGCAAAATGCGAATAATCCTCGATTGTCGATAAAAGACCTGCTCCGCCTGAGATAAAGGACGGTTCTTCGGTTCCTTTGCGAAGGATCCCAAGATGGTCAAAGTCAAGTTCCTTCCACTCTCGCTCACCTGTAAAAAGGGCTCTCCTCGGTACAAAAGGATTAAAGAGCCAATCGCCAAAACGGTATGAAGGAGCAAGACGGTCAAGCTTTTCTTTGGGACAGTAAAAGGCTGTGTCATGCATCTCGAGCGGCTCGAAGACTTCCTTTAACAGGAATTCTGAAAAAGGAACGCCGGTTGCTATCTCAATTATTGCTCCCATTATATCTGCACTTGTTCCGTAAAGCCAGGCAGAACCGGGCTCAAAAGCAAGTATCCCTGTTTTTGCTGTTCTTTCAGCAAACTCAAGTGTTGTGACAGCGGGGCCGCCTTTAAGGCCTTCGTCTACCTGCCTGTAAAGCGCTGCGCTCGCGACTCCCGGAGGATACGAAGGATCGTCGGCAGGGTAAGAAAGGCCTGAAGTCATGCAATACAGGTCTTTTATATAAACGGGCCTTGAGCGTTTTGTTATATTTCCGGTTTCTTTGTTCCAGACGCGGATATCGCCAAAAGCGGGAATGTATTTATCAACCGCGTCACCAAGCGAGATAATGCCGCGTTCGAGCAGAAGAGCAGCCGCAAACCCCGTTATTGGCTTTGTCATTGAATACATATGGAGAATGCTGTCTCTTTCGAGAGGCAGCTTTTTATTTACATCCCTGTAGCCGGCACTATGACAGAAAAGATCCTTGCCGTCTTTTCTGACAAGAATGAATATCCCCGGCAGTTCCATGTTTTCAACAAGGCTTTCTGTCAGGTTTTTAAGCATATCGGTGCTGCTTTGAAGCATGACATTATCCTCCGATCGTATAAGTCATAACACAAGACAGCCTTACAGGCTGTTTCAGCCTTACAGGCTGCTTTATTTATTTCCGGAAGAGACCTGCAGTCTCTTTATTCTTTATCTTCGAGAACTATCTTGTACCCGTCAGCTCCGTACTGCAGACATCTGTTGACGCGTGAGATGGTCGCGGTGGAAGCACCGGTCATGTCGGCAACTTCCGAGAAACGCTCGCCTTTTGCAAGGAGCTTTGCAACCTCAAAACGCTGGGAGAAAGAATGGATCTCATTGATCGTGCAGAGGTCGTCAAAAAAACGATAGCAATCCTCGAGAGTCTTTAACTTAAGTATGCTCTTATAAAGGTCGTCGGTTGCAGGTGATTTGGTCTTGCTCTTATACATCTTGTCCCTCCCGTAAAACGTTCTCAATATGATATCCGGTCAGCATGATTTCATGTTAATTTGATCATCTTGTACCATGCTAACACTTTAACGTAGAAAAGTCAACTGCTTTTATCATTGTATTTGACACTGTTTTCGCTATTTGATATAATAAAAAAGTAATTGTATATCTAAATCTGATCATGCGGAGGCTGCTTATGAAGAAGTGTTTTGCTGTACTTATGATAATGATTATTTCGATCATGCTTGTTGCCTGCGGTAATAAAGAAAAAAACGAAGATGAAGATGATTCAAAAAAAGCGCTTGATCTTTCAAAGTATAGCGTTGGCGACATCTACACCTTCGGTACTTATGAACAGGATGACGACAAAGAAAACGGTCATGAAAAGATAGAATGGATAATTCTTGACAAAAGAGACGGAAAGGCTCTGCTCATCAGCAAATGCGGTCTTGACTGCCAAAAATACAATAACGAATTTAAGGATGTTACATGGGAACAATGCGACCTTCGCAAATGGCTGAATGATACATTCCTGAATGAAGCCTTTGCAAAGAGTGAAAAGAAATGTATTGCAACCACCGATACAAGCAACGAATCAAATCCCGAGCATGATATCAATGGCGGTAACGATACCAAAGATAAAGTTTTTATATTAAGCATCAGTGAAGCTAACAGATATTTCAAGGATGATGAAGCGCGTCTTTGCCCCGTGACCGAATATGCAAAGAGACGCGGCACTTATACAGAAAATGGCGTCTATTGCGCATGGTGGCTCAGAACACCCGGTGATGGTAAAAATAAGGCTGCATGCGTCGGATACGAAGGCGCTGTTAAAAATTACGGCCGCGGAGTTGACCATTCCTATCATGCAGTTCGCCCCGCAATATGGGTATACATAAAGCCTGAATAAGCCCGGGGGGCTTATTTACTGAATTTGCTTACAGCAGACTCAATGTCTGTTTCGAAAAAATATTAGTGAATAATCTTTTGAAAAGTATTAAAATATACAGGATGAATGTATAAGAAAAAGAGGAATACTCATGTTTCACGGCAGAGAGATCAAAAGAGTGGTTGTTAAAGTCGGGACTTCGACACTCACACACCAGTCGGGACACCTAAATATGCAGCGTATCGACCATTTGTGCAGGGTCTTAAGTGACATAAAGAATTCGGGTATCGATGTGGTCCTTGTTACAAGCGGTGCAATAACCGCAGGCGTTAACAAGCTTAAGCTCAAAAAACGTCCCGAGGACATAAAGGGCAAGCAGGCAGCTGCGTCTGTAGGCCAGTCGGAACTCATGTTCCTTTATGACAAGTTCTTTTCACAGTACGGATATACCGTGGCCCAGCTGCTTCTTACAAAGTCCGTGACGGAAGACCCGCAGTTAAGGGAAAATGTCACGAATACACTTGAAACACTGCTGAATCTCGGAGCAATCCCCGTTATTAACGAAAATGACGCGGTTGCCGTAGAAGAGATAGTTTACGGCGATAACGATATGCTTTCTGCCGTAACGGCTAACCTTATCAATGCGGATCTTCTTATAATCCTGTCTGACATTGACGGGCTTTACGAGGAAAATCCGAGCGAAAATCCGGACGCACGTCTTATCGCTGTTGTTGATGAGATCACGCCCGACATAGAAGCTGTCGCGGGAGGTTCCGTATCGGGAGTCGGAACAGGCGGTATGGTAACAAAGATAAATGCGGCGAAGTTTGCGGTGCCTCACGGAACGGATGTTGTGATCGCAAACGGCGACAGGCCCGAGCATCTGTACGAGATAATAGAAGGCAAGCCTGTCGGAACGCTGTTCAAAGGGGTAAGGTAACACTGAAAAAGAGTAAGGTATCATACAAATACTAACCGAGCAAGGGGGATTACAATGGTAAACTACGACATTCAGCATCTTCTTCACGAAGCAAAAGAGCGAAAAGCATCCGACCTTCATATCACCGTCGGCGTTCCGCCCAAGATCCGTGTCAACGGTATCCTTGTGGATATGAATTATCCGAGGATCATGCCTGATGACGCAAAACAGATCATCGAACCCATCATAGTCGAACCCTTTAAGACTACCTTTAACCAGCTTGGTGAAGTGGACTTTGCGTATGCCATCCCCGGAGAAGGCCGCTACCGTGTAAACGTGTTCAGGCAGCGTGGTTCCTATGCTCTTGTAATCCGTCTTGTTAATACCGTGATCCCGAAGCCGCAGGATATCGGCCTTCCGGAATCGATAGTAGAGCTTACGAAAAAGAAGAGAGGCCTTGTTCTTGTAACAGGTCCCACCGGTTCCGGTAAATCGACAACGCTCGCTTCCCTGCTTAACGAGATAAATGAGGCATCCTACTGCCATATCATCACGCTCGAAGATCCTATCGAGTACCTGCACAACCACAAAAAAGCAGTTGTGAACCAGCGAGAGATAGGTCTTGATACAGGCTCTTACGCGCAGGCGCTCCGTGCGGCACTCCGTGAAGATCCGGATGTTATCCTTGTCGGCGAGATGCGTGATCTTGACACGATCTCGATCGCGATAACCGCAGCTGAAACAGGACACCTTGTATTCTCAACCCTGCATACCATCGGAGCTTCGAATACGATCGACCGTGTTATCGACGTTTTCCCGCCTCACCAGCAGCAGCAGATACGTATCCAGCTTGCATCCGTGCTCGAATCCGTCATCTCACAGCAGCTCCTTCCCACTCAGGATACTAACGGCCGTGTTGCGGCATTCGAGATAATGCATGCGACATCGGCGGTAAAGAACCTCATCCGTGAGGCAAAGACGCATCAGATAGATTCGGTCCTCCAGACCAGCAAGAAGCTTGGCATGCAGACAATGGACGACGCTATCTACGATCTTTACTTAAAACGCCGTATAAGTGCCGAAACAGCCCTGAACTTTGCACAGGATCCTTACATCCTCGAAAAGAAGCTGTTCTGATCGCAAAAACTGAAGCATTGTGTTTATAGAAGATCAGCCTTCAAGGCAAAATAAAAGCTCCCCCGGCAACCCCGGGGGAGTATAATGCGGATAGTGGGACTTGAACCCACACGGGTCGCCCCGGCAGATTTTGAGTCTGCTGCGTCTGCCATTCCGCCATATCCGCGAACATGGGTATAATAACATAAAAAAAAACCTAATGCAACAAGATTTTTAGAGGCCAAATGAATTGCAACGAGTGCCAAAACATAATAGAAGATTTCATCCACGACAGGCTTGACCTTGCAACCGCCAATGCCTTTTCTGAGCATATAAGGCTCTGCGACAACTGTTATAACGAGCTTGAGATCAATTACTGCATGCAGACTGCGATAGCAGAGCTTAAAAGTGATTCCGTCTCGAGTGACGGCGATTTTAAAGGCATGCTTTTGAGAAAGCTTTCGGATTCGGTAGAAAAATACAAGGTTTTTCAGCGTAACTTAAAGATAAAGCTTACGCTTATCGTGGTATATCTGATCACGGCAGGCATATTCCTGGTGTAACCCGGGATGTGCCGCTTTTGTTTTACAAAATATGTTTTCAAAGGATCGTTATGGATAGATATTTTTTGATCATAGATGGGTCATCCCTTCTTTTTACGCAATATTACGGTAATCTCCCTAAGGAGATCATGTTCGAGAAGGATGAAGAGAAGAAAAAGAAGCTTTACCACAAGATCATGATGACCTCAAAGGGAGTCTATACAAATGCCGTTTACGGTTTTCTGCGCTATCTTTTTAAGGTATTGAAGAGCGTACCCCCGACACATCTGGTTGTAAACTGGGATGTTTCAAGGGAAACGTTCCGTACCGAGCTTTATCCCGATTACAAGGCAAACCGCGGCGAGATGCCGGAGCCGCTTGGTGCTCAGTTTGACCTTTGTCAGGATATTCTTGCGAAAATGGGGATTCCGCAGCTTTGGTCCGAAGTTTACGAAGCCGATGATTTCAGCGGCACCGTTGCAAGGCGCTTTGAAAACGAGATCCCCGTACGCATAATCTCTAAAGACAAGGATTACCTTCAGCTTGTTACGGAAAATACTAACCTCTGGATAATGCTTTCTTCTTCCGGAAAGGCAGAAGAACTCTACAAAAAATACAAGCTTGATCCGGCTGTCGCGGTTGCGGCCGACAGGTGTTTTCCGTTAACTCCCGAGCTTGTTGAAAAGGAATACGGTGTAGAGCCCAAGTCTGTGCCTTCGTTAAAGGGGCTTATGGGCGATCCCTCGGACAACATAAAAGGAGTACCCGGGATCGGTGAAAAGGCTGCTACAGCCCTTATATCGAGATACAAGACCGTGGACGCGCTGTTTAAGTTTATCGGAAATCCCGATGATGCCCGCAAGAACGAGATAAATGCTCTCTGGAAGAGCGAGCTTGGCCTTACACGTTCACCGCTGCCTTATCTTCTTAAGGAAACCGACGGCATAACAGGCGAGCAGGCTGCAAGGATGTGCGAAAAGATCGCAACCATAAAGTGCGATGTTCCCCTTGAAAAGAACAGTCTTTCCGATTACGAACTGAAGATAAACGAAGAAGAGGCAAGAAAAGCTCTTATCGAGCTTGAGATGAAGTCTCTTCTTGAAGACATACCTAAGACCGGAACGGTAAAACAGACCGTTAATATCCGTACAATAAACGACTTTAACGAAGCAGGCGATTACCTTGACCGGTTAAAAGACTGTAAGATCGCGGGTTTTTCGGTCTGCATAGAAAACGGTACGGCATATTACTGCTTCTGCACGGATGAAAAAGAAGAAGTAAGGATAGAAGAGGCGGGGTTCATCTCGGCAGACTTTATTTTTGAAAAGCTTGAAAAGGCCTTGAAATGCGGTCTTAAACTGTCTGCTTTTAACATTAAGCAAAGCCCCGCTGCGGGTCTGCTTGATGTGAAGAACTCGTTCGATCCGGCTCTTGCCGCGTATCTTCTTGATCCGTTAAAAAACGATTATGTCCCGAAAGACGTTGTTTTCGAACACGCTCCGGAATATTCTGCCTTCCCCGAAAGCGCCGCTGCTTTCGTGTTGAAGGATATCCTTGAAAAAAAGCTTGAAGCAAAAGGACTATTAAAGCTTTATAACGAGATAGAAATGCCCCTGCTCTTTGTACTCAAAAAGATGGAAGACAGGGGAATAAAGGTCGATACATCGGCACTTGAACACTTAGGACAGGTATTCGGCGAAGAGATCGACAGGCTTACGGAAAAGATCTACTCAGAGACCGGCTGTGAGTTCAATATAAACAGTCCGAAACAGCTTGGCGAGATCCTTTTTGAAAAGCTTGGGCTTCCTCACGGGAAAAAGACAAAAAACGGGTATTCTACATCAGTGGAAGTGCTTGAATCCTTAAAAGAAGATTATCCGGTAGTTGCCCATATCCTTGAGTTCAGACAGCTTACAAAGCTTAAATCCACCTATGCGGATGCACTTATCAAGTATACCGGTACGGACGGAAGGATCCACTGCAAGTTTAACCAGACCGTTACGGCAACTGGGCGTTTGAGCTGTACCGATCCGAATCTGCAGAATATCCCCGTGCGCACGGCGCTTGGACGCGAGATCCGAAAAGTGTTCGTTGCAGAGGAAGGGCACATCTTTGTTGATGCAGACTATTCCCAGATCGAACTCAGGGTCCTTGCTGCGCTGTCCGGTGACGAGGAGCTTAAGAATGCGTATGAGACCGGTGTTGACGTACATACGCTTACCGCTTCAAAGGTTTTTGGAATCCCTGCCGACAAGGTTGACGCCGATGCAAGAAGACGCGCAAAGACCGTAAATTTCGGCATAGTTTACGGCATAAGCTCCTTCGGTCTCGGGGCAGACCTGGGGCTTTCAAGAAAAGAAGCCGAAAAGTTCATAAATCAGTATTTTGAGTCGTATCCTTCGATAAAGCAGTATCTTGATTCGTTAATAAAAGAAGGCTATAAGAACGGATGTGTGAAAACGGCTTTCGGGCGTATACGTCCTATCCCCGAGCTTTCAAGCGGGAATTTCATGCAAAGACAGTTTGGCGAGCGTGTTGCGATGAATTCGCCTATTCAGGGCACAGCGGCAGATATAATAAAGATCGCAATGATCCGTGTGGAAAAAAGGCTTGAACAGGAAACAAAGGATTCTAAGCTTTTGCTCCAGATACATGACGAACTTCTGATAGAAACCACGGAAGCCGAGAAAGACACGGTAAAACGCATACTTTCAGAGGAAATGCCCGGTGCTTACGACAACGGGATAAGGCTTGAGATCGAGATAAACGAAGGAAAGAACTGGTATGAAGCAAAATAAAGCCGTTGTTATCGGCATAACGGGGCCCGCAGGCTCCGGAAAAAGCTATATCTGCAGGCTTATCGGAGAGGTTGCCGACACGCTTGTCATCGACACCGATTCTGTTGCCAAGGAACAGATGAAGAAGGGCGGGATATCCTACAAAAAAGTAGTTGATGCTTTCGGAAAGGACATACTCTTAAAGTCCGGCGAGATAGACAGGGCAAAGCTTTCCGCAATTGTCTTTAATGATGCGGAAAAGCTAAAGCTCCTGAATTCCTTAACTCACCCCGAAGTGATAAAAGAGTCCCAAAGGCTTATACGAGAAAACAGAGGCAGGAAAGAAGTCATAGTGCTCGAGTCTGCCATACTTGTCGCGGCAAATTGCCATAAAATGTGCGATCATGTCTGGTATGTTTATACCCCGCAAAAGATGCGCGCAGACAGGCTTAAAACGACCCGTGGTTACAGCGATGAAAAGATAAAAAGCGTCATGCGTTCACAGAACACCGACAGGTATTTCAGGGCCACAAGCGATGCCGTTATTGTCAATAAAGACGGGGACAGACCCGAAGCAGTAAAGAAGATCATACTTAATAAACTTAAAAAGATGGCAAAAAACAAATGAATGTGTTATAATTAAATGAATGTTGTGCTATTTGGGTCCAAAATGGCTCAAAGGCTCCAAAAAGAGAGGGGTATTACAGTGACTAAATTACCGCAGCAGCTTGTTTTCGGGCTTGATATCGGCACGCGAAGCATAGTCGGAACAGTCGGTTACAAGACAGGAGAGAGAAAATTCACGATAGTGGCGCAGAGTATCCGCTTTCATGAGACCCGTGCCATGCTCGACGGACAGATACATGATATCGAAAAAGTCGCAGAGACTATCGGTATCGTTAAGCGTGAGCTTGAAGAAAAGATAGACAGAAAGCTTACCGAAGTGTGTATCGCAGCCGCAGGCCGTGTGTTAAAGACTGTTGAAACATCCTGCGACCTTGAATTTGACGAGGATACCATAATCGAGCCGGAGCATATAAGGACTCTTGTTGCGGGCGGTATCGAAAAGGCATACGCCCAGATAAAGGCGGAAAACTCCGACGAGATATTCAGCTGTGTCGGACACACCGTCATAAGATATTACCTCAACGGATTCCTGATGACGAACCTTGAATCCCACAGGGGTAAGAAGATCGCGGCGGATATCATTGCGACCTTCCTTCCGCAGGAGGTTGTTGAGAGCCTTTATGCAGCAGTTGAAAAGGCGGGCCTTGATGTAGCGGACATGACACTCGAGCCTATCGCAGCCATCAACGTTGCTATCCCCGGAAACTACAGGCTTTTGAACATTGCGCTTGTTGATGTCGGTGCAGGCACATCCGATATCTGTGTCACGAAGGACGGAAGCATCGTTGCCTACGGCATGATCCCCAAAGCAGGCGATGCCATCACAGAAAGCATAATGCAGGCATACCTTGTCGATTTTGACACAGCCGAAAAGATAAAGCTCAATACGGGCAAAAAGAAGGATATACAGTACAAAGACATAATGGGAACAAAGCTTAAGGTTTCCGCGGAAGATGTTAAAGCCCAGGCCGATCCTGTTGTGGATGACATTACAAGACAGGTTGCCGACAAGATTCTCGAGCTTAACGGCGGAAAGCCCGTCAGCGCAGTATTTGTTGTCGGAGGCGGCGGCAAGTTCCCGACCTTTATCCCGCAGCTTGCAGACAGACTCGGCATTCCAAAGGAGCGTGTTGCTTTACGCGGTGCGGAAGTGCTTGATTTTGTCAAGTTCCCCGAAGACGGCTTCTCAAAGGATTCAACTCTTGTAACGCCTATCGGTATATGCCTCAACTACTACGAAGCAAAGAACAATATCATATTTGTCACAGTAAACAAAGAGCGCATAAAGCTTTATGACAACGGAAAGACCGCTGTCATGGATGCCGCCGCAAAGCTCGGTTTCCCCAACGAAAGGCTTTTCCCCCGTACCGGGAAATCGCTTAATTTCACCTTCAACGGTGAACGCAGGATGCTGCGCGGCGAGATGGGAGAGGCAGCCGTTATAAAGGTCAACGGAAAACCTGCTTCGATAAGCACTCTTATCACAAATTATGATGAGATCACCATAAAGGATTCCACTGCCGGAAAGCCCGCAAAGCTGCTGCTTTCCGAGCTTAAGGAAGCCAAGACGGACAGCATCGTCTTTACGATAAACGGGAAAAACGTGAGGATGCCGCGTCTGTTCCTTGCAAACGGCAAACAGGTAGGAAAAGATTACAGGATCTCTGAAGGCGATTCCATCGTAAAAAAAGACTTCTATCTGGTATCGGAGCTCCTTGAAGCCCTCGATATGCAAAAACCTTCGCTCGTGGAGGTAAACCATGTCCCTGCGGACAATTACGTCAGGATATTTGAGAATTTTACCGTTGACATAAAGGTTTGATGACTTATGGGTGAAAGAAACTTAAAATTCGGTCAGATGCACGCGATCATAGAGATCATCGCACTGATAACCGCCATCGAGTATTTTGTAAGGGATGGCGGTGCCTCTGTGCTTTTCGGCATGATCGTTTTTGCTTCATGTGCAATAGTCGATATAATCCTTGCCAGAGTGCTCGGGAAAGACCAGACAGTTAAGAACAGGATACTTATAGGGATAAGGATCGCAGAATTCCTGCTTTTGTCCGCGTTCATCGTTTACAACGATTCGGGTATACGCGAGACGGAAGTTATTTCCTTTATCC
The DNA here is from genome assembly GCA_016280395.1 of Lachnospiraceae bacterium. Classification (GTDB taxonomy): domain Bacteria; phylum Bacillota; class Clostridia; order Lachnospirales; family Lachnospiraceae; genus SZUA-448. The sequence goes on along the minus strand of JAEEGQ010000029.1, from coordinate 62,870 downwards.
TTTTGTTTGTCAGGATGATCGAGATGATATTCCTTTTCGATTATTCCGACAAATACACGCGCGTTATCGTTATCGGCACCATGATCTTCCCGATCACCGCATTTGTGCTCGTCAAGCTGCTTCTGATCTCAAGCTCGGCCGATTACGGCAATAACGCGATCCTTGCACTTGGGTCAATTGCCGAGATTGCGGCAGTTGTCGCCGCGGTCTTTCTTCTGTGCAATATCTTTGTTTCGTGGCTTCTTGCCTCCGAACACAAGATCTTCGAGCAGCGAAGGATGACCGAAAAGACAGAGGAAATGAACGAGACCTTAAAGCTGCATCAGGAGAAGATCAAGAAGGCAAATGAGGAACTTGGTATCCAGCGTATAAAGATGGAGACCGCCAACAGGCAGATCCAGCATGTAAACGCGGAGATCAACACCCAGAACGAACTCCTTAAAAATGTGGCCGCATGTCTTGATATCCAGTCGCTTTCCGACAAGATACCCGAGGCGATGTGCGAATCGATGGACAACCTGCTTTTCTGCTGTGTGCTCCTTGCGCCCGTGACCAAAAAAGGCAGTGTTGTTTTCAACGCCAGGGCAAAGAATATTTCAGAAGGCTTTTTGCAGGCTTATTCGGCAGAGATCATTTCAAAAGGCCTTAACAATAAAGATTCGCGGACTCCTTCGGTTGATAAGGAGCTGAATATCGATTCCATGCGTTTCTGCACGGAAAGCGATATGCTCTGTTCAATTGCGAAGATACCTCTTTTCAAAGATGACAAGGAAGAGGGAATAATATATCTGGGAAGCAATATCCGCGATAATTTCGACGATTCCGAAAACCTGTTTTCAAACATCGCGGCACAGGTACTGCTCGGTATAAACAATATCACACTTTATACCGCCGTAGAGCAGATGGCAATAAACGACGGACTGACAGGGATATTTAACCGCAGGACGCTTAACGAGAAGATGTCCCAGATGGGGCATGATGCCGAAAACAACCATACACCTCTTTCGGCAGCGCTGTTCGACATTGACCATTTCAAAGGCTTTAACGATACCTACGGTCATGCCTGCGGTGATGTTGTCCTTCAGAAGCTTGCGTCGTTACTTGACGAAGCTGCCGACAAATACGGCGGTATTGCCGCAAGATACGGCGGTGAGGAATTTGTCCTTGTTTTTCCCGAATGTAACAGGGAGAAATGCCAAAATATCCTTGAAGAGACCAAGGGCAATATTGACAGGGCAACCGTTGAATATGACGGTAAAACCCTTTCTGTCAGCGTAAGTATCGGTTTTTCAACGTATCCTGAGATCAGGAAGTCTTCAAACGAGCTTCTCGGATGCGCGGATTCCGCCATGTATTATGCAAAAGAACACGGCAGGAACCAGATCAAATGTGACGGCCCGGATGTTGATGAATTTGAGGCCGGAAGAAAGAGACAACACAAATAATGAAACTGTTTTGCATTGCCAGCGGAAGCTCCGGAAACTGCCTGTACTTCGACACGGGCGAACACAGTTTCCTTGTGGATGCGGGCGTAAGTTCGAAGCGTATCTGCAACTCGTATAAAAACGCGGGTTTCAGGGATCCGGAAGCTGTATTTGTCACACACGAGCACAGCGATCATATCATGGGACTCGAGGTTTTCTTAAAAGCCCATCCCATACCGGTCTTTGGGACAAAAGGAACGCTTGCCGCTGTAATGGCTTCTTTTAAGGGAGACATTCCGGTAAAGCTTTTCATGCAGATAACGCCGGAAAAAGAATATGCTTTTAACGGAGTGAGGTTCATTCCGCATTCTGCCCCGCATGATGCGACAGATCCCGTCTTTTACACCTTTACCCACGAAGACAGAAAAACTGTTGTGATAACAGACGTCGGTGAATATACGGACGAATTTGTGAAGGCTGCAAAAGGCGCGGCGATGCTTTATCTCGAATCCAATCATGACCCGAACATGCTTATGGCCGGAAGTTATCCGTTTTCGTTAAAGCAGCGTGTATTAAGCTCTCACGGACATCTTTCAAATGACAGCGCTGCGGAATTTGCCGTTAAAGTCATGGAACCCGGATTAAAGCATATAATCCTCGGGCATTTGAGCAAAGAGAACAATTATCCCGAGCTTGCCTATGAGACTATGCGTTCGGCTGTTGCAGCAGCATGGAAGTACGGACCGGAAATGCCGGAAATAACCGTAGCCAACAGGGACATACCTACAGGTCCTTTTGAATACTGATAAAACAGGAGCATTTAAGATGAACAAGACTGTAATAACTGTTGTCGGAAAGGATACAGTGGGCATCATCGCCAAGGTGTGTACCTATCTGTCCGAAAACAAGATCAACATCCTTGATATCTCGCAGACCATTGTACAGGGCTATTTTACGATGATGATGATAGCCGATTATTCTGCAGCAGACAAGGATTTTGTCACTCTTGCCGAAGAACTCAAGGCTACCGGAAACGATATCGGTGTGGAGATCAGGATGCAGAAATCCGAGATCTTTGACAATATGCACAGGATTTAGGAGCACATATCATGATCAATATATCCGAGGTCATCGAGACAAACGAGATGATCAGCAAAGAAAACCTGGATGTGCGTACGATCACGCTTGGTATCAGCCTTCTTGACTGCGTAAGCGACGATCTTTCAAGGCTTAACGAAAATATTTACAACAAGATAACAACTCTTGCAAAGGATCTTGTTGCGACGGGAGATTACATCGGTAAATCCTACGGTGTGCCCATAGTCAACAAACGCATATCCGTAACCCCTGTTTCAATTATAGGAGCCTCTGCCTGCAGAAAGCCCGGGGATTTTGTTACGATCGCACAAACACTTGACAGAGCCGCCAAAGAAGTAGGCGTCAACTTTATCGGCGGTTATTCGGCCCTTGTTTCAAAAGCGATGACAACGGCCGAAAGCCTGCTTATAGATTCGATCCCCGAAGCCCTTGCAAGCACCGAAAAGGTCTGCAGTTCCGTCAATCTCGGCTCGACTAAGACCGGGATCAACATGGATGCCGTGGTCCGCATGGGTAAAGTGATAAAACAGACGGCTGTGCTTACAAAAGACCGTGATTCAATCGGCTGCGCAAAGCTTGTTGTTTTCTGTAACGCGCCTGACGACAATCCGTTCATGGCGGGAGCTTTTCACGGAGTTACAGAGGGAGACTGTGTCATAAATGTCGGCGTAAGCGGTCCCGGAGTTGTGCTCCATGCTCTTGAATCTGTTAAAGGCGCGGATTTCGGAACACTCTGCGAGACAATAAAGAAAACCGCTTTCAAGATAACAAGAGTAGGCCAGTTGGTTGCACTTGAAGCATCAAGCAGGCTCGGGATCCCGTTTGGGATTGTGGACCTGTCTCTTGCGCCTACGCCTGCCGTTGGCGACAGCATTGCAGACATATTAAAGAGCATAGGCCTTGAACAGCCCGGCGCACCGGGTACGACAGCAGCCCTTGCGCTCCTTAACGACCAGGTCAAAAAAGGCGGCGTTATGGCTTCGTCTTATGTAGGCGGCCTCAGCGGCGCGTTTATCCCGGTAAGTGAAGACCAGGGGATGATAGATGCGGCAAATGCCGGTGCTCTATCCATTGAAAAGCTTGAAGCCATGACCTGTGTATGCTCTGTGGGGCTTGACATGATCGCTGTTCCCGGCGACACGCCGGATTCATCAATATCCGGCATAATAGCCGACGAAATGGCTATCGGAATGGTAAATGCAAAGACTACGGCAGTAAGGCTTATCCCCGTTATCGGAAAGACTGTAGGCGATACCGCGGAGTTCGGAGGCCTTCTCGGCTACGCTCCGATAATGCCCGTAAACAGGTTCTCCTGCGAGGATATGATGAAGAGGGGCGGGCGTATCCCCGCACCGATCCACAGCTTTAAGAACTGATAAGGCTTTCGACCGGAAACTTCTGTGTTTGCAGGTGTTTTAATATGGTCAGGCCTTTTGAAAAGGTTGAAAGATGATAGAAGATTACAAGAACATAATAAAGAATTTTACAGCGCTTTCAAAGGTTCCGAGAGGCTCGGGACATAATGAAAAGATAAGTGCCTTTCTTTGCGGTTTTGCAAAGGACCTTGGCCTTTCTTGCACCTGCGACAAAGAGCTCAATGTCATCATAAAGAAACCCGCTCAGAACGGCGGCGCCGGAAAGCCCGTTGTACTGCAGGGGCACATGGATATGGTATGCGTTGAAGAACCGGGTACAGGTCATGATTTTATAAATACCGGTCTTGACCTGATCTTTGAAGACGAATGGGTACGCGCAAACGGTACGACTCTCGGTGGCGATGACGGCATAGCTCTTGCCTACATGATGTCTCTTCTTGAGGATAAAGAGATAAAGCATCCCGACCTTATCTGCATAATAACAACAGACGAGGAAACAGGTATGTACGGCGCGAAAGCGCTTGATGCAGGTGTTTTTGAAGATGCGTCATACCTTATCAACATGGATTCCGAAAATGAAGACGAATGCCTTTCGGGATGTGCCGGGGGCTTAAGGATCGACGGGCGGATACCCGTTAATAGGGCAACAGCAAACGGAAGACAGCTTGATATAACCGTCAAAGGGCTGCGCGGAGGCCATTCGGGCGCGGAGATCCATAAAGGGATCACAAACGCAGTAAGGCTTCTTGCAAGGATACTTGAGGAACTTAAGAGCTTCGCCGGCTACACTGTTTTGTCTTTGTCCGGCGGTGAGAAAGACAACGCGATCCCTTCCTTTGCAAAGGCTTCGCTCATTCTTGACGATGGTTTTGACAGATCACAGATTGAAGGATATCTTAAAGATATCGAAGCTAAATACAGAAGACGCGAAAAGAGCATAAGCATAACAGCTGAATTCAAAGACGAAACATCCGCTCTGACATGTACAAAAGACTCCTTTGAAAATGTACTGTTCGCGCTCCTTGCGCTTCCTAACGGTGTACAGGCATTAAGTCCCGATATCGAAGGGCTTGTTGAAACCTCGCTTAATCTCGGTGTGTTTGCGCTGAACGAAGACGAAGCTAAATTTAATATAAGCCTCAGAAGTTCCGTGCTTGGAGAAAAAGAGTTCTTAAGCGGGAGAGTCCGCAGGATACTTGAAAAAGCAGGCGGTACGGGCACTGAAAACAGCGAATATCCCGCTTGGGAATACAAGCCCGTATCGAAGCTCAGGGATGCTTATGCAAAGGCTTTCGAAAAGACACACGGGATCCCGGTAAAGTTCAATGTTATCCATGCCGGTCTTGAATGCGGACTGTTTGCGAAGATGAAGCCGGAGCTTGATATGATCTCCATCGGGCCCGAAATGCATGATATACATTCGCCTAAAGAAAGACTTAACCTTTCCTCCTCGATAAGTCTCTACAAGACTGTTGAAGAGCTGCTTTCCACGATCGAATAAAAATGATGTTAAGGTTGTTACAGGTATGCTTGAAGAAGAAACAATAAAACAAAATAAAGACCGGGACGACTTTACCGATCTTGAAAGCGCCCTGACATCAAACCTGGATCATCTGTATGATTCCGGTTTTGTACAGGAAGAGACAAAGGAAGATGAGAAAGATCCGGTAAACGAAGATGACACCGGTGCCGAAGGTGAAGCGGATATTGAGAAAGAAGACGCAGCATCCGCAGTCTTTTCCAAAGAAGCCGCGGACACCCCCGGTGAGATGACAGATTCTGCAGAGATCTCGGAAGAAAACAAACCTTCCGTATCCGGTGCTTCCGAAGAGATCGGCAGTGTTTCCGAAGCAGACGAGGAGATATTCAAGGATATAGACCAGGCTCTTGCGACACAGATCCGTTCCGAGATTAAACGCGAAAGAAGGATCAAACGCCTTAAAAGGTCAAAATGGTGGCTTCTTTCCCTTATCCCCGTAATAGGCATTTTCGTGCTGTTTATCCGTCCCTTAAGGAAACATATGCCTGTTTGGTTTATGATCTTAAGGACTCTTGTGTTCATTGCATTTGCGCTTGAAGTGATAGGCACGGTCGCTTCCGACGGAAGGCTTCTGTATTACCAGGGGGCGGCTTTTATGCGCGACAGGATGGCAGAAGCCGAAGATACCGTATCTGCAAGGCCGGATGACGGATTCTTAAATCCTTTGTTCATAATCGGCGATGAGACCGGCAACAGAAAGGAGCTCTTTGTCGCAGTCCTTTCGTTCGATCAAACAAACGGCAGCCTTAAGATCATTACCGTTAACGAAAAGACCGCAGTTACCTTATATTCGGGTGAGATAGAAAACGCATCCGGTCAAAAAGTGCATTATGAACCGCTTGCGAAATACATCAAAGACGGAAAAAACGAAGATGCCGTAACAGCTGTCGGCAATCTCCTCGGGATCAGGGTTGACGGATATATTTATGCAGATATCGGATCCGTTTCGAATTATGTTGACAAACTGGGCACTAATGATATAAATTCTAATACGTTCGACAAACAGAAGTCCACAGGCCGCGAGATAATCGACATGCTGCTGAGAGAAGGCCGCTATGCAAAGCTGTTAAAGCTTCTCGGAGCATTAAAAGCCGCAGCACCCGGAATGAAGACGGATCTTAATAACAGCAGGTTCGCGGATATAATAAGCTTTTTTGCAAAAACAAAGGCTGTCCTCCCCGTTTATTACACCGTACCGGAAGACGGGAGCAGTCACAGCGAAGAGACTTCTGTTATATGGATAACAGATACAGAAAACCTGAAAAACAGCATTAAAAAATTCATTTACGGTGAAGACCCGGTAAAAAAATGAGTCACCGGGGTCGTTTCTCACTGACTCATTTTCATGTTAATCAAGGAGGCGTAAAATGTCAGCTGAATACAGTACAAAAAAGAGCGAGGTCCGTATCGCCAACGAGGTGATCGCAAATATCGCATGCATGGCGGCAACAGAAGTCAAAGGTGTTGCTTTCCTTTCCGACAATGTGATCACAAACGAGATCATCGGACGCTTCGGGATCAAAAAACTTGCAAAGGGCATAAAGATCGAGATCGACGACGGAAACGTGTTCTGCGAAATGTCAGTCTGCATCGAATACGGCTACAGCATCCCTGAGGTCTCGAGCCGCATCCAGGAACGTGTTTCCACTGCGATAACCGATATGACCGGGCTTAAAGTGGAAGAAGTAAATGTGCACATTGTAGGTATCAACATTGCAAAAGCCTGAATTTTACGGGGTGGCGTATGGATAAAGAAAAAAAGAAACTCAGGAAGATCAGGGAACAGGTCTTTGTAGCTCTTTACCAGTATGATTTTTATGACGGCGGCGAATATGACGAACAGGTCAGGCTTTATATGGACAATTCCGCCGCAGAGATGATAGGCGGTATTGACAAAGACGAGAACGAAAGCGGCTTTGACCCCGAAGAGATCAAGGCCTGTGCCAATAAGAAGCTCGGGCTTATCCGCGGGAAGATCGGAGAGATCGATAAGATCCTTGAAAAATCCATTTCCGGCTGGAAGCTTAACCGTATCGGCAAGGTTGATATCGCCATATTGAGGCTTGCCGTATATGAAATGAAGTATGATGAGCTGATCCCTGAAAAAGTGGCCATAAATGAGGCTGTAGAGCTTGCAAAGGCATTTGGCGGCGATGCGTCCTCAAGCTTTGTGAACGGCGTACTTGCGCGCCTTGTTACCAATGATGCAGAATGATATTTTCACCGTAACACAGATAAACAGATATATCTCCGCCATGTTCAATGACAACCGCACCTTATGCAGGGTTAAGCTTAAGGGCGAGATCTCGAACTGCAAATACCATTCGTCCGGACATATCTACTTTACGCTAAAGGACGATAATTCCCAGATCGCGGCTGTCATGTGGCGTTCCTCCGTACAGAATCTTAAGGTCAGGCTTGCGGACGGAATGCAGGTAGTGGCTTCGGGGCGCATAGCGCTTTACGAGAAAGGCGGAAGCTACCAGCTTTATGCGGATGACATAAGTCCCGACGGGGTAGGTGCGCTTTATGAGCTGTACGAAAAGCTGAAAGTGAAGCTTACCGCCGAGGGGCTTTTTGATTTGGCACATAAAAAGCCGATCCCTGAATTCGCAAAGACCGTCGGGATAGTTACTGCCTCAACGGGTGCTGCGGTACACGATATGATCAGTGTTTCGAAACGCAGGAACCCGTATATAAAACTGATCCTTTATCCGGCTAAGGTACAGGGAAAGGGCGCTGCCGAGTCTGTTATCCGCGGGATAAAAAAGCTTGAAAAACTAAAACCGGATGTTATAATAATCGGACGCGGCGGCGGCTCTTTTGAAGATCTTTTTGAATTCAATGACGAAGCCCTTGCCCGTACTATCTATGAATGCGAGATCCCGATAATCTCCGCGGTCGGACACGAGACGGATGTGACGATCTCCGATTTTGCCGCGGATCTTCGGGCTCCGACGCCTTCCGCTGCGGCAGAACTTGCGGTTTGTGAGATAGATTCGGTCCTCGGCGCTCTTGTGGATCTGCATGCAGACATACTTTCGGCAATGCAGGACAAGCTCGAAAAGGAGAGGGACAAGACCGAAAAACTCAGATTAAAGCTTAAGAGCGCTTCTCCGGCTGAGATGTTAAAGCGCAGAAAAGACGGCCTTTTGCACCTTGAAGAGCTGTTGAAGAGAAATATGAAAAACAGGGTCATGGCTGAAAAAGCCAGGTTTTTTGCCAATCTAAAGGCAATGGATGCCCTTTCCCCGTTAAAAAGACTCGAGGCAGGATATGCGTATGCAACCGATGAAAACGGTCACAATATCAGGTCGGTAACGCAGGTAAAACCCGATGACGCTATAAACATCAGGCTTACAGACGGCAGCCTTTTGGCACTTGTAAAAGATATAAATGGCAAAGACACCGAAGAATGAACGTAAACGACAAACGGTAAGCTCCAAGAGCCTTCCTTACCCTGAAAAGGAGAATGTAAATGGCTAAAAAAGAAGAAAACAAATTCATATTAAATGAAGCAATGAAGGAAGTTGAAGAACTCATAAAGCGTATGGAGGATCCCGAATGCTCTCTTGAAGAGTCCTTTGAACATTACCGTAAGGGACTCGGACTCTTAAAGAAATGCAGCGAATCCATTGACAGGGTGGAGAAAGAGATTGAAGTTTTAGAGGAGCAGTGAATATGACTTTTGAACAGGAATTAAATATAAAAAGGGCTGATATCGAGGACATAGTAAAGACATTCATTCCAAGAAAGCTTTCCGTTACCGACGAAGCGGTCGCATACAGTATAAAGGCAGGCGGCAAGAGACTTCGTCCGCTTTTCCTTATCTGCTTCTATGAAGCTTTTAAGAAGGGACGTTATGCAGATAAGTCTCCTGACTTCGTCGAGATAATGGACGGGCTTGCCGGCTGTTTTGCAGGTGCTCTTGAGCTTATACATACTTATTCACTTGTCCATGACGATCTTCCCGACATGGACAATGACATGCTGCGCCGCGGAAAACCTACCACACATGCGAAATTCGGCCCTGCCATGGGAATACTTGCAGGGGATGCGCTGTTAAACGAAGCATTCTCGATAATTGCCGATGTTATGCAGGTATCGGCGGCGTATAAGGATAAAGAACCCATCATGCGCGCGGTAAAATGCTTCAAGATGCTTGCCGACAACGCAGGCCGCGAGGGCATGATACTCGGTCAGGAAATAGACCTTAACAGTGAAGGAAAGAGCATCGACAACGAGACGCTGCTCCTTATGTACGAACTTAAGACCTCAAAGCTTCTTGAATCCGCATTCTGCATAGGCGCAGGCCTTGGCGGCGCAAGCGACAAAGAGCTGAAGATATGCAATGAAGCAGCAAAGAATCTTGGTATCGCATTTCAGATCCGTGATGATATACTTGATGTTACCGGCGATGAAAAAAAGCTCGGTAAGCCTGTTGGAAGCGACAGCAAAAACGACAAGAGGACCTATGTATATATCCAGGGGCTTGAAAAAGCCAGGAAAGATGCCGTAAGATACACGGATGAAGCCGTTTCTCTCGTGAGATCCCTCGGCCTTGACACGTCCTTTATCGAAAAACTTATGCTAAAACTGCTTGAAAGAGAATCGTGATGAGTCTTCTTGATCTTATAAATAAACCTAATGATATAAAAAACATTCCGGCTTCGGACTTAAGACAGCTTGCACTTGAGATAAGGCAGTATATGCTCCGGAATGTGAGCAGGGTGGGGGGGCACATGGCTTCAAGCCTCGGTGTCGTGGAGCTTACCATGGCGCTGCATCTGTTCCTTGATCTTCCGAAAGACAAGCTTATCTTTGATGTGGGCCATCAATCCTATGCTCACAAGATACTTACGGGAAGAAAAGAAGAGTTTAAGACCTTAAGGCAGTTCGGCGGTATCAGCGGCTTCCCGAAGATGACCGAATCCGACTGTGATGCCTTTGATACCGGACACAGCTCCACATCGATATCCGCAGGGCTCGGATATGTTAAAGCGCGTGAATTAAGGGGCACAGATGAAAAGATCGTAGCCGTTATCGGAGACGGAGCACTTTCCGGCGGTATGGCTTTTGAGGCATTAAACAATGCAGGAAGGCTCAGATCAAATTTTATAATAGTCTTAAATGATAACAAGATGTCCATCTCCGAAAATGTGGGCAGTATGGCCAATTATCTCGGAAACTTAAGGACCAATCCCACATATAACAGATTAAAACAGAATGTTGCTACTGCTCTGAATGCGATCCCCGAAGGCGGCGAACATGTGGCAAACGCCATCAAGCGCACAAAAGCTTCGTTAAAGCAGCTGCTTATCGACGGAATGTTCTTTGAAGACATGAACATAACTTATATCGGCCCTATTGACGGATATAACATAGACCAGATGAGATATGCCTTTGAGCTTGCCTCGAGAAAGGAAAATGCCACTCTTGTCCATGTCATCACAAAGAAAGGCAAGGGATACAGGGCAGCAGAGCTTAACCCCGTTAAATTCCACGGTATAGGGCCTTTTGACTGTAAGACCGGCGAAAGCACCAAGAAAAAAGGTGAGACCTTTACTGATGTTTTCTCTAAGCACATCATTGAGCTTGCAAAAAAAGATGACAGGATATGCGCGATCACAGCTGCAATGGCTCCTGGTACGGGGCTTAACGAGTTTTCTGCACAGTTTCCGGAAAGATTCACGGATGTCGGGATAGCGGAAGAACATGCGGTGACCTTTGCCGCGGGGCTTGCCGCAGGCGGATTCAAGCCGGTTTTTGCCGTGTATTCGACTTTCCTTCAGCGCGCCTACGACCAGGTGATACATGATGTCTGTCTTGAAGGACTGCCTGTGGTATTTGCCGTTGACAGGACAGGAATAGTCGGCCATGACGGTGAAACACACCAGGGTATCTATACGCATTCATTTCTTGGGCATATACCGGGGCTTACCGTTATCGAGCCGATCGATGCAAAAGATGTGAAACGGGCGCTGGATTACGCTTTTTCCCTTAACAGGCCCTGCGCTGTCTGCTATCCGCGTCGCCAGACGGATGTGTGCTTTAACGGGTATGAAAGAACAGACGGGTATGAAAGCATGAAGGCCGAGGTTCTTGAAAAGGGTAGCGGAGATGCTGTGCTTTTTGCTGCGGGACCCGCAGTCTGGAGTGCAAGAGAAGCAGCCGCTATGCTTAAAGAACAGGGTATCGATATCGGACTTGTGAATTTACGTTTTATAAACCCGATAGACAAAGAAACCGTGATCGCAATGTCTGAAGGCAAAAAGGTCGTTGCGGTTACGGAAGAAAACGTTAAAAGCGGCGGGATCGGCGAAAAGATCGCGGAGATCCTCATCGAAAACAAAGTCGGATTCGGCACTTTTCTAAATCTTTCGCTGCCAGATGCGCCTCTTAAACAGGGCTCGATCTCGGAGCTTAAGGCCGCGACACATACTGACGGCGCCTCGATGGCCGGTATCATAAAGAAAACTCTGAAGGGCGAATGACCGATGGACGGATCTGATATCAAAAACAAAAAGAATAAAGAACGTCTTGATATTATGCTCGTGAATTTAGGCATTGCAGAAACAAGAGAACGTGCAAAGGCTTATATCATGGAGGGACTCGTCTTTGTCAACGGGGATCGTGAAGACAAGGCAGGTTCAATGTTCCCGCCAACCGTACACATCGAGCTTCGCGGAACAGGCATGAAATATGTAAGCCGCGGCGGATACAAGCTTGAAAAGATGGTTGAAAAGCACGGGATATCCCTTGAAAACGCTGTCTGCATGGATATAGGTTCTTCAACGGGCGGCTTTACGGACTGTATGCTGCAAAACGGCGCAACAAAGGTCTATGCGATAGACGTGGGGACAAACCAGCTTGCCTGGAAGCTTCGCAACGATCCGCGCGTTGTCTCGATGGAAAAGACGAATATAAGGAATGTGACACCGGAACAATTCCCGGATAAGGCAGATTTCGCATCCGTAGATGTGTCTTTTATATCGCTTCGGCTTGTGCTTCCTTGTGCAAAGCCCCTGCTTTCGGAGCATGCACGGATGGTCTGCCTGATAAAGCCGCAGTTTGAAGCCGGGCGCGAAAAAGTCGGCAAAGGCGGAATAGTACGCGAAAGCTCGACGCATATTGAAGTCTTGAAAGAGATACTCGGCTTTGCAGCCGGGCTTGGCTTTAAGATCCTTGATGTTTCGTATTCCCCGATAAAAGGTACTGAAGGGAATATTGAGTATCTTATGTATATAGAAAACCGCGATAATGTACAGGAGACCCTTTCTGACGAGGAAATTTCCGCTATAGTCGAAGAAGCCCACACATCGCTTTGAACTGCCGGATGTATAAATAATTCGATTATACATATGAATATTCATTTTTTTCTTGATAATCCCATTGATAAGTGATAAGATAAATTCGCTTGAGCATTGAATCCGGAGGGGATCGTGAAAAAATTCTGCATAATAACCAATCCCGAAAAAGACCAGGGATTTGTTCTTACGGAAAAGATCGAAGAATATCTTAAGAGCAGGGGAATGCTGTCATACCGCGCGGTAACTGCCGACGGCACGCTTTACGGCTTTGTTGACAAGAGCTGTATTGAAGAAAATACCGATTGCGTCATTGTTCTCGGCGGAGACGGGACACTGCTGCATGCGGCCCGTGACATATCGGAATTCAATATTCCGCTGCTCGGAGTAAACCTCGGAACCCTGGGTTTTCTTGCCGAGATACGCAAGGACGGGATAGAAGAGGCGCTTGACAGGGTGATATCCGGTGATTATTTCATCGAAGATCACATGATGCTTGAAACGCGATTGAACGGAAATACCGAATATGCGCTGAATGATATCTGTATAACCGCAAAGGGTTATGCAAGGCTTGTGACGCTTGACCTTTGCATAAACGGTGTGTCGATGCAGAGCTATTCGGGTGACGGGCTTCTTGTTTCTACTCCGACAGGCTCGACTGCTTATAATCTTTCAGCCGGCGGCCCTGTGCTTTCCCATGATTCACGGATGATGGTGATCACACCGGTATGTCCGCATTCTCTTGGGAACAGAAGCCTTGTATTGCCTGAGGATGACAGGATAACGGTCACTTTCAGAAAACGAAGGCCGGCCGATGACGAAGCTGCCGTAACGATAGACGGAGTACAGGCCGGATATATCAAAGAAAATGAAACGATCGAGATCAAAAGGTCCGAAAGGACAGCTACGCTGATCCGTTTTGAGCAGGAGGCCTTTTATAAGGCGCTTCGTACAAAGCTCGGATGGGGAAGCTAAAAAGAAAGGAATGCTATGAAGGTAGGGAGACACGCAAAAATTCTTGAACTGATCACAAACAATGATGTCGAAACACAGGAACAGCTTGCCGAGATGCTCTTTAAGAGCGGCTATAAGGTCACTCAGGCAACTATCTCAAGAGACATCAGGGAGCTTAAGCTCTCAAAGGTTGCCATAGAAGGCGGCAGGCAGAAATACGCTGAAATGTCAAAGGGCGGAGTTGAAGATTCTTATCTTGACAAATACGTCCGTATATTGCAAAATGGGTTTGTTTCAATGGACAGAGCCATAAATATCATTGTGATCAAGACCGTTCCGGGTATGGCAATGGCTGTTGCCGCAGCGATCGACGCAATGCACCTTGAGGGCGTTGCGGGCTGCATAGCCGGAGACGATACGATCATGTGCGCCGTCAGGAGCGTAAAGGATACCGATCTTGTAATGAGCAGGATAAAAAAGCTCGTTCGCAGTAATAATTAAAAGTTTTTGGAGGATTTATGTCAGGTCATAACAAGTTTTCAAACATCAAACATAAGAAAGAGAAGAACGACGCGGCAAAGGGTAAGATATACACCAAGCTCGGACGCGAGATCGCAGTTGCCGTTAAGGAAGGCGGTCCGGATCCCAACAATAACTCAAGGTTAAAAGATATCATTACAAAAGCAAAAGCCCAGAACATGCCAAACGACACTATCGACCGCAGTATCAAGAAGGCTGCCGGCGAAGGTTCGGGCGTTAACTACGAGCACGTTACCTACGAAGGCTACGGCCCGAAGGGTACCGCGATAATCGTTGACGGTCTTACGGATAACAAGAACAGGACCGCAGCAGATGTCAGAGCCGCTTTTTCAAAGGGTAATGGCAGCATCGGCGCTCAGGGCTGCGTATCTTTCATGTTTGACAAGAAGGGCCAGATAATCATAGATAAAGAAGAGTGTGACGCTTCCTACGACGATATCGAGCTTATCGCTATCGAAGCAGGCGCAGAGGACATCTCTGACGAAGAAGACAGCTACGAGATCATCACGGCACCCGAGGATTTCAGCGCTGTTTACGAGGCATTTGACAAGGCAGGTATCCCTATGGTTGAGGCCGATGTCACAATGATCCCCCAGACCTATGTTGAGCTTACCGACGAGAACGACATCAAGTGCATGAACAGGATCCTCGATCTTTTAGAGGATTCGGATGATGTCCAGAATGTATATCACAACTGGGATGAATAAACTGAACGTCAAAATTCCTATAGCAAACATTATAATAACAGCCCTGGTAATAGCTTTTATCGGGGCTTTTTCTTTCTATGTAAAGGAACGCTGCAGCTATTCTTTCAGTGAATTCGACCCTGTCGACGGAGTGGCTGATGTAACCGGTCTCGATACCGAAAACCGTCTCTACAGGATGAACAACGACTGGAAATACTACAAGGATGTTCTTCTTTACCCCGAAGATTTCAAAAATCCCGTGCAGGAATCCGAAAGAGTTGACATTACGGAGAGAAGATACGGTACATTCAGGGTCATTATCAAGGGCAAACCCGGCACACAGCTTGAAATAGCCGGATATTCGGTTGATTACGGCACAAGAGTGTTTGTAAACGGCAACGAAGTACTCAATGCAGGCTATGTTTCCGATGATCCATCAAAGGCAAAGGCAGGCAGCTGTTTCATGCGTTTTCCCGTTTATCTTGAGAACGGGGAAGCCGAAGTTATCTATCAGTTCTCAAATTACATCCATAACGAAGGCGGTTTTATCCAGTCGACATATATAGGTTCGCCGCGTGTTATCGACGAATTTGTAAAGAAGCGTAATCTGCGCTCAATACTCATCAGCGGAGGCTTTATCTTTCTTGGGTTTTATTTTCTTTTGAGCGCCGCAGTGCTCAAAAACAGGGAGTTTTTTGCGCTTACCGTCTGCAGCTTCGTGATCTCGGTAAGAAACCAGTATTTTTTGACCGAATACCTTTTGCCTCCCGGAACCGATTATGTCTTTACATACAGGCTGACTGTCCTTATAGCGTCGCTTATCCCCATGACATCCATGTTCCTTGTCATCGCGTTTTTCAGCAAAGCAGTGCCAAAGCTTCTGAAATTTATATTTTTGGCGATTTATACAGGTTTGTGTCTGTTCCACTTTATTCTTGACACACACGATCTCGTTGCATTGTGCCATGTCTGCTATTATGTGTCACTTGCGACATTTATCGTATTCCTTATACACCTGATAATGTTCCTTTCCCATAAAGAAAACAGGAATATTGCGGAATTCGTATCCGCTGCCGCAATTATCCCGCTTGTGACATTGATGGTCTCCGAAGCCGTAAAGACCGGAGACAACGAATATATCGCGCATATAGGCAGGGCCCAGTACGGAATGCTTATCTATATTCTTATCCTCGCCGTAGTCATCAATATGAGGAATGTCCGTCAGGCCATGCTTTTACAGGAAGAGCAGCAGAGAAACGAGGTTCTCGGACAGGTTAACACCATGAACCGCGATTTCCTGCAGACAGTTGCTCATGAGTTAAAGACGCCTCTGACCGTTATCTCGGGTTATGCGCAGCTTATGGAACTCCAGGCAGAACGCGGACAGGAGCTCAAGAGCCCCGAAAGGCTCAAAACCATAAGGAGCGAAGCGGACAGGCTCGGAGAGATAGTTACCAAGCTTATGGATTATACCTACGGAAAGCAGGACAAAGCTGCTTTTACACCGATAGAATGCAGCGAACTGCTTAAAAGAGCGGGTGCAATACTAAAACCCGTCTGCATGAAGCGTTCGAATGAATTCATCACAGATGAACACTCGACAGGCAGGCTTTACGGTAACTTTGAGCTGCTGCTGCAGGTTATAATAAATCTTGTGGTTAACGCGAGCAAACATACCGAAAACGGCAGAATTTCCGTAACAACGGCAGATGAAGGCGCTTTTACGGTATTCACAGTGACAGATACAGGCACAGGTATAGCTCCCGAATATGTTCCGCATATCTTTGAACGCGGGTTTACAAAGGACGGCGGAACGGGCCTCGGGCTTGCGATATGCAGTGAATCCATAGCCCTTCACGGCGGAAAGATCGAGCTTGTAAAGACAGGTCCCGAAGGTTCGGTATTCGCTTTTACGGTTCCAAAAGACAGGACATGATACGGGAAGATTTTCATAAAGAGCATCACAAAGGGGAGAAGATATGAGCTATACGGTACTTTTGGTGGAAGACAATCCGCATATAATGGAGATCAACAAAGAAGCCTTTGCAATGGAGGATTATAACTGCCTTTGCGCCGGAACGGTAAAGGAATGCAGGGAAATCCTTGCAGAGCACGAGCCGGATATCATCGTGCTCGATATAATGCTTCCGGACGGGGACGGCGTTGAACTCTGCAAAGAGATAAAGAGCAGGTTTAACATACCGATCATCTTTTTGTCAGCCCTCGGAGAAAACGAGGATGTAATAAACGGCCTGCGTTCGGGCGGAGACGATTATCTTTCGAAACCTTATGACATCAGGATTCTTCTTGCAAGGGTCGAAGCTCGCCTTCGAGCCGCTGCCGCCACAAAGCGCGTGTTAAAATACGGCAGGCTTAAGATCGACACGGGTTCTGAGCTCTGTTACTGTGATGACGCTGAACTTGGTCTTACAAGAAAGGAATTCATGGTGCTGCTCATGCTTGTAAAGAAGACCGGACAGCTGATCTCAAAGGACGAGCTCTATAAAACAATATGGGGGGCCGATCCGGGTTCTGACCTTAACGCACTGTACACAACGGTTTCAAGGCTTAACAAAAAGCTCGAAAAGAGCGGCGCCGGGCTTATGGCAACAACTTCCCACAAAGAAGGCTATGTGCTCGAAAGATCTTAAAACGAACCGATTTATAAATTTAACAAATATACACATTCCGAAATTCTTTTCTTGCAATTATGCAAGATTTCGTTTCGGAGTGTGTTTTTTTATATAATGATACCGTAAAGGAAAATGCGCCTTAAAAAGCGCTTCAGGATAATGAAAGGGGAAAATGAAATGAAACGTAGCAAAACATTTAAGGCAATGCGCTCGGCATTATGTTTTGTCCTTGCGCTGTTTCTTGCCTTCGGGCCTTTATCGGCATTATCTTCAAATGCCGCAGAGACCGAAAAGGGGAAAAAGACTTACGAAGCTCTTAAAGCAAAAGAAGAGACGGCTCCGAGCCTTTACGGGAAAAACACAAACCCGTACGGTTATGCAAAAAATGTTCCGTTCCTGATGTCAGAGCAGAATGAGCTTTTGCTCTATGCTACTGCTGACATGATCGCACAGCTGACAGCAAGCAATTTGGAATATTCCGTTACCGCATATGACGGGATATCGAAAACACCGGGCTCACTGACCTTAAGTAACTACGCGCTTCAAAAAAAAGGAACCGGTTCTTCGATGGATTACACGATCCGTTCGGAATCCGCAACACTAAATTATGCGCAGATAGTATCTTTTGATCCGAACGGGACCGGACGCAGGGATTCGTTTGCGGTTGTCGGAGAACAGGCATCCATGAATAACAAATATATTTTTGTTTATGTTTATTCAAACGGGAGGACCGGGAGACTGCAATTAAACAAAAAAGTTAACTGGATGGGGAATACAAACGATAAAGACAATGATAACACATCACTTTTCAATGCGATGAATTTCATTGACATAACCGCGGGCGATTATGACAATGACGGCAAAGATTCCCTCATCATCTGGGCTTGCTTCGATGGTACGGATTACGGTCTTGTTGAAGTGGAAGTTGACACTTCGGGAACAAGAGATATCATTCTTAAACAGAAGAACAGCACACCCGCAAAAAATCTCCTGCACAAATATTACCTGGACAAAGAGGGCGATTTTGCGGCTAACGAAACATGGGTTGACAACAAGCTCAACTGCGATATCGAAACCGGCGACATCAACGGCGACGGCATCGATGACCTTGTTGCTTTAAGTTATGTCGGAAGACTTACCGACTCTTACAAAGGCAAAAGCCAGACCAGATATATGTATACTCCTTCTCTTTGCTATGCATACGGCGGAAGCACATCAGTTCTTTCGAAAGATCCGGATGTGAGACAGTATGTATACGAAAAGGATGGCGAAGATATCCATACCTGTGTTGCCGCAGGTCTTTCGATAGGAGACATTAACGGTGATGTAAAAGCCGAAGTTGCGCTTGCGGGTATTTACAACTGTGTGGAACTTGACGGCTCGACAGTTGACGATCCTTACAATATTGATGAAGATTACCTGTATGTCGGCATCTATGACGGACAGGGAAACAATAAGATGCTGGCGAAGAAAGAAGCTAACGCCTGGACAGAAGGCGGTTTCTACGGGAGCGGTGAATATGCGGACGATTCGTTCCAGCGTATTGCTGTTCAGTTCGTTGCGATCAACGGCAAGGGGAAGCCGAGGATGCTCTTCATAAACGGCGATCTATACAGTGTTCCAAAAGACGGAAGCGATATACTCTTAGCTTGCAGACTTGATTATTTTGACAGGGATGACAGCGAAGACGGCGACACAAAACTTACCGAAACATTTATTGCATCGGTTGCCGCAGGCAATTTCGACGGAAATGTCGAAGGTTATGAACAGATCGTGTTTACAACAGGCTTAAAGACTGCAAACAAAGAGTATTTCCGTTTTGCGCTCGGCCAGATATATGGCAGAACCTACAACGAAACGGGAGATGCTACAGAATACAGCGGTTCGTCAAATGACACCCTGAATCCCGATAAATTCTATCCGCTGACCGTAACAGACAACAATTCAGCTGATCTGAGCTATGGTCTGAATTACCTTGTATGCGCGATAGATAACGACCATGACGGTATTGTTGCAAGATATGTGGACAAGGGATATACCTACACGGATCCCGCTGTTGCCGCGATCCTGCAGGCTGCGCCGTATTTTGCGGAAACAAAAGATTACCTTACAGAAACAAACTCAACAACCTATACGCTTTCACAAAGCTATTCATATGAACAGAAAACAACAACAAGCACTTCGTTCGGAGCGGGATTCTCTGCGGAAGTAAGCACCTCCGTTGCGGATTTTTCGGTTTCCGCAGGATATGCAAGAGACTGGAGCAGTGAGTTTTCACAGGCCTGGGCCGAATCGAAAGGGTCCTCCTGGACGGCTTACTGGAAGGACCAGGTGGTAATGTACAGAACACCTGTGACAATCTATATTTATGAGGTACAAAAACCCGACGGCTCATGGGATACGAACAGCCGCCTTGAGCTTGCTTTCCCCGGAGAACCGGCTTATCAGCTTATAGATGTACCGGAATACAACGATTATGTGGATTATTACAATAATCATATAGCAACCGCAAAATCCGGACTGAAAAAACTCTCAAAGCTTTCCGCAAATCTGTATCTTGGAAACGAAGGCAATCCTTACGGTTACATGCATTCGGACAATCTTCCGGCAAATGTTTCGATAAAGGGTGACACCGTAAATGATCTGAATTACGGCGGAGGCGCAACTGCAATATCATATTCGTATGAACGCGAATCCTCCGTATCGGAAGAAATGTCGCATGGCTTTACAATGGAAACTTCCGCTTTGTTCGGATTTGAATTTATGGATAACGGCTTTAAAGCGGGTGCATATGTTTCACTTCAGAATATGTACGGCTCAGGAACGACCGAGACAACCGGAGCAGGCACTTCGATCGCGGGTATGATAAACGATCTTGATGCAGACAGTATGCGCGCAGACGGCGTTTCGGAAAGCACCATAAGAGCTTACGGTTTTTCATACAGGCTCGCACAGTGGCCTTCAAACCTCTTCACCGTGGATGCAAAGACAAATCCCGACGGAGAAAAGGAATTAAAGCCGGTTTATGTATTCGGTTATGTTGTTGATAATGTTAAGGCTCCTTCACTGCCTGTTGAGGATCTTTCGGCCGAATGGTCCGCAAGCGAGACAAGTACTGCCATTAACCTTTCATGGACAGATCCTTCGACTCCCGAAAGACCTGTCGGCGGATATGAGATCTACCTGTACCAGGGCGACGGAAGCCGTGAAAAGATCGGTGAAACGGAACAAGGCAACACCGAATTCCTCTTTGAACATATAGATAACCGTGAAGAATATGTATTCTCTGTAATCACAATACCGGCCCAAGACGATCTTTCACACTGCAAGAGCCTTGAATCCAACAAGGCGCACCTGTACGATCCGGCAGGAAAGCGGTCCATAGTTTCGATCACACCGTTTAAGACCGAAGGAAATGTTGATATTTACAAGATCACTTATACGGACGGTACATATACAACCTTTGAAGTTAAAAACGGAAACGGCATCGTAAATGTCACAGAGACCTCAAAGACAAATGACACCTGCATTTTCACTATCACCATGGAAGACGGCACTGCTTACGATTTCAATGTCCCGAGAGGAAGTCAGGGTGTCGAAGGCGAAAAAGGCGACAAAGGCGATAAAGGTGACAAGGGTGATAAGGGTGATGCCGGCCTTAACGGAGCAGATGGCATGAACGGTAAAGACGGCCTTAACGGTAAGGATGGCAAGGACGGAAACGACGGTCAGAACGGTAAAGACGGTCTTAACGGAAAAGACGGTATAAACGGTAAAGACGGTCAGAACGGCAAGGACGGTATCGATGGAAAAGACGGTCTTAACGGTAAAGACGGTATCAACGGCAAGGACGGTATCGACGGTAAAGACGGTCAGAACGGTAAAGACGGTATCAACGGCAAGGATGGTATCGACGGTAAAGACGGCAAAGACGGCAAAGACGGCAAAGACGGAATAGGTGTATCGAACATCGCAATAGACGAGAACGGCAACCTCATCGTGACTCTTACCGACGGTACGATCATTAATGCGGGAAAAATAAGTGTGTCCGCAGAGGATGTAAGAACCATCCATACAAACGGAAACGTTCAGAACTATTTCTTCCCAGTAACATCACAGGATATTGACACGATCACTGTTGAAGGACAGTCAATAGATAAAGATGAATTTACCATCACGGAAATTGAAGACGGCATCATCCTTTCCGTTGCCGAAGATGCAATACCCATGAGCGGCGAGATCCAGATCAATACAAAGGAAAACCAGACGATAAAGAGCGAGATCCGCAAAGTGGAAGACGGAAACGGAAGAGAAAGCACAGTTACAAAGTCTGAAGAAAGCAAAGGCTTTGGCGCGCTTCAGTGGGGATTCCTCGGAGGACTTATACTCCTTGCCTGCGCAGTTGGCGTAGAAACCGCAATGCTTGCGGGACTCAGGAAAAAACAATGACATTATCCCAAATCCTTTACATGCGGTATGCGGGGATAAAAAATATATGCGGAAGATTTGAAGCGCATACCCGGAAACGGCGGAGATTAAAAGCTCCGCCGTTTTTAACACAATTTTTTTCAACCCAAATACAAAATATTGTGTTTTTTTCCAAATCAACTATAATGTTAATCAGAAAAAAGCCGATATGTTTTAATGAGAGCCATGAAAAGGCTTTATTGGCGCGGCTTTTGGACATTCACAGAATTTGGGAGAAGAAATGAAGAAACGTTTATATCGTCGTTTACTTTTGATCTTAATGATAATAGAGCTTATCCTCATGACTGCCGTTACCGGCAGTATCATTGACGACTACAGCAGCGATAAGGTTCGTGCCGAAGCTGCAACTCTTATGGATGCCATCGGACAGTATGTTATCAACATCGGTTCGGAGTATTACAGACAGAGTGATGAGATCGTCATCGACAGAAATTCCACTGTTCAGTTAATGTACGTTGACGCTACCGGCAACGTTCTTCCTATTGCCATCGATGCCGGCACGACGCTTGAGATCGAATGGAATGTGCTTGACGACGGCGGCGAGGTTTCGAGCACAGTTATCACGGCAAACGGTGTTTCAAAGAACATCAGCGGTCTTAAGAATTACTGTGAAGTTAAGGTAGTCGGTATCGGTTACACGAACCTTACGGCGCGTATAACCATGACGGACAATGTTGAAGGGATCACATCTTTTATCGATTATTCCTGGAAGATCAAGGTATCCCTTGCGATCGACAACGAAAACGCTACAGACGACTCCGCTTACGACGGCGGCGATTACGGTCTGCGCTATGCTTTCAGTACCGATAAATCCAAGGATACGCTTCAGATCTCCGGTCCCGAAGTCTTAACGGACGCAGATCCGGATAACGATAAGTACAATTCTTACCTGCTTCTCTTAAAGAAAGCCAATCTGCTGTACAAAGTGGATGAAGGCGGCACCGAAAGGTTCCTTGACAACTTTTCGACCGAAGCCGACATCGAGCTTAACACAGATCTTGCGACACTCCTTAATGACAATATTATCTGGACGACCTCAGACAGTACCGTTGCGACCGTTAAATACGGCGTTATCCGCGGTGTCGGAGCAGGACAGTGCGTTATCACGGCAACAGCGGAATCCTCGGACGGACGTTCAAGGGAATCCGTAAGTGTAACTGTTGTTGTTAAGCCCACAGGTTACGTTGAAGGAAGCTCTGCAGGCTATCAGAGCAGCTTCGTTGAGATCGTCGACGACAACAGCTTCACTATCGACACCAATGCAATAGACGCAACGCAGCTTGTCTGGACGGTGCACAACATAGATATTAACGGCGATATCCTCTGGAGCAATACCGGCAGCCAAAAGACCGACAAGTTCCATGTAACACTGTACAATACAGGCGGAAGGATATATTTCTCGGGTGTTGAAGCCGGTGCTTATTACATTACCGCTCAGGTAAAAGGCGATTACGGTGAGAGCAATACAAAGATCAGAAAGATGGGATGCACGATCATTGTTCCCGTTAAGCTTCCGGAAGGCCCGCTTTATATCAATGTTTCAGATACTTACAATATTGTTGAGAATTCTTCGATAAAAGACTATAAATGGTACGATTATGTTTCCGATGATGACGCGATAGCGTCTGTACATAACGGCATAATCACAGGTGAGGGTTCGGGCGAAACGACCATCCATCTTACAAGAGTCACCGGTGCAGGCTATGAAGACGTTTACACTCCTGACGAGATAAATGCATATGTTCCCGCAACGCTTGATATAATCGTAAGAGTAGTCGATACGATATCCCTTAACTATGCTTCTTACGTAATGTATGTAGGCGGCGAGTTAAAGCTTCGGGCTACCACCACGAGCCCTACTGTTGTTACGTGGACATCCTCCGATGAAAGCGTCGCAACGGTCGATAACGGGACAGTTAAGGCTCTTGCAGTCGGAACAACGGTCATTACCGCTTCACAGAGTGTAGAAGGCGTTGAAAAGACCGCCAAATGTAAGATAACCGTCAGGGAAGCAGTAAAGGACATCGTTCTCATACCCGAGACCGCACAGCTGAACATCGGCGACAATCTTACAGTGAATGCACAGGTACACCCTTCACTTAACGGTGTTTCACTTTCATGGAATTCATCCGATGAATCAGTTGTAAAGATCACATCCTATGACGATCTGAGCTGTACAGTATATGCTGCGGGCGGCGGAAAAGCAACCCTTACCGCAGTCAACCCCGAAAACGAGATCGTCGGATACTGTCAGATAACTGTTTACGCGCCTATCACAAAGATAACGCTTTCACAGACAAGTGTATCGCTGCCTCTTTCTGCCGGCTGGTTCCAGCTTTATGCAGAGATAGAGCCGCCTTCTGCAATAAATAACGAGATCGTCTGGACTTCAATGGACACTTCCGTTGCTACGGTCGACCAGAACGGTATCGTTACCTTAAAGAAACCCGGCAGCACATCGATCCTTGTTTCTTCAAAGAATGATGCATCGGTGTTTGCAGTATGCAATCTCGAAGTTACAAAGACCGTATCGGGCATAAAGCTCGATACGACCACTCATGACATGTATGTGGGCGATACTTACCGGCTCACATATACGATATCCCCGGCTGGAGCAACGGAAAGCGCAGTCACATGGCAGTCCTCGAATACTTCGGTCGCGACCGTTGATGCAAACGGCCTTGTTACCGCAAAGGGCGTCGGATCCGCAGTAATAATCTGCAAGACCAAAGACGGCGGTTACACCGCGACCTGCACCATAAACGTCGGACGCGTCGCAACGGGCCTTAAGCTTGACGTAACAAAGCTTACACTTAATACGGGAGACTATTATTATCTCCAGTACACGCTTACTCCCGCGGATACGACTGAAGGCAAAGTAACCTTTGCTTCTTCAGACAATGCCGTTGCTACAGTAAGCGCAAACGGCAAGATAACCGCAAAGAGCGCAGGCACATGTGTTATCGCGGCACAGACCGGAAACGGCACAACAGCATATGTTGCGGTTACCGTAAACCAAAGCACCAACGGATTAAAGATCTCCGAGCGCGAGCTTGAGATAAAAGTCGGTGAGATGCATGAGATGGATGTGACCTTTGATCCGACGACCGCTTCAAACCAGAACTATACCTGGAATTCTTCAAGACCTGATGTTGCGACCATCGATAAAAAGGGCTATATCAAAGGTATAGCGGGCGGTGTTACCGTTATCACCTGCACCTCCGAAGAGGGCGGTTTCATTGATTATTGTATCGTTACGGTTATCGAGCAGGTTACTGATGTAGTGCTCAGCGACCATACCTACAAGCTTGGTCTTAACAGGACTTACAGGCTTACGGCGACCATTTCGGGCGAGACGGCAACAAATAAGGATGTTACATGGCGTTCAAGCAATCCCGAAGTCTGCACCGTTGATGAAAACGGCCGTATCCGCGGCATTTCCCTCGGTGATGCAACGATATACTGTACCGCAGCCGACGGAAGCGGTGCCGAGGACCTCTGCGAAGTAACGGTCTGCGAACTTGTCAAGAAGATCGACCTCGATATCACGTATATCACGCTTATCCAGGGCCATTCCTACACGATAACCGCAAAGGTTTCGGATGATAATGCCACTTTCAAGGAAGTTATCTGGACTTCCGACGACGAAAAGATCGCCATCGTCAATCCTAACGGTGTCGTTACGGCACTTAATCCGGGAAGTACGGTCGTAAGGGCATCCGCTAACGATACAAGCGGCGTTTCGGCAATCTGCTACATAAATGTTATCGCACCTGTTTATACAACAGCAATAAAGTTTGCGGAAAGCGAGCTTGTACTGATACCCGGTGAAGAGCGGACTGTGCAGTATGCCCTTGTTCCAAACAATACTACCGAGACGGTAAGCTGGAGCAGTGATAATACGATAGTTGCAACGGTTGACCAGAATACCGGTCATATAGTCGCAAAATCAGTCGGTACCGCAAATGTTTCGATAATGACGGAAACAGGCCTTAAGGGTACGATCAAGGTTTATGTACTGGGACTTAGCCGCACATATGTTGAGCTGCAGCAGTACACCTCACTCCTTATACCTCTAACCGTTGACGGTCTTGGAGCGACAGGCGTGACTGTAAGATGGGATGTTGACAACCAGGAGATCGCCGAAGTTTCAAACGGCAGCATTATCGCAAAGAAGCTCGGTTATACAAAGATTTACGCAGTTGTAAACGGCAGACGCCTTGAGTGTACCGTACATGTCATCAAGATCAAGTAGTACAGAGGCATTGAAGATTATTTACTTTTTTTCAGTGTTTTTCAAAAAAACACTTGCTTTAACAATTGCAATGTGTTAAAGTACAGATGATGAGTTGTGTTGTAAGAAGTGGACGCGAGTCCACTTCTTGCTTTATGATGGGGGTTTCCCGTTTAAGGAGGTTGATATTTTTGAGCAGAAAAGAAGAATACGAAACACGTTTCGAGGCTCTTGTAAAGCCTGTTACGGATGCGGCCGGATTTGAACTTGTAGATGTCGAATATGTCAAGGAAGGCGGCGAATATTACCTCCGTGCCTATATTGACAAGGAGGGCGGCATCACCATCAACGACTGCGAAGATGTAAGCAGGAAGGTAAGCGATCTTCTTGACAAAGAGGATTTTATCGAAGATTCCTACATCCTCGAAGTAAGCTCGCCGGGGCTTGGAAGGCAGCTGAAAAAGGAAAAGGATTATGTAAGGAGCATCGGGAAAGAGATCGACGTAAAGCTGTTCAAGCCTCTTGAAAAACGCAAGGATTTCACCGGCATCCTTAAAGAAAACAGCGAAGAGTCAATAACCCTTGAAGAAGACGGAAAGCTTTATACCTTTAATAAAAAAGATATTTCGCTTGCACGCCTTACGGTACGCTTCTGAGACTTCTCGGATCAGGCGTAAAACAGGTATCGAAACAAAAACGATCAAAAGTCGTATAAAAAGGAGATAAAAAATGGAAACAAAGATCAATCCCGAAAAAGATATGATCGAAGCATTGAACAAACTGGAAAAAGAAAAGGGCATCAGCAAGGAAAAGCTTCTTGAAACCCTTGAAAGCTCCATGCTTGTTGCATGTGAAAAGGAATTCGGCAATGCCGAGAACATCCAGATCAACATAGACCGTGAAACGGGTGCCGTTAAAGTCTATGCAAACAAGACTATTGTTGAAGAAGTCATGGATCCCGCTTTGGAGCTTACTCTCGAGGAGGCTAAAAAGTATCATCCGAGAAAGAAATACAGCATCGGAGATCAGGTCCTTGTTGAAGTTACACCGATGAACTTCGGCCGTATAGCAACACAGAAGGCAAAGCAGGTTGTTATCCAGCGTATCCGTGAGGAAGAGCGCAAGGCCATATATGATCAGTTCTATGATAAGTCCCGTGATGTTGTGACAGGCATCATCGGAAGATCTTCCGGAAAGAACATCACTGTAAACCTTGGAAAATGTGATGCGGTTCTTACCGAAAAGGAGCAGATCAAGACAGAAAACTACACGCCTTCAAGCCGTTTCAAGTTCTATGTGCTTGATGTACAGAATACCGGCAAGGGTCCGAAGATCGTTGTTTCCAGGACACATCCGGAGCTTGTGCGCAAGCTCTTTGAGGCCGAGGTTACAGAGGTACACGACGGTATCGTTACCATCAATTCGATTGCCCGTGAAGCCGGACAGCGTACAAAGATGGCTGTAAGCTCGAACGATCCGGATGTCGATCCTACAGGCGCATGCGTGGGCGTTAACGGCGCAAGGGTAAATGCGATCGTTGACGAGCTGGGCGGTGAAAAGATCGATATCATCAACTGGAGCGACGATCCGGCCATCCTTATCAAGAACGCATTGGGACCTGCAAAGGTTCTTTCGGTAGATGTTTATGACGACGAAAAATGCGCACGTGTTATTGTTCCCGATAACCAGCTGTCACTTGCGATCGGCAAGGAAGGCCAGAATGCAAGGCTTGCAGCAAAGCTTACCGGATATAAGATAGATATTAAGAGTGAGTCCCAGGCAGGTGATATTTATTGAGTACTACTAAAAGGATCCCGTCAAGAAAATGCGTCGCATGCGGTGAGATAAAACCAAAACAGCAGCTTGCCCGCATCATTCGTACTCCGGAAGGCAATATAGAATATGACCCTACCGGAAGAAAGAACGGGCGCGGAGCTTATATCTGCAGGTCTGTCGAATGCCTCGCAAAAGCCCGTAAGAACAAAAGCCTTTCAAAGTCTCTTGAAACCGAGATACCGGCTTTGTTTTACGAGCAGGTTGAAAAGGAGCTGAAGGAACTTGGGTAAAAGATCAGACCAAAAGATCCCGACAGAAAAGAGCGTTCTTGGTCTTATATCGCTCTGTGCAAAGCAGGGAGCCTTAAAGACCGGCGAATTCATGGCGGACAGCGCGATAAAGGATCACAAGGCAAAGCTTGTGATCATATCAAAAGATGCATCGGACAACACCAAAAAAGGTTTCAAGGATGCATGTGCCTTTTATAAGGTTCCGTACAGGGAGTTTTCCGACAGATATACGCTCGGACATTCGATCGGGAAAGAATACAGAGTATCCATTGCAGTCACAAACGAAGGACTTGCAGAAAAGATCAGAGAGACGATCGACGCATTAAGCATAGCACCGGATCAGACCGATGCGGGAGGGAAATGAATATATGGCCAAAAAGGTCCACGAATTAGCTAAAGAATTAGGAATTGCAAGCAAGGATATTGTCGCATTCCTTGCCGAAAAAGGTATTGATAAAAAAGCCGGGAGCAACCTTGAAGAAAGCGAGATCAAGCTTGTGAACGGCAAATTCGGAAAACAGGAGAAAAAAGAAATCGCTCCTGCACCCGAAAAGAAAGCTGAGCCTGCTAAAAAGGCCGAAAGCACTGAAAAGAAGCCCGAAGCTGTAAAAGCTCCCGTAAAGCCCGCGGAAAAGCCTGCTCCCGAAAGAAAGGAAGCAGACGAGGAGGACAATGCCCCAAAACGCCTTAAACCTGTTTCCATAGACGGTGCGCCGGTGCTTATGGACGGCAGGAAGTCCGCAATATTTTCACACGGACAGCAGGGTGCCCATCACAGCAAGCCCGTACAGGGACAAAATCAGGCACAGGCAAGACCCGGCCTCGGCAAGGACCAGCGTCAGGCTCAAAGGCCGCAGGGACAGGGCTCAAACCAGCCCCAGGGCCAGAACAGAAATCCTCAGAGGCCTGTACCCCAGGGAGGACAGCGATTTCAAAATCCCCAGGATAAAAAGATCGAGATCCCCAAGGGGAAAGCGCCTACAAGTTCTTATAAATTCGGCGATACGGAAAGGCAGAAGCCGCAGCCGCAGCAGCAGCGTCCTCTCCAGCCTCAAAAGCCTGAGCAGAAGGCTCCCGAAGTTAAACCCGTTCAGCCGGAAAAAACCGTAACACCCGAACAGCCTAAATTCGGGCAGGATTTCCTTATCAATAAAAACCAGAGCACCATTGTCATAAAAGGCAATGTCTTTGATGATATCAAAAAACGCGAAGAGGAAAGGCAGGCAAGAAGAGCACAGAGCGGTCTTGACGCAAGACCCGGCCAGCCTTCCGCAAGAAACGACAGGCGCGTACCCACAGACCGCGGACAGGGCCAAAGGCCTCAGGGCGACAGGCGTTTCACACCCAGAGACGGACAGAAGCCCGATTCCAGCTACAGACAGGGTCAGCCCGGTGATCGTCCCCGCTTTGGCGGGCAGGGCCAGGGCAAAAGCTTTGGTGCAAGACCCGGCGGACAGATGTCGGGATTCGTTCCAAAAGACGGCGACGAGCCTTCACACAGCTATAAAGCCGGCAAAAATGACCGCAATACGTCCCGCAAGCCCGGCGCTGCTGCTGATATCAGCGCTAAGGGTAATTCTTCGAACAAGAGAAATGAACGTCTTGCAAAGAACAAGACCTTCGAAAGCGGCAAGAATTATGATGACGACAACTTAAAGGGCAGCAAAAAGAAGGATGCAAAGCGCGCAGGCGCATTCCAGAAGCCTGTAGCAAAGGCTGTACAGCAGGAAGATGACATCAAGGTCATCACCATCCCCGACATGCTTACCATCAAAGAGCTTGCCGATCATCTTAAGAAGAATGCTTCCGACATCATCAAAAAGCTCTTTATGCAGGGAAAGATGGTATCTCTCAACCAGGATATCACCTTTGAAGAAGCGGAAGATATCGCAAGTGAATATGACTGCCTTTGCGAACATGAGGTAAAGGTGAATGTTATCGAGGAACTCATGAGAGATATCGAGGATCCCGAGGATTCTATGGTCCAGAGACCTCCCGTTGTCTGTGTAATGGGCCATGTAGATCACGGTAAGACGTCGCTCCTTGATGCGATCCGTTCAACAAATGTTACAGCAAGGGAAGCCGGAGGGATCACGCAGCACATCGGTGCATCCGTTATCGAGATCAATAACAGGAAGATCACCTTCCTTGACACACCCGGTCATGAAGCTTTCACTTCAATGCGTCTTCGCGGCGCAAAGAGTACAGATATCGCCATCCTTGTTGTTGCTGCGGATGACGGTGTAATGCCTCAGACCATAGAAGCGATCAACCACGCAAAAGCAGCCGGCATACAGATAATCGTTGCCGTAAACAAGATAGACAAGCCTGCGGCTAATATCGACAAGGTTAAACAGGAGCTTACCGAATACGGACTCGTTGCTGAAGACTGGGGCGGTGATACCATCTTTGCACCTGTTTCGGCAAAGACTCATGAAGGCATCGAAGGCCTTCTCGAGATGGTACTCCTTACCTCTGATATGCTTGAGCTTAAGGCTAATCCCAACAGAAAAGCCCGCGGTATTGTTATCGAGGCAGAGCTTGACAAGGGCCGCGGTCCCGTTGCGACGATCCTTGTACAGAAGGGTACATTGCATCAGGGCGATATAATTTCCATCGGTGCAGCCTTCGGTAAAGTGCGTGCAATGACGGACGACAAGGGCAGAAGGGTAAAAGAGGCAACGCCTTCTACACCTGTAGAGATAATCGGTCTCAATGCCGTACCCGGTGCAGGCGATACATTTATCGTTACCGGTGATGAAAAAGAAGCCCGTACTATAGCTGATGCTTTCGTTGCGGAAGGCAAGGAACAGCTTATTGCGGACACAAGGGCAAAGCTGTCGCTTGACGGTCTGTATTCACAGATCAAGGCCGGCAATATCAAAGAGCTTAATGTCATCATAAAGGCCGACGTTCAGGGTTCTGTTGAAGCAATGAAACAGAGTCTTCTTAAACTTTCAAATGATGAAGTTGCTATCCGTGTTATCCACAGTGGCGTAGGTGCCATCAACGAATCGGATGTCAACCTTGCAAGCGCGTCAAACGCTATCATGATCGGTTTTAACGTAAAACCCGACAATACGGCAAAAGATATCGCAGAGCACGAAAAAGTCGATATCAGGCTTTACAGGGTCATCTACAATGCCATCGAGGATATCGAAAAGGCTATGCAGGGCATGCTCGATCCTATCTATGAAGAAAAGATCGTCGGCCATGCCGAGATCCGTCAGATATTCAAGGCAAGCGGTATAGGCAATATCGCAGGTTCCTTCGTGCTTGACGGCAAGGTAATGCGTAATGCGTCCGCAAGGATCACACGCGGTTCGGATCTTATCTGGGAAGGCCCGGTCGCATCGCTTAAGCGTATGAAGGATGATGTTAAGGAAGTAGCGGCAGGTTACGAATGCGGTATCGTGTTTGAAAAGTTCAATGATTTTGCAGAGCTTGATATCGCGGAGTTCTACATTATGGTGGAAGTTCCGAGGAAATGATCCGGAATTCCCGGTTTGGAGCAGCTATGAGAAAAGACAGTATTAAAAACATAAGGATAAACCAGGAAGTTCAGAAAGAGCTTAGCGAGCTTATACGTTCCGAAGTCAAGGATCCGAGGATCCATGAGTTCACCTCCGTGACAAGATGCGAAGTTGCTCCCGATCTTAAGACCGCAAAGGTTTTTATAAGCGTTTTGGGTTCTGAAGAAGAGCTTAAAGACACCGTAAAAGGTCTTAAGAATGCAGCTTCCTTCTTAAGGAGCAGGCTTGCGGGAAGCATGAACATGCGCAATACTCCGGAGCTTCGCTTTATTGCCGATGACTCCATTGCATACGGAATAGAGATGAGCAAAAAGATCGACGAGCTTGCCGGTGTTTCCCCGGATGCCGGAATCGACACAGAGCCTTTTGATATCACGGATCCCGATCCGAATGACGAATCCGATGAAGAGACAGGTACGGAAAGTTTCGAAGAATGAACGGTATATTGATAGTCAACAAACCCAAGGGCCTTACTTCAAGTAAGGTCATTGGTATATTAAAGCATGCCTGCGGCCGTGAAAAGACCGGACACACAGGCACGCTGGATCCAAATGCGACAGGCGTTCTGCCTGTCTGCTTTGGTAATGCGACAAAAGTCTGCGGAAAGCTTACGGACAGTACAAAAGAATATGTTGCGGAGCTTATCATCGGCACAAAGACCGACAGCTACGATATTACAGGCAATGTCATAAGCAGTATGCCGTCTTTTGTTACACGAAGTGAGCTTGAAAACGCGCTTTTGCATTTCCGTGGCACGATAATGCAGGTACCGCCCATGTTTTCCGCCAAGTGGAAGGATGGGGAGCGCCTTTACGATCTTGCAAGAAAAGGCATGACCGTTGAGCGTGAAGCCAAAGAGATAACAATAAGCAGGCTTGATATCAAAGACACCGTAGAAGAGAACGGATTTGTAAAACGGGCGCATCTGCTTGTCGAATGCTCTAAAGGCACTTATATCAGGAGCCTTTGCTTTGATATAGGCGAAAAGCTTGGCACAGGAGCCTGTATGGGAGATCTTTGCCGCACAAGGGTCGGGATATTCGGAATAGAAGAATCCGTAACTCTTGACGAAGCCGTTGCCCTTGCAGGCGAAGGGAAGATCGCGGAAAAACTGATCCCCGCAGATTCGGTATATGATCATCCGTGCCTGAAAGCCTCCGAAGGCGAGGCGAACCACCTGCTCATCAACGGCAACAGGATCCCAAGAAAGCTGTTTCTTTCCGAAAACCTTCCGGGCCTTTACAAGATGTATGATAAAGACGGAGAATTCCGGGCAATTTATGAGTTGAAAGACAGAGCAAAATATATGTATCCGTATATTGTCTTTCCGGGAAAGATATGATCGTTTTAAGAGATATAAAAAATACCAGGATTTCCGGCAGCGCAGTCACGATAGGCAAGTTTGACGGTGTTCATAAAGGACATGACCTGCTGCTGACGCTCTTAAAAGGTGACAGGCTCAAAAAAGTCATCTTTACTTTTGATGCGGCAAAAGGCACGCCTCTTGAGGCCGATTCCGCAATAGATGACGAGGCACGCAAATTAAAGCTGCTTTCTGCCTACGATCCCGATTATATCGTTGTCTACCGTTTCGGAAAGCATGAAGCGAACATGAGCCCGAAACGCTTTGTAAGGGCTGTGCTTTGCAGAAAGCTTGGGATGAAGCGCATTTACACCGGCCCCGATTTCCGGTTCGGGAAAAAGGGAAGGGGCGATATTGAAATGCTTAAGAATCTCGGTAAAAAATACGGATTCGAAGTTGTTGTAAAAGACAAAGTAAGGTATGCCGGAGAGGATATAAGCAGTACAAGGATCAGGGAAGAACTCAAAGAAGGACATATAAAAGAAGCCTGCGAAATGCTCGGAAGAGACGATATTTAACTGGTTTTGCGAAAGCTTTACCGGGTAAAGACCGGGATAAATTAATTATCCTTCGCAATGATAAAAAGTTGTTTACAATTTGTCTGTCTTATGATAATATCTCTTAGGCAGACTTTTACCCCTTGCCCTGTCAATGGACACTGTGACCTTTGGCCGCGTTTGGGGCGTACGGCTGCAGAAATTGAAAGGAGATCATAAACATGATCAGCACAGAAAAGAAAAAAGAGATCATTGCCGCATACGGCAGAACACCTGAAGACACCGGTTCACCGGAAGTTCAGATCGCTTTACTTACCGAGCGTATCAACGAGCTTAACGAGCACTTAAAGGACAACCACAAAGACCATCATTCAAGACGCGGTCTTTTAAAGATGGTCGGCCAGCGCCGTAACATGCTTGCATACCTCAAGAAGACAAATATCGATTCATATCGTAGTCTTATCGAGAAGCTTGGCTTAAGAAAGTAATCCATAAGGGGCACGTATCAGTGCCTCTTTTTTTTGAGCTTTACTTGTTTACGGAACCCTTAAGGCGTATAATAGGGAAAAATGTCTGCAACAAGGAAATCGTTTATGAACAAGACAAATAAAAAGACAAACGATACCATACTGATCATTGCTTTCTGCGGCATGCTTACGGCTCTCGAGATAGTACTTGAGCGTTTTGTAAGTATCGGAACGGATACGACCAGATTTGGCACTGCATTTGTTGCAAGAGCCATTACCGGAAGCTTATTCGGCCCTTGGTTTTCGGCCCTTACAGGCGGTCTTGCCGATTATATCGGTGCTACTATCTGGTATGGCGCCGCAAATCCTTTCCTTACAATATCCGCGATAGTCAGAGGCTTCTTTTACGGTTTCTTCTTAAAGAAAAAAATAGATGTAAAACGTACCGTTACCTGTGTGCTGTGTGTTGAGATACTCTGCAGCCTTCTTGCAAATTCTGTCATACTGCATTTTATGTATCATAAGGTGTTCATCACCACTTTTGTTGAAAGGCTCCCGCAGGTAGGGCTTAATATCGTTCTGCAGCCCATAGTGATACTTGCGATGGGCAGGTATCTTATTCCCCAGCTTCGCAGGATATTCCGCGGTTACGAAGATATGGGAAAGGTCAACGAAGCCGTTCAGAAGGTTATCAAACCCGGTTCACATCCCGGCCTTACAAGAGTACGGGCATTTGCGGACCTTGTAGGAAACCCCGAGCAGAACTTAAGATTTATCCATGTTGCCGGTACTAACGGTAAAGGCAGCATTTCCAATATGATAGCGTCAGTCCTTAAAGCTTCGGGACTTAAGGTCGGTATCTTCAATTCGCCTTACCTTGATTCTCCGCGCGAGTATTTCAACATAAATGGGAAGCTTGCTTCGGAAAACAGGTTTGAGGAGATAACCGGAAAACTTACAAAGATAATTGAGGAAAACACAGGTGCTGCGGGCTTTGAGCCACCTACGGAATTTGAATTCTATACCTGCGCCGCCCTTAAATACTTTGCTGACAAAGGCTGCGATATAGTCGTTCTTGAGGCCGGAATGGGCGGAAAAGAAGACGCAACGAATTTTATACAGGCACCGGAAATGTCCGTTATAACGAATATCGGTCTTGACCATGTTAATTATCTCGGAAATACAGTGGAAGAGATAACGGAGCATAAAGCGGGGATAATCAAAAAGGGAAGCGCTGTCGTGCTTTACCCAGGCTGCATAGAAGCCCTGAATGTGTTAAAAGCAAACTGCACGGATAAGAACATCACACCTGTCATAGCTGACTTTGCAAGACTTAAGGTTCAGCCCGGCCCCGGTTCCGATATGTCAGCAAACATCACATATACAACCGATAACGGCAAAGAATATGACATCACTATAAACACTCCTGCCATTTATCAGGCAAGGAATGCAGCTGTTGCCCTTGAAGCAGTTGAAAAGCTTAAAGAACGCGGGTTCATCATTACTGATGAAGCAGTAAAGGCAGGTTTTGAAAGCTTTTCGATGCCTGCACGATTCGAGATACTTAACAAAGACCCGCTTGTAATAGCCGACGGAGGCCATAATCCGCAGTGTCTTGAGGCTGTTGCCGAATCCCTTGCGCCTGTACTTAAAGGCAAAAAAGCGGTTATCCTTACCGCTGTGATGCGCGATAAAGACTATAAGTCGATGTATGACATCATAGATCCTTTTGCCGCTGAATATGTAACCGTTACGGCAAATAACAAGAGGTCGCTTCCCGCAATGGAGCTTGCCGGTTTTCTTAACGGCTACGGAAAGCCCGTTACTGCGTGTGAAAGTGTTCAAAACGGTGTAAAAACGGCACTGACGTCTGCAGGACCGGACGGGATCGTACTTGTTACGGGATCGCTGTATATGATGGACGAAGTGCGAAAAGCACTGAATTGAATCTATAAAGCCGGGCGCAAAGGCTTGTCCCCGAGAAAGCGCCCTTAAAGGCTATAAAAACCAGAGGAGGAATTGTTATGCCAAGACACATTATCAGTCCCCTTGACCTGTCCGTTGACGAAATGAAGGATCTTTTCGATCTTGCGGACGACATAGTTGCAAATCCCGGTAAATATGCCGAGATATGCCACGGAAAGAAGCTTGCGACCCTTTTTTATGAACCAAGCACAAGGACACGCCTTAGCTTTGAAGCAGCAATGCTCAATCTGGGCGGAAATGTCTTAGGGTTTGCTACCGCGGATTCTTCATCCGCAGCAAAAGGAGAGTCGGTTTCCGATACCATCCGTGTTGTTTCAGGATATGCCGACATCTGTGCAATGCGCCATCCCAAAGAAGGCGCGCCAATGGTTGCATCCCGTTTTTCATCCATACCGATAATAAATGCAGGAGACGGCGGCCACAACCATCCGACGCAGACTCTTACGGATCTTCTTACGATCCGTTCTCTTAAAGGGACTCTCGAAGGGCTTACCATCGGCTGCTGCGGCGATCTTAAATTCGGCAGGACCGTGCATTCTCTTGTAAATGCGATGGTTCGCTACAAAAACACAAAGTTTGTGTTCATTTCACCCGAAGAACTTAAAATTCCCGATTACCTGAGGCGTGAAGTGCTTGACGCCGGCAATATCGAATACAGGGAAGTAAAGAAACTTGAAGAAAACATGCCCGGACTCGATGTTCTCTACATGACACGCGTCCAGCGCGAAAGATTTTTCAACGAAGAGGATTATATCCGCTTAAAAGACAGTTTCATCCTCGATAAGAAGAAGCTCGAATTTGCAAAACCGGATATGCTCATAATGCATCCCCTGCCAAGAGTAAACGAGATCTCCACAGAAGTCGACGATGACCCGAGAGCAGTATATTTCAAGCAGGCTCAGTACGGAGTATATGTGAGGATGGCACTTATCCTCAAACTGCTCGGGCTTGCATAAGACCGAATCATAAAAACATTTAGCCGTTATATTTTACATTTTTATTCACGGATTTTCAGAAAAATGATCGGAGGAGATACGTAATATGCTGAACATAGGCGGATTAAAACAGGGCGTTGTCATAGACCATATCGAGGCAGGCGGCGCCATGAAGATATATGAATACCTGCAGCTTGACAAGCTTGATGAGCAGGTTGCGATAATCAAGAACGCAAAGAGCAATAAGATGGGGAAAAAGGATATTATCAAGATCGAAGGACCGCTGACGCTTAATCTTGACATGCTTGCCGTTATGAACCCCAACATCACGATAAATATCATTGAAGATGAAAAGATCGTTGAAAAGAGACATTTAAGATACCCGGAAAAGGTCACAAACATCCTGAAGTGCAAGAATCCGCGCTGTATAACAAGCGTAGAGCAGGAGATAGAGCATTGCTTTAAGCTTACGGACCCGGTAAAGGGCGTTTACAGATGTGTTTACTGTGAACAGGCATACAGCAAGAAATAACAAATGCCGGAATATAAAGAGGGACGCGGGATGCGCCGCATGTTTTAACTCTCCGACAAGCAAAAAGACCTCAGGGCAGATACGGCCCTGAGGCACTAAACTCGAACATCGCATCACTTTTCCCATCTGCGCGAGAAGCTCGCTCGATGGGGTGATGCTCGTTCTCGTTAAGTGTTTTGCTAAATGAGAGTCAAAACATACGGCGCATCCCGCGTCCTTTTTTATTCCCGTTAATGTTATTTACAGCCCTTTCTCAGACTTTGGATCTTTATTCTTAGAAATGTAAGCATTTACAAACCGCATTTTCTGTGATAAACTTAAAAACATGAAATGGATTTTTGACATGCATATTTCCAAGAGGAGAATTTGATTCGGAAAGGATATGTTTATGAAGATCTTCACTAAAAAAGCCTGTTTTGCCCTGATTTTGACCGCGTTCTTTTCGGCCTTTCTGTTCTTTGTGCCTTTACGGGCAAAAGCGGATGCAAATATCTATACGCTTAAAGCAACCGATGAAGACCTTAATCTTGCGGCGCTTGGCAAAAAAGACCGTATTGCCGACGGAAACTACGGAACAAACGGATATTTTAAATTTGTCGGAATGAATATCCGTGCAAACTCCGACACTCTTATAATTGAGCTTGCAAAAAGAGAGGGCAGCAGCATTCAGTTTACCGTAACCGGCGCTGCAAACCTCTTTCTTGAGGTTGCGAGCAACGGTAATTCCAACGATTCTGACTGTATCCTTATACGGATGGACGACAATAAAGAGATCGTTCCGCAAGGATACGAAAAGCCTGTATTTGTTGTTTCGGGCTCTGATCCGACCGCTGTAAGCTTCTTAAATCTTTCCGCAGGCACTTATATGCTCCGTTCTCCGGAAGGCACAAGCCACGACAACAGAGGCTTCCGCCTGTTTTCGGCGAAAGTTGCGGAATACCCCGACGGAAATATCCCTCAAAGATCTGAGTGGGGTAGTGTTAATGCACCTAAAGTCGAAGGGATAAAACAAGACAAAACCAAGCTTATTGTTACTTATTCCGCAAAGCTCGGTTATGACGGCGGCGATTACCTTAAAGTCGACATGAAGGATTCCGAAGGAAATGTTGTCGAGACACGTACTGTGACTACCGAAGGCGATAGTACTGAAGTATCCTTTGTCCCGGAAGCTTCGGGCGAATACAGCTTTACAGCTGTTCTCGGCCGTTACGGCGAAGAAGACAAAGCACCCGTTGATTCAGCAAAAGCCTCTTTTTTACTCCCTCTTAAAGACTTTGAAAAGTTTACCGTAACAAATATGGGCGGTGGGTCTGTGATGCTCGAATGGGCAACAGTTCCGGAAGCCGAAAACTATGTCATAACCTTTACAGAAGAAGGAGGCAACTCCGTTGAAAAAGGGCCTTACCCCGCAGAAGAAACAAAACTTATGCTTACGGGGCTTACTGTAGATAAAGAATATGATTTTACGATCACTGCCAAAGCAACAGGCACGCCCGAAAGAAAGATTTCAGCAACGGTTAAAAAGATTGTCCGAAACAGGCTTGACAGGACCTGGACGTTTGCGTACTTTGGCCAGTCGGTAAACGGAAGCAGAAACCTTATAGAAGACCTTAATGAAGATGCTTTTACCTTCAAACTCAAATCCTGTACCTTTAACGAAGCAACAGGCGAGATAATAGATAAAGGCGGCAAGTTTACCGCATATTACGACGGTATCTCGTATTATTACACTCAGATAGATGCGGCAAACGAGAATTTCGAGCTGACAGCGACCTTTACCGTGGATTACATCAATCCGACTCCCGACGGTCAGGAAGGTTTCGGACTTGTCATCCGTGACAGTATCGGAGAAAACGGCGTTTCAAACAAGAATTTTGAGACAAACTCCGCATCGATCATCGCCACAAAGTTTGAATCCACGCAGGATGGTACCAAATACAGCATGAAGGACGGTCTCGGTGTCCGCTTTACTTACGGTCTTACCGCAGAAAATATCGCAGACGGCACCATGAGCACAAAAGGCACCTGCAAAACTACTCCGTGCCAGTATGAGAGCGGAAACCTCATCAACAAGGGGGATGTCTATACCCTTACGATCAAGAAGACAAATACAGGCTATCATTGCATTTATAACAATGACGAATATATCCTGTACGGCGTTGACAAGCTCCTTGTGATCGATCCGGAGCATGTATATGTCGGATTTGCTGTTGCACGAGGCTGCAATGTTACCGTGTCGGATGTCAAATTCAGTACTTCGGACCCGAAGAACGATCCGCCTGCACAGCCCGAACCCGATCCAAAGTTTAACGTCGGTGTTACGATAGTTTCATCCGACACAAGCGGAACTACCGATTACACCTTAAGATTCCGTGCAAATGCTGACGGTACTGCTTATGTTACAAACGCCATGGGCAAGAAACTTGCGGAGAACCTCGAATGCAAAGCAAACGAGATATTTGAAGTTGTTGTGCCCATTGCTGAAGGATCAAACAATCTGATCATAAACTTTGCCGCAAAAGAAGGCTATGT
The DNA here is from genome assembly GCA_016280395.1 of Lachnospiraceae bacterium. Classification (GTDB taxonomy): domain Bacteria; phylum Bacillota; class Clostridia; order Lachnospirales; family Lachnospiraceae; genus SZUA-448. The sequence goes on along the minus strand of JAEEGQ010000029.1, from coordinate 22,679 downwards.
AAACGAGCTCGGAGAGCAGCCGTCAACGTATTTTTCGATATCAAAGAGCATTCTCGTTAATGTACGGAAATATCCTAATGATGTCTTTTATGTCGCTCCCGGGGCAAAAGGCTCCGGAGCCGGTACAAGAGAGGATCCGACCGATATCTTCGTAGCGATATCCTTTGTACTTCCCGGACAGAAGATCGTTCTTCTTGACGGAACCTACGATATGAAGTACCAGATCAAGATCGTAAAGGGCAACAACGGTACCGCCGATGCCATGAAATACATGGTTGCCGATGAAGGCGCACACCCTGTGTTCGATTTCTCGAACTCTCCGGAAGGAGGTTTTGTGAACTGGGGTCATTACTGGTATTTCGAAGGTTTTGATGTATGCAACACAAGGGATAACCTCAAAGGCTTCCAGCTTGCCGGCAGCAACTGCGTTGCAAGAAATATCAACACCTACAATAACGGTGATACAGGCTTCCAGATAAGCGGTTCGTCAAACGATCCGAAAGCCGAGTGGCCAAAGAACAACACTGTCATTGACTGTACTTCGCATGACAATGCCGATTCTGCATTTAACAATGCGGACGGTTTTGCCGCAAAGCTTTCTGTTGGTGAAGGAAACCGCTTTATCGGCTGTATTTCCTACAACAATATCGATGACGGATGGGATCTTTATGCTAAAGTAGAGACTGGTCCGATCGGCGCCGTGACTATCGAGAAATGTGTCGCTTTCAATAACGGATTCCTGTCGGACGGCAGGGGCTACGGTGACGGAAACGGCTTCAAGCTTGGCGGAGACGGCATTTCCGTAGAGCATGTATTAAAGGATTCAATTGCTTACGGCAACAGGAATGTCGGCATCACAAGCAACAGCAACCCTTCCTGCAGGGTTTACAACTGCATTTCCTATGGAAACTCGGCAAACGGCATCGCACTTTACGGCAAAGGCGAAGCTGCCCGTAATTTCGAACTTTCCGGTGTTATCTCGATGAAGAACGGAAGCGCCGATAACACTAAGGAGCAGGAGCTTGCTTCTGCATCCAACTATCTTTGGACAGGTTCAAAGTGCGCAAATTCCGAAGGAAAAGAGCTTACGTATTCAATCTTTGCAAGCACCGACCTGAAGATAATTCCCACAAGAAATGCAAACGGCAGTATCAACATGAACGGACTTCTTGAGTTCAAAGAAGGTTCGAAGGTTGAAAATGCAGGGGCCGCCTTTGACGGTACCAAGGATGAGCCGGGGCTTACGATCCCTGCCGATAAAACGGAACAGACACCGACGGATGAACCGGTAGTTACTCCCACAGATCCTCCGACGGGAGCCATTCCCGAGCCCGATGCACCGGAACGCGACAAGACCGTTCCGATAATCATTGCTGTTGTTGCGGGTACAATATTGCTTTTTGGTCTTTGCTTCCTGCTTGTGAAGAGGTATCAGAAGAAGAAAAAGAAGTAAGCTGTTATTTACGGTCGGGCTGCCTTTGAATCAGTTACAGGCAGCCCGACTCTAAATTTGCTTAAAAATACTCTAAATTTGCTTAAAAATATATGTTTGCATTTTCCTCCGTACTATGTTAAAATATTTCGGAATGAAAAAAAGGAGAAAAAATCATGAAAAAAAGCTTTAGTATGGAGCTTGCCGGCAGAACATTAACAGTAGATGTCGGCAGAGTAGCTGCCCAGGCGAACGGCGCAGCATTAATGCACTACGGTGACACCACCGTGCTTTCAACAGCAACAGCATCTGACAAACCCCGCGACGGTATCGACTTCTTCCCCTTAAGCGTGGAATTCGAAGAGAAGCTTTACGCAGTAGGCAAGATCCCCGGAGGTTTCACAAAGCGTGAGGGCAAACCTACCGAAAACGCGATCCTTACAAGCCGCGTTATCGACCGTCCCATGCGTCCTCTGTTCCCGAAGGATTACCGTAACGACGTTACCTTAAACAACCTTGTACTTTCCGTAGATCCCGACTGCAGGCCCGAAGTTCTTGCAATGCTCGGCGCATCTATCGCAACCTGCATTTCGGATATCCCGTTTGCCGGCCCCTGCGCAATGACACAGGTAGGCATGATCAACGGCGAATTCATCATCAACCCTTCACAGGAGCAGTGGAAGAACGGCGATCTTAACCTTACCGTTGCTTCAACACGCGAGAAGGTAATCATGATCGAAGCCGGCGCCAACGAGATCCCCGAAGCCAAGATGATCGAGGCTATCTATAAGGCCCATGATATAAACCAGACAATTATCGATTTCATCGACAAGATCGTTGCAGAGGTAGGAAAGCCGAAGCACGAATACACAAGCTGCGCTATCCCCGAGGAAATGTTTGCAAAGATCAAAGAACTTGTTCCTTCCGAAAGAATGGAAGAAGCTGTGTTCACCGACGAAAAGCAGAAGAGGGAAGCAAACATCAAGGCTATCACAGAAGAGCTCGAAGCTGCATTTGCGGATAACGAAGAGTGGCTTGCGATCCTTGGTGAGGCTATCTACCAGTACGAGAAAAAGACTGTAAGAAAGATGATCCTTAAAGATCACAAGCGTCCCGACGGCCGTGAGATCACCCAGATCCGTCCTCTTGCAGCAGAAGTGGATCTTATCCCGAGAGTACACGGTTCCGCAATGTTCACCCGCGGACAGACACAGATCTGCGATATCTGTACCCTTGCTCCTCTTTCTGAGCAGCAGAAGCTTGACGGTCTCGATGAAAACGAGCTTTCAAAGCGCTATATGCACCACTACAACTTCCCTGCATACTCTGTAGGCGAGACAAAGGTTTCAAGAGGTCCCGGACGCCGTGAGATCGGCCATGGCGCACTTGCTGAAAGAGCGCTCATTCCGGTACTTCCTTCCGAAGAAGAGTTTCCTTACGCTATCCGCTGCGTATCCGAAACCTTCGAGTCAAACGGTTCGACTTCAATGGCATCTACATGTGCATCCTGTATGTCACTTATGGCTGCCGGCGTTCCGATAAAGCGCATGGTTGCAGGTATTTCCTGCGGTCTTGTAACAGGCGAGACAGATGATGATTTCGTACTTCTTACCGATATCCAGGGTCTTGAAGACTTCTTCGGAGATATGGACTTCAAGGTAACCGGTACAACAGAGGGTATCACCGCTATCCAGATGGATATCAAGATCCACGGCCTTACCCGTCAGATCGTAGAGGGTGCTATCGCACGCTGCCGCGAAGCAAGGCTTTTCATCATGGATACATGCATGAAGCCCGTTATTGCTGAGCCTCGTAAGGAAGTAAGCAAGTACGCACCGAAGATCATCCAGATCCAGATCGATCCTTCTAAGATCGGTGAAGTTGTCGGCCAGCGCGGTAAGACTATCAACGCTATCATCGATCAGACCGGTGTCAAGATCGATATCACCGACGACGGTGCCGTTTCCGTATGCGGTACGGACGCAGATGCAATGCAGAAGGCAGTTAAGCTTATCGAGACCATTGTTTCCGAATTTGAAGAGGGCAAGGTTTACGAAGGTAAAGTAGTAAGCATCAAGGAGTTTGGCGCATTCCTCGAGTTTGCACCCGGCAAGGAAGGCATGGTACACATCTCCAAGATCGCAAAAGAGCGCATAAATCATGTTGAAGATGTGCTCACCCTCGGTGATGTTGTTAAGGCTGTATGCCTTGGCAAGGACAGAATGGGCAGAGTAAGCTTCAGCATCAAGGATGCCCAGTAAAAAATGATCAAAAGTGCCGCGGCCCCAAAGACCGCGGCATTTTTTAGGAGTAAATTTGAGTAACGTAACTAAACTTAAAAACGGAATAACAGTTGTAACAGAGCGTCTTCCGTACTTCCGTACCGCATCCTGCGGGATTTTCGTCAATGCCGGTTCAGCCTTTGAAAATGCATCAAACAATGGAATATCGCACATGTTCGAGCATATGGTGTTCAAAGGGACCAAAACGAGAACGGCCGCGGACATTGCAGACGAGACAGTAAGGCTCGGGGATGACATCAATGCATATACAAGCAAGGAGTTCACCGTTTATTACGGAACTACGCTTGGTTCGATGCTAAAGAGAATGTTCGAGCTTTTCTCGGACATGCTGAAAAATTCGGTATTCGATGAAAAGGAACTCGAAAAGGAAAAGCAGATAGTTTGCGAAGAGATCGCAATGTACGAGGATTCGCCGGAAGATATCGTTCACGACAGGCTGCAGGAAGCGGTCTTTGCAGATCATCCTCTTGGATATATCATCTCCGGAGAAACGGCAGCAGTAAACGGCATTACCAAAGAGGATCTTATTTCCTTCAGGGACCGTTTCTATACTGCGGAAAACATGATAATCTCGGTAGCCGGTAATTTCGATGAAGATATCCTTGATCTTCTTGAAAAAGAATTCGGCGATATCCCTGCGGGCAAAAGCAGCATACCGATGCTTACAAGACCCGTATACACAAGATGCATCACCGGCGTAAACAAGCGAATTGACCTTTATCACATCAACCTTGCATTCCCGGCGATCCCTGCCGATTCTCCCGAGCAATACGCAGCAGCGGTTTTTCATTCGGCATTCGGCGGCAGCAACAATTCACTGCTTTTCAGAAATATCCGTGACGAGCTTGGTCTTGCTTATTCGGTATATTCCTACAACAGCACCTTTAAGACATGCGGTCTTACACAGATCGATGTTACCGTAGATGAAAAAGATGCAGTAAAAACTGTTGACGAAATCATCAAAATAGCGGACAATATCAAGAAGAAGGGGTTTGATCCGGAACAGATCCGTTACTGCAGGGAGCAGGCTGTGATAGAGCTTATAATGGGCAGCGAGGGCACAGGAGACAGGATGTCGCTTAACGCCAGGCAGCTTCTTGCTTACGGCAGGCTCATAAGCATTGAAGAGCAGACAGATCTCCTTAATTCCGTTTCAGTGGATGATGTTACGGATTATGCCCGGAAATATCTTGATACAGACAGGCTTTCCGCATGTATAGTCGGGAAAAAGCAAAAGAATATCACGGAAAAGATAAAAGAACTTTTTGGGATGTAAGATCGTATTTCGCTCCGGACAAGATATACTTAAACGATTAAGTAATTTATTTTTATATAACAGTCACAGTCTCTTGATTTTTGGTCTGCTTACGATAATATTAATATAGCAGTAATTAAACCGATGGACATCGTATCGGGATAATACCGTAGATCAAAGCGATCGGAAATGAGAGGTAAAAACGTGGGAATACGCAAAAGGGCTGCAGGCATTTTGATGCCGATCTCATCCCTGCCGTCGGAATACGGCATAGGATGCTTTTCAAAAGAAGCATACGACTTTGTCGACAAACTGAAAGAAAGCGGTCAGACTTACTGGCAGATACTGCCTCTTGGCCCTACAGGCTACGGAGATTCGCCGTACCAGTCTTTTTCAACATTTGCAGGCAATCCGTATTTTATAGATCCCGAGACTCTTATCGAAGAAGAGCTTCTTACAAAGAAAGAATGCGATTCTTTTGATTTTGTTTCGCATCCGAATTATGTCGAATACGAAAAGATATACAAATCCCGCTTTAAGCTTCTGAAGCTTGCGCATGAGCGCTTTAAGACAAAAGAATGTCCCGAATATCTTCAGTTCTGTTCGGAACAGGCTTTCTGGCTTGACAATTACGCACTCTATATGGCGATCAAGGACAGCAAGGGCTCTGTGTGCTGGCGCGAATGGGAAGACGATATCCGCCTCCACCATCATGATACAGTTGAAAGATATAAAAATGAGCTTCATGAGGAATTCTGCTTCTATCAGTTCCAGCAGTATGAATTCTTTAAGCAATGGGACAAGCTTAAAAAATACGCAAACGAAAACGGTATCTATATAATCGGCGACCTTCCGATCTATGTTGCGCTTGACAGTGCGGATGCCTGGGCCGAACCCGCGCTCTTCCAGATGGACGAGAACGGTGAGCCCACACGTGTTGCGGGCTGCCCGCCGGATGCGTTTACAGAGCTTGGACAGCTTTGGGGCAACCCCCTTTACAACTGGGAATATCACGAGAACACAGGCTACGGCTGGTGGATCTCCCGTATCCGCAATTGCTTAAGGCTCTACGATATCGTAAGGATCGACCATTTCAGGGGATTTGACGAATATTACAGTATTCCCGCCGATGCCGAAAATGCAAAGATAGGCCGCTGGGAAAAAGGCCCCGGAATGAAGCTGTTTTATAAGCTTCGCGAGGTTCTCGGTGATGTGAACATTATCGCCGAAGATCTCGGTTTCCTTACCCAGAGCGTGATCGACCTGCTGAATGAATCCGGGTATCCCGGCATGAAGGTACTTCAGTTTGCTTTTGACGAATCGGGCACAAGCGGATATCTTCCGCATAATTATACAAATAACTGTGTCGTATACACCGGTACCCATGATAATGCCACAACAGAAGGCTGGTACTGGAGCCTCACAGAAAAAGAAAAAGCTATCGTAAACGAATATCTGGCTTATGAGCCCCGGTATGACGGGCGCATCAGCACAAGGCTCATCAGGACTGCAATGCTTTGTCCTGCCGACATGGCGATAATCCCTATACAGGATTATCTTGCTCTTGGCAACGAAGCACGCTGCAATACGCCTTCCACGCTTGGTGACAACTGGAAATGGCGCTGTTCCAAGGACTTCTTTACCGATGAACTTATAAAACAAGTAAGGAGGGTTACCGAGCTGTACGGCAGATGCGACATTCTGCGTCCCGAGGTCTCAAGCGAAGTATCCGTTTCCGATGATGAAGTTCAAGAGGAAAAATGAGTTCAAGACCTAATGACAGTAAAAACAAAAAGACCGGAACCCGGCAAAAGTCCGAGGGTACAGCCAAAAGCGGTACAAAAAGAACCGTTCCGAAAAACGTGACCGCAGACAAGGGCTCCGGCAGAAAAACTCCTCAGACAAAGAGAGGAGAGACTTCCGCAAAAACAAGGGCCGGCTCTTCCCGTAAAGAAAAATACGAACAGGAAGAACTTGACCTTGAACTTGAAACAAAAGAAAAAAGAGTACTTACGAAAGAAGAGCAGTCGGTAAGGAACGAAATAATCCTTACCGTTACGGCTCTTGTTTCGGTACTTTTGACACTTACGTTCTTTGGCCTCGGCGGCCCGGTCGGAGAGTTCATCAATCGTGTGCTTTTCGGTGTAATGGGTGCGCTTGGCTTCATTTTCCCGCTCCTTCTGTTTTTCTTCGTCGCATTTGCCCTTTCTAATCACGGCAACAAGGTCGCAAGCCACAAGATGCTTGCGGGAATTGCTTTTCTTTTCCTTTTTACAGCCTTGTTACAGATGATCTTCGGACTGCCGGAAGGCATGAAGATCCTTGATTATTATAAGCATTGCGCAGATACAAAGAGCGGCGGCGGCGTACTCGGCGCACTTATCGCTGTTCCGTTTACGCGCGCTTTTGATACTGTTGCGACATATTGCATTATCATCGCTTTTATGATCATTTTCCTGATCATTCTTACAGGAAAGGCCATCTTTGAGATGGTCACACGTGCCGGAAAAGAAAAATACAAACGTACCCGCGATCTTATCAAAGCAAAAAGCGAATATTACGATATAGAACAGCAGGAATTTGAAGATGACCGCAGACGCGGCATCCAGATAGTCACTCTTGATGAGATGAATGAAGGCGTTCCGGAACCCGAAGAAAAAGAAGACAAGACCTTTATCGAAAAGATAATGGATCTGGGCTCGAATCTGCACGGCGGAAAGAATGAAAAACACAGGGATCCCGAGGATTATTCGGATATCACAAACAACCCTCATATACACTTTGCAGAAGACCTTGAACTTAAGAACAAAGGCCGGAAGCTTGAAAACGAAATCCCTGCAGAGCAGGAAAAGGCTCCCGCAGAAAAGTCAGACGCTTTCAAAAAGGCTGCGGATACTTTCCCCAAGTTCACTATCAAGGGAAATGTTGAAGAAGATCCGGTACCCGCACCGACAGACATGTTTGAGATGACGCCTGAACGAAAGGGAACGGTGCGTACTCCTTCCGAACAGGCTGAATTTGCGGGCACTGATATCAGGGAACGTGTCGAAACAAACAAGGTTCCCGACGCATCTGCGGATGTTCCGCCACATCAGATTGAGAAAAAGCGCGAAGAATCAGACCCGAAACTTAATGCCGAAACCGCAGCGCAGATCGACGCAAGTCTTTCTTCACAGGCGGAGCTTAAGGCAAAATACGTTTTCCCGCCCGTAACACTTCTTAACGAGGCAAAATCAAAGAACGGCGCAGTCTCAAAGAAGGAGATCGAAAAGAATGCGGAAACGCTTACAAGCACTCTCGAAAGCTTTGGCGTCCATGTGAAGCTCCTTAATGTAAGCTGCGGTCCGACAGTCACAAGATACGAACTTTCCCCCGAACAGGGCGTTAAGGTTGCGAGCATCACAAAGCTTGAAAATGATATCAAGCTTAATCTTGCAGCTTCGGATATCCGTATAGAAGCACCCATCCCCGGAAAGGCAGCAATAGGCATAGAGGTTCCAAACAAGGAGAACAGCACCGTTTCGATCCGTGAGCTTATTGAAAGTCCGGAATTCAAGAAGCAGGCTTCAGGAATCACATTTGCAGTCGGCAAGGATATCTCCGGAGACTGCATAGTCACGGATATCTCCAAAATGCCTCACCTTCTTATCGCAGGTGCGACCGGTTCCGGTAAATCCGTCTGCATAAATACGCTCATCATGAGCATACTGTATAAATATAAACCCGAAGATATAAGGCTTATAATGATCGATCCAAAGATGGTCGAACTCGGTGTTTACAACGGGATCCCGCATCTTTTGATCCCTGTTGTTACAGACCCGAAGAAAGCCGCTGCTTCGCTTAACTGGGCCGTTCTTGAGATGACGAACCGTTACCAGAAGTTTGCCGAGGCCCATGTCCGCGACCTGAAGGGCTATAACGCCTATGTCGAGGCTGAAAAGAAGAAGCCGCAAAATAAGGCTTTGCTTGAGGAAGATCCCAAGAAATTCGACAAAATGCCTCAGGTTGTCATCATAGTGGACGAGCTTGCTGATCTTATGATGGTTGCTCCGGGCGAGGTTGAAAATTCAATCATACGTCTGTCACAGCTTGCGCGCGCCGCAGGAATGCATCTTGTCATCGCAACGCAGAGACCTTCAGTCAATGTCATTACAGGTCTTATCAAGGCAAATATGCCTTCACGTATCGCGCTTGCAGTTACTTCAAGCATTGATTCGAGGACGATCCTTGATCAGGGCGGTGCGGAAAAGCTTCTCGGAAAAGGTGATATGCTGTTCTCACCCATGAACCTTCCTAAGCCCGTGCGTGTCCAGGGCGCCTTTGTTTCGGATGGTGAAGTAGAGCGTGTCGTTGAGTTTATCAAAGACGAAAACGCGGTTGCGGAATACAGTGAAGAGGTATCTTCAACCATCAATTCAATGAATATCTCCGGCGGAAAATCCGTGAGCCAGAGCGCACAGCCCGACGGACAGGAGGCTTCCGGTACCGATGAGGATGAATACCTGTTTGAGGCCGCAAGGCTTATAATCGAAAAACAGAAAGCGTCTATAGGTATGCTCCAGCGTGTTTACAGGATCGGTTTCAACAGGGCAGCAAGGATAGTGGATACTCTGACGGATATGGGTGTTCTTGGTCCCGAAAACGGCACCAAATCCCGTGAGATACTCATGACAAAGGAACAATTCGATGAATTTGCATCAAACTACAAAAAGTAAAACAACAAAACAGCCCGGAAGCTTTCTTTCGGGCTGGCTTGTTACGAACGCTTTTATGCGCACAAAGAAGTTTACCGAACTTCAGGAAATGTTTGAAGCTGCGGCAAAGAAGGCAGGGATAAGGCTTAAAAGCTTTTCCAACGCAGAGCTGCTCGCGGGGATGAAGCTCAGACGCAAGCCGGATTTCGTCCTTTTCTGGGACAAAGACGTGCTTCTCGCGTCGTACCTTGAAAGTCTTGGGATACCCGTGTTTAACAGCGCAAAGTCGATTGCTCTCTGTGATGATAAGGGCAAGACCTTTCTTGCGTTAAAAGACAGCGGGCTTCCGCTTCCAAAGACTGTCCTTGCTCCCTTTACCTTTGATACGGTAGGATATACCGATCTTTCTTTTGTTGACAGGGTTACAGCCAGGCTTGGACTTCCGCTTGTGATAAAAGAAAATTACGGCTCTTTCGGGATGCAGGTCTATCTTGCAAATACACGGGAAGAGATTGTTGAAAGACTTAAAGAGATATCTCCGAAGCCCTGCCTTTTCCAGGAGTTTTTAAGCGAGCGCGCCGGAAACGATATACGCGTGCAGGTGGTCGGGAACAAAGTCGTATGCTCAATGGCAAGACATTCGGATACGGATTTCCGTGCAAATGTGACCATTGGCGGAAAGATGAAAGCTTATGAACCGACCGCAGAAGAGAAGAGGATGGCATTAAAGGCCTGCAAGGCACTCGGGCTGTCGTTTGGCGGCGTTGATATAATATACGGCAAAGAAGGTCCCGTGATCTGCGAAGTCAATTCCAACGCGCATTTTAAGAATATCCTTGAATGTACGGGAGTTAATGTTGCGGAGGCGATAATGGAGCATATCGGAAAGTCTGTCCGCAAAAGAAAAAAGTGAGGCTTTACATGAAATTCTGGCTTATATACCGCAAAGAAGATACCTTAAAGAACAAAGCCTATATCGAAACTTATATATGGCTTGCACCGGAGTTTGGCTTTGAGTGCAGGCTTGTGCTCGTATCCGAGCTTTTATGCGGAGTAAAGGATGGAAAACCTTTTGTTTACGGTCCCGAAGAGCTTCCAGCTTTTGCAGTGGTTCGCACAATAGACCCCGACCTTTCAAAGCATCTCGAGCTTTGCGGTGTTAGATGCTTTAATTCTTCTTTTGTTTCAAGGATATGCAATAACAAGGCTTATACATACGCGTATCTTTCAAATGCCGGGATCCCAATGCCCGATTCTGTTTTTGTAAAGAACAGGGATCTTGCAGGTTATCTTGCCACATGTGAAAAGGGGAAAGTAGTAAAGAGCGTTTCCGGACACGGCGGTGCAGAAGTCGCGCTTTTTGACGGTGATATCGAAAGGATCATCAATCTTGTCCATGGCGAAGATGTTGTGGTTCAGGAGCGTATAGGCAACAGGGCAAGGGATCTTCGCGTATACTGCCTCGGAAATCGCATCCTGGCTTGCGTTTTAAGAGAATCCGATGACGATTTCAGGGCCAATTTCTCACTTGGCGGCAATGTGTCACTTTATACATTAAAACCCCATGAAAAAGACCTTGTTATGTGTATTATTAACAAACTTGATTTTAATCTTGTCGGAATTGATTTTCTACTTGACGAAAAGGACAATTTAATATTTAATGAGATAGAAGATGTTGTTGGGGCAAGGATGCTTTACAAGGTATCGGATATCGATATCGTAGCCGAGTATCTGTCTTACATAAGATCGGTAATCGGCCGGTGAAAACAGCTTCCCGCTTTAGAACACTTTAATATTAATCCCGTACAAGGAGATACGAGAATATGAAATCAGACATCGAAATTGCAAGAGAGACTAAACCGGCTCATATTCGTGATGTTGCAGCCAAGCTTGGCATCACCGAAGATGAGCTCTTAATGTATGGGCGCAACAAAGCGAAGCTTTCCGATGAGCTCTGGGACAGGGTAAAGGATAATCCCGACGGAAAGCTTGTTCTTGTTACAGCCATCAATCCCACACCCATGGGTGAAGGCAAGACCACTATCACGGTAGGTCTCGGAGAAGCGCTTGACAAGCTTAATGTAAAGTCCGTTATAGCGCTGCGCGAGCCTTCGCTCGGACCGTGCTTTGGCCTTAAAGGCGGTGCTGCAGGCGGCGGTTATGCGCAGGTAATCCCCATGGATGAGCTGAACCTGCACTTTACCGGTGACTTCCACGCAATAACCGCAGCAAACAACCTTCTTGCAGCAATGCTTGACAATCACATCAAGCAGGGCAATGCTCTTAACATCAACACAAAGAAGATCGTCTGGAAGCGCTGCATGGATATTAACGACAGAGAGCTCCGCAATATCATCATCGGACTCGGAAGAGAAGCAGACGGCGTAACACGCGAAGATCACTTCATAATCACGGTTGCATCGGAGATAATGGCTATCCTTTGCCTTGCGGCAGATATGGACGACTTAAAGAAGCGCCTTTCACGCATAATCGTTGCTTACGACTACGAAGGAAAGCCTGTCACGGCAGCGCAGCTCAATGCAGTCGGCTCAATGGCAGCTCTTCTTAAAGAAGCAATCAAGCCCAACCTTATCCAGACAATTGAGCATACACCGGCCATCGTTCACGGCGGTCCTTTCGCTAATATCGCTCACGGCTGCAACAGTATCCGCGCTACAAAGACAGCTCTTAAACTTGCGGATGTAGTTGTTACTGAAGCCGGATTCGGTGCGGATCTTGGAGCGGAGAAGTTCCTTGATATCAAGTGCCGTATGGCAGGCTTAAAGCCTTCGGCAGTTGTTCTTACTGCTACAGTACGTGCTCTTAAATACAACGGCGGCGCAGCAAAGACAGAGCTTACGACAGAAAATCTCGAAGCGCTTGAAAAGGGTATCGTAAACCTCGACAAGCACATCGAAAACCTGCACAAATACGGCCTTCCCATCGTTGTTGCGATCAACAGACGTACGGAAGATACAGACGCAGAACTCAATTACCTTGAGGATCACTGCAGAAAGCTCGGCTGCAACTTTGCACTCGCAGAGGTTTGGGCAAAAGGCGGCGAAGGCGGCATAGAGCTTGCAAAAGAAGTGCTCGCAGCTATTGAAAAGCCGAACAGCTTCAAACCTATCTACGAGCTTGATCTTCCTCTCCGCAAGAAGATCGAGACCATCGCAAAAGAGATCTATGGCGCAGACGGCGTAACCTTCGACAAGGAAGCAGAGAAGACAATGAACGAGCTTGAGAAGCTTGGATTCGGCAATATGCCTGTCTGCATGGCAAAGAACCAGTACTCGCTTTCTGATGACGCCACAAAGCTTGGCAGGCCCACAGGATTCAACGTAAATATACGTGATATCTACGTATCTGCAGGCGCAGGCTTTGTTGTAGCGATCACAGGCACCATCGTTACGATGCCCGGTCTGCCTAAGGTTCCCGCAGCAGAGAATATCGACGTAGACGAGAACGGAGATATTGTAGGTTTGTTCTGATAACAGTGTGATCAAAAAAATGGCAGTCACAATCAAGTGGCTGCCATTTTTGTTGCAATCTGACGTTCAAGTTCCTTACGGGATATAAGGTTTGCCGTTTTTATCATAATAAGTTTCTTTTATGGGAGTGTAAGATGTTCCGTCGTATTCCTCAACTCTTTTTCTGCCATCATTATAATAATATGTTCTTTTTACAGGATAGCCGGTAGAAGGATTGTATTCAGTTTCCGAATCAATCGTCCCGTCAGAATTGTAGTAGAACGACTTAATCTGCTGGCCGTCGGAATTATATTCAGAAACGTTTTTTTGTCCGTTTGGATTAAAAAATGTGTCTCTGATTATTTTTCCGTTTTTATCATATTCCCATATCGTTTTACCATTAAAATTTCCATTCGAATCGTAAGAGACATAGCTTATCTGCTTACCGTCACTGTTATACTCGGAAACGGATTTAGAACCATTTTTGTATTCAACTGTTTCCTTTATCTTTTTTTCCGCAGAATCATAATCACTTATAGTAGTATTAACAGATGTTTCGGTAATGGTCCTTGTCAACAGCCCCGCATTATTATATTTATATGTGGTTACGTTTTTTGAGCCATTGTCATACTCATAAGTGGATTTTATGATTTTTCCGGCAGAATTATATTCAGTAATAGCTGTATATACCGTATTTGTCTCGGTTACTTTGGTCTTTTCGCCCAAAGAGTTATATTCTGTGACCTTGGTGTTTCCGTTATCGTATTGGATCGTTTCTTTTGCGATTACACCCAAAGAGTTATATTCTTTGACCTTGGTGTTTCCGCTATCGTATTGGATCGTTTCTTTTGCAATTATTCCTGATTCATAGAACTCAAGAATGGCCGGAATGCTAAGACTTGAATAAATCCTTTTTGCTTTTTTGATCCTTCCGCTTTCGTAGAATTCATCATCCGGGCTTCTGTCATACGAAAGCTTATGATAGACTTCGTTTTCATATTTTGTACCGGTTGCTTTGGGCGCGGAAGCAGTCCAGCCATAGTGCCGCTCGGAAGTTATCCCGGAATCATTACGAAGCAAATGAGATGATCTGTATTTTCCTAATACCCACTGATACAGACGTTCGTTACTATTTACGGGATCATCCCATGTAACATCTACATGATACCAGTTTCCGTCGTCCATTTTGATCATATTCCAGGCATGGTTCATTTCCTTACTGCTCACGGTAATGCATTCAAAACCAAGTTCATCCATAAAGGCTTTAAATACAGCAGAATAACCGCTGCATATTGCAAGTCTGTTTTCGAATACCCAATATGCTTTCGAAGGTATATGAGTTTTCGCCTCGGCGATCTGCGCATCTGACATACTTACGCCTTTATCCCAATCATACCAAAGATAATCATAACTGAAGTTAAATACCATCCAGTCGTGGACTTTGCGGACTTTTTCAACCATGGAATCCGAACTTTTAAGTTTCATTTCGGTAAAGGCCGTGTTGATATATCCGCGTATTTCTTTATTTGGATCGGGTGTGGGTGTTGGTGTTGCGGTGGGTTTCGGAACCTTTATGGGCGTTACGGTAGGGGAATTTGTCGGGGTTTGGGTAGGAGTACTCGTCGGCACTTTAGTCGGTACCTGCGTCGGAGTACTCGTCGGCGCTTTAGTCGGTGTCTGCGTCGGAGTACTCGTCGGCGCTTTTGTTGGTGCCTGCGTCGGAGTACTTGTAGGAGCTTTTGTGGGCACCTGTGTCGGAGTACTTGTAGGAGCTTTTGTAGGGGCCTGTGTCGGAGTACTTGTGGTTGCCTTTGTTGGCACCTGTGTCGGAGTACTTGTCGGATCCGTGCCGGGTGCCTGTGTCGGTACAGGTGTTGTTTCTTCTGTGGGTGTTACAGAAGGAGCATCTGTAGGAGTGGCGAAATCAGTCGGTGTTACTTCATCCGTAGGAACTGGTGTAACGGTAGGCGCTTCTGTGGGGATGGGGGTATTGCTCAACGACGAAGTAGGTTCAGTAACCGACGATATCGTACCTGTCGGAGAAAGATTATCATTAACGGAATTTGTTGGGGTTGCAGATAGAGCAGGAGACAGCGTTACCTCATTTACAGGCTCGTTTATGGGTGTGGCCGTGCTTCGCTGGTGAAAGCTGCAAGCTGAAGAAAGCAAAGCTATTACAAGGATGATAGCTGTGATCTTGATCTTTTTCATTTCTTGTTCCCCCTGCCTGTTTATCTAAAAAATATCAGTTTCCGTAAAAAATATACAAAAGCATATTTATTATAACATGTTCTCAGGAAAAAATGAAACTATAAATAATTAAATTTTTCAATATTAAAAAATAAAAGCTTGCAAAAACATAATAATTGAATTACTCTGTGCTTAACCGAAGTCTAAATCTGACCTCAAGAGGAGGCTGTAAAGATGATCCTTAATGCTGATAAAGGCTACTTTGTAAATGGCGGCGTAAATGTCATGGTATTTGATGATATTTATCCGGCAGGACACCAGTCCGGGATCGGTGTGATAATGCACGGAAAGCGGATCGCAACAAACGGCGATCTTCGGTTTGAGCAGACTCCGGGCCAGTGGCAGCCTGTCCCAAAACAGCTTGACAGGCAGATGGATACGGCATCAAATACTGTAAGCGTTACACTTAAATATCCTAACGAAGACGGGAATCTTACAGGCTTAAATCCGATGATCTATCCCGATATCGACCTTAAGTATCAGATAAAGGTGCAGGGTTTAGAGGATTCTGTTATAGTTACGCTTGATCTTGATTCCGAGATCCCGAGCCTTTTTGCAGGTAAAGCAAGCTTTAATATAGAACTTTTCCCGGGCGGGCTTTTTGGAAAGCCTTATCTTATGGACGGGAAAAGCGGCATTTTTCCGCGTCAGGTCAACGGGCCCGTAAAGATGATGCCTTCAAATTTCAGGTATTCCGGACATCATGCCGTTAATCCCGAAAACGTAAGATTCCCTGCAGACAGAGAGCTTCTTGCCGGGGTTCCGCGCAAAGGCGATCCGGGATATTCGGATGACAATGTGCCTTCAGAGTATAATCCGATAATCGCTGATGACATGATAACCCTTGAATACGCTTCGGGAAAGGTCTTTGTTCTTTGTCCCGATGATCCTTATATGAAGATGCGCATAGAGTGTCTTTCAGACGACACATGCCTTAAGCTTTACGATGGAAGATTGAACCATAATAACGGCTGGTTTGTCATAAGCAGCGAGGTACAGGCAGGACGAAAGGGCACAGTGCTACGGTTAAAGATCACTCCGAATTCCGTGCCGGACTGGAGATATACGCCTGTTGTACAGGTTTCACAGGTCGGATTCCATCCCGGACAGCGCAAATACGCCGTTGTAGAGCTTGATGAGAGGGATAAATACCTTGAACCTAAGGAAGGCTGTCTGTACAGGCTCACTGAAGGCGGCGAGGAAAAGATCAGATCAATTAAGCCTGCAAAAGGGGGTAGTTTTCTCAGGTTTTCTTATCTTGTTCTGGACTTTTCGGATGTTAAGGAAGAGGGGATGTACCGCGTAAGCTACGGGGACAGCCGTTCTGATTATTTCCGTATTGCGCGTGACATTTACGATCGCGGCGTTTGGCAGCCTGTACTCGAGTATTTCCTTCCCGTACAGATGTGCCACATGCGCGTAAACGAGAAATATCGTGTATGGCACGGCCTTTGCCACAAGGATGACGCAAGGATGGCAAGGACCGCCTTTAATCACTTTGACGCTTACTTCCAGGGCGCGGATACGCTGACAAAATATAAGCCGGGAGATGCGGTTCCCGGACTTAACAAGGGCGGCTGGCATGATGCAGGCGACTTTGATCTGAGAATTGAATCGCAGGCGGGTGAAGCATACATTCTGTCACTTGCTTTCGAGGAATTTAATGTTGATCTTGATGCGACAACCATCGACCAGGAGCGTCAGATAGTAGAAATACACCAGCCTGATGGCAAAAACGACATTCTGCAGCAGATAGAGCATGGATTGCTGACTGTTCTTGGCGGATA
Source organism: Lachnospiraceae bacterium (assembly GCA_016280395.1). Lineage (GTDB taxonomy): Bacteria > Bacillota > Clostridia > Lachnospirales > Lachnospiraceae > SZUA-448. The sequence continues at coordinate 5,488 of JAEEGQ010000029.1, read as the reverse complement.
TCACGCACTCGGAAGGTTCTACCGCGGAATTATATGCAGCAGACTGCGTCAGTACGTGCTTCTCGGCGATCCCGCATCCATGACCGACGGCGTGCCGAGTGATGATGACAGGTGGGTATTTACCGAAGAAAACCCTTACAGGGAATATGAGACGACAGCCTATGTTGCAGCATGTGCAAGAGCAATGAAGGGTTATAACGATTCCCTTGCCCTTGACTGTATTGATACTGCGCGAAAGGCATTTGCGGAATGCGAGAAGTACGATCTTTCGGGAAACAAATTCAAGGACAGGATTTTTATGGTCCGCCTGCAGGCTATTGCCGAGCTGTTCCTTACAACAGGTGATGAGTCTTACCACGCCATGATCCTTGAAAATGCCGGTTTTATCACGGAACATCTGTATGAAACCGGATGGGTAGTTGCACGGGTTATAAATAAGCTTAATGATGAGGATTTTAAGGCGAAGATACTTGCAAAACTGCCTGCCGTTGCCGAGCGGATAAAGACGGAATGCGGTGAAAATCCTTACGGTATACCGTATCATCCGTATATCTGGGGCGCGGGATGGGGTATCCAGATGATGGCAAAACAGTATTATTTCCTGCACAAAGCTTTCCCTGAGTTCTTCGGAAGAGAAGTGCTTGAAAATGCGCTGAATTTCATACTTGGATGCCATCCCGGCAGCAATACCGCATCTTTTGCATCGGGAGTAGGAACCCGGTCTGCAACAGTGGCTTACGGGTTAAACCGTGCGGACTGGTCGTATATTCCTGGCGGCGTAATCTCCGGAACAGCACTTATAAGACCTGATTTCCCCGAGCTTCTTGAATTCCCGTTCTTATGGCAGCAGACGGAATATGTGCTTGGAGGCGGATCTTCGAACTATATGTTCATGGTGCTGGCTGTGAAGAAAATATGCTGCGAAACGGAATGACCGCAAATTTTCATATCATAAAACAAAACCCGGATGCCTTCTTTGCATCCGGATTTTGTTTAAGTGACTGCTTATTAAGTGAATCCTTTTATCAGTATTCGATTTTTACAAACTGATTGTTTTTCCCTTTAACATCCTTACGGTTGTGATCGAGAAGATAGATGGCGTCTTTTCCGGCATTCTTTGAGTAATAGACCGCTTTGTCAGCGTAGTTTGCTATCTGGATTATGGTATCTGTCTTAGGAGTTATTGTAACATTTGCGATACCGACAGAAACCGTTACACGATGTCCGTTGGGATTATTCTTATTGGGGATGTCGGCTTTTCGAAGCCTGTCACAGATACGTTTTGCGATCTCTGCAACTTCTTCATCGGAAAGACCGAGCGTCATTCCGAAGAATTCATCGCCGCCGTATCTTGCGAAACGGACGATCTGGTTTTCTTCCTTTCGGCAAAGATCTGAGATCTTTCGGATTATCTCATCGCCTTTTGCATGGCCGTAGGTATCGTTGCATTCTTTGAAATAATCAATATCAATAAAGATCGCACCGATCTTTTGTTTCCTGCTTTTTGCCTCGTCGATGAAATCGGAAGCAACACTGAGAAGAGCGGAACGGTTCAGAAGCCCGGTCAGAGGTTCGCGCTGTGAAAGGATCTCGTTCATGCGGACCTGCTTGGTCAGTTTCTGGATCTCGGCATCCGACGCAGACATTATCTTATGCAGATTAAGCTGGTCCTGGGTGAATTCTTTCAGTCGTTTTTCATACAGATCCTCAAGCTTTTGGTAATACTCAATGGCAAGTTCTTTTTCTCCGAATGCACTGTAATATTCCGAAAGAGAGCGGGCAACTATCAGCTGTTCGATGGTGCCGCTGTTGTGTTCTGAATAGATCTTTAACTGTTCAACTATCTTTTCCGCGCGTTTCTTGTCCTTACATTCAACAAGAAGATGTGAGACATTCCGAAGATCCTCATAAATCGGATGAGGATAGATATCCTTCGGTATGTATTTCATTGCCTTGTCGGAAAGCTTTTTGGCAGATGCGGTATTCCCTTTTTTATATGCAAGAATTGCACGTCTTAAATAATAGTCGCAGACAAGCGGCTTAAAATCCACTTTATCAAGCCATCCTTCCATTTCGGCAAGGATCGCTTCGGCTTTGTCTTTATCTCCGAGGTCTGAATAATAATTTGCAAGATTTATGCAGTACATTGCACAATCGGAGTATCCTTCGGGAAACTCTGACTTGTGAAGTGCTATGCATTCCTCAAGCATTTTGATGGCATTATTCAGATCGCCGAGAAAATGATAACAGGAAGAAAGATTATTCAGGACGGAAAGCAGCGATTCACCTTTGATCCTGTGCTTTTTCATTATATGGTATGCCTTATCGTAACAGGCAAGCTCCATCTGGTGATTTTCCTGCCTGCTGTAGGCATATCCGAGCATTACATAGGCTCTTACGATAAGTTCCGGTTCTTTTGTGTCTTTTACAAGAGCTACGGCTTTTATGGCATTAGAAAAAAGCTTGTCCCGGTCGTCGAGGCAGTAATAAGCGAAGGCGATATAATAATATGCTGTTCCCACAAGGAGCGAGTCACCTGCGGCTTTACCCTGTTTTACGAGTTTTTTAAGCTCGGCTATAAGCTTTTTCTTGTTTTCCTTGTTGGCAAGGTAGGTTTCTTCAACAAGTTTAATGGATGATGCCATTTATTTGTCCTCCGGCTTTTCAGAATCCGAAATAGTTCCTGCAGTTATTATAGCTTATATTCCGGACAATGTCACCAAGAACTCTGTAGTCTGCTGGATATTCGCCGTTCTCAACCCATTTGCCGAGCAGATCGCAAAGTATCCTGCGGAAGTACTCGTGGCGGGTGTAGGAGAGGAAGCTTCTTGAATCGGTCAGCATTCCGACGAAGTTAGCAAGGAGGCCTAAGTTTGCAAGAGACGTCATCTGTTCCGTCATGCCTGTCTTATGATCATTGAACCACCATGCCGAACCCTGCTGGATCTTTCCTACTGCGGAGCCGTCCTGGAAGCATCCGATTATCGTTCCGATAACCGCATTGTCACAGGGGTTAAGGGAGTATATGATAGTCTTCGGAAGCTCATCCGTAGCATTGAGGGCATTAAGGAAATCGGCAAGTTCTGCAGCCGGAGCATAGTTATTTATAGCGTCATAACCCGTATCGGGGCCGATCTTATTGAACATGAGCCGGTTGTTATCGCGCTTTGCACCATAATGCAGCTGCATTACCCAGCCGAGACGGTGATACTCCCTGCCGACAAAGAGCATGAATCCTGTCTTGAATTTCAGCTCTTCATCCTTTGATATTTCTTCGCCGTCAAGCTTCTTTGCGAGGATATGGTCGAGTTCTTCTTCTGTAGCGGGCTTATATGTAACATAGTTCAGACCGTGGTCTGAAACCCTGCACCCACGTTCGTTGAAGTATTCCATGCGGTTAATAAGAGCCTTTGCAAGATCGTCAAAGCAGGAGATCTTTACGCCGGATACTTCCGAGAGCTTCTCTATATAGGCGCAGAAATCGGGCTTTTCGATGTTCATTGCCTTGTCCGGACGCCAAGCCGGAAGTACTTTTACATCAAAAGAGGAATCGTTCTTGATCTTTTCATGCCACTCAAGAGTATCTACGGGATCGTCTGTAGTGCAGATGGTGTCCACATTTGAACGACGGATGAGGTTGCGTACCGAAGAATCTGCCTCGGCAAGGCGTTTATTGCAGATATCAAAGATCTTATCGCAGTTTTCTGTGGTAAGAGGCTCATAAATATCAAAATAACGCTGAAGTTCAAGATGGCTCCAGTGATAGAGCGGGTTTCCGATCGCTTTTTCAAGTGTTGCGGCCCATGCGCGAAACTTCTCACGGTCCGAAGCATCACCCGTGATATATTTCTCGTCAATGCCGTTGGAACGCATCTGGCGCCATTTGTAATGGTCACCGCCAAGCCATACCTGGGTGATCGTCTCAAACTTTCTGTCCTCGGCGATCTCTTTGGGGTTGATGTGGCAGTGATAGTCAATTATAGGCATCTTTGCCGCATACTCGTGATAAAGCTTTTTGGCTGTTTCGGTTGAAAGAAGGAAATCCTTCGTCATAAATTCCTGCATATCTGCCTCCGTTTTAATATGATCTTTGATCTGTTAAAGCCGTTTCGGGCTTAAATCTCGTTTTTTGCAAAATCCGTAGTGCCGCGTTCAACAAGGTCGTTTGAAATTGTCGTCCTGTTGGGCACATCATTGCCTGAGAATACGCGCATCAGCGTATTTACAGCCGTAATGCTTATTGTCTCTATGTGATTATCAATTGTTGTAAGCTCGGGTTCGCAGCAGCTCGAAAGAAGAGAGTTGTTGTAACCGATCACGGCAAGATCTTTGGGAATCTTCAGCCCTGCCTGTTTTGCGTATTTTATGGCGCCTACTGCAAGAAGATCCTCGGCCGCGATGACCGCATCAAATTTAACGCCGTTTGCAGCCGCCTCTGTAATGGCTTCTTTAGTCTGGTGCATATCGTTCTTGCATAGCAGCATCAGGTTTTCATCAAGCTTTAATCCTGCGGACAGTATCGCTTCTTTATAGCCGGAAAGCTTCTGCTGACCGCTGTATGACTTCGAATGGTACAGGTAAAGGATATTCGTCCTTCCGTTTTCGATAAGCTTTGTTGTGGCATCAAACACTGCCTGCGCATCATCACAGAGCGCACAATAGATATTGGGATGATTTATATAACCATTGATGATTATCACGGGTACCGAAGCCGCTGCCTGGAAGAGGTATGTATTATCCTTCCTTTGCGGCTCTAAGAAGCTTGAGCCCACAAGGATAACGGCATCAACACGCTTTGAAAGAAGGAGATCAAGGTATTTCTGTTTATTCTTGAGGTCGTATCCGGTGCAGCAGAGAATAATGTCATATCCGTATTTTCTTAAGTTCTGTTCAAGATAATAAACGGCATTTGCAAGGAACGGGTCGGATGAATCAAGGCAGAGTATACCTATCGTCTTCATGGTGTTAAGGCCAAGACCTCTTGCAAAGACATTTGGGGTATAGCCAAGCTCTTGCATTACATCAAGGACTTTCTGTCTTGTTTTCGGACTTACGTTGGGATTCCCGTTCAAAACACGTGAAACGGTTGCAATAGAGACCCCTGCTTTATGTGAAACGTCATAGATATTCATTAAGATACCCCGGCAGATAAATACATTATAAGGTGCTTTTCGTAAAATTTGAAAGCACTTACAAAATGATTATATAACACATTTTTTTAAATTACAAGCGTATTTTTCGTCAGGTAAGCGGATTAGATTTTTCGTTAGGTAAGCGGATAAGATCGCCGCGGACTTCAAAAAAATCTTTACTGAAAAGATCAGATGTTTTATTATAATTGTATTGAACAGTATCCGGAGGCAGCATGGTACGTTTTGCGACAAAAGAAGATATAGCAGCGATAGAAACCCTTCTGGAACAGGTCCTTCTTGTGCACCATAACGGAAGACCCGATATTTTCAAGGAATGCGGGAAAAAGTACAGCAGG
>JAEEGQ010000028.1 GCA_016280395.1 Lachnospiraceae bacterium | reverse complement strand
TCGTGCTTACTTGAAGAACGGAAGTAAGACCGTTTGGGGAAAATACAGCAAGGTTTCGAAGGTAAAGATAGAAACGACTCCTGCAGATATGAGCGGTTTTGCCGGAGCAAAGACAGGCGATATCATAGCATTCGGATCTTATGAACAGGATAACAATACGGATAACGGCAGGGAAGCGATAGAATGGATCGTGCTGTCGAATAATGGCAGTGAGTTGTTCGTTGTCAGCAAATATGCACTTGACAGCAAGCTCTACCATGATGAATATAAGGGCGCTACGTGGGAAGAGTGCTCACTCAGACAATGGCTGAACGATGAGTTTTACAATACTGCATTTTCAGCCTCGGACAAGACAAAAATAAAGGCAGCAAAACTAAAGAATGACAATAATTCCGAGTATGGAACGGAAGGCGGCAATGAGACGACAGACAATGTCTTCCTTCTGTCATTGGAAGATGTGTTGAATACAGATTACGGATTCAGCAGCGATTACAATAATCGTGACATAGCGCGCAGATGTGCACCTACCGCGTATGCGATAGCGCAAGGAGCATGGGTGACCGACGAATCCTGGCCTGAGAGCTTTAAGACTTTGGACGGAGAGCCGACCTGTCAATGGTGGCTGCGTTCGCCCGGAGACGACACGGTATTCGCCGCATTTGTGTATCCCGAAGGCCTCGTCGGCATAAAGGGCAACTACATATACGGCAAGCAGGTTGTGCGCCCCGCATTGGTAATTGATCTGAGCCCTTAAAAGAATGGAGAAAGGTATGAAGAAAGCACTCCTTTTCATTATGTGCGCTTTGTTGCTTACAGCCTGCACAGGATATAACAATTCTACTTCCCTGACCGAAAACGGTTTTTACTATCATATTTCGAGCAACGGGAAGGAGGCCATCGTGGCCTACTATGAGTGGGACGGCACAGAAGATAGCGCAGTTATCACTATACCGGATACACTCTCGAACGGAGCTACGGTCAATTCGTTAGGAGGCTTTATAGGCATAGGCGTTCCGGTTAACTTTTATATCAAGTATAAATTTGACTGGCCCGAACTCCCGAAAAGCAGCAAAACGATGTCCGAGGAAGAGATAGAGGCCTTCTACCATGATTATGCGAACGAACATCCGGATGAGCTGTTTGGGCATCTTGTGAAGCTGGATACCCTTGTTGGGGATGCTGCTTCAGGCAGTGCGGTGTCTGCGGATAACGGCGAAGGTAATGAAGCCGCAGGTACTGAAGGCAGCAGTGAAAAAAACGATCCGGAAAAGGTCGTTTACAAGGACATCACTTTTACGATCAACATCGAAAAGAATATTTCGAAAACGGGACCATATATGTTAGAGTATGGTATTTTTCACGAAATCAACCAATACGGTATCGAGCGGCCCGACGGCAGCATTCTTGTGTACCGTCCGTCACTGTATTATAACGTCGATCCGGAAAACACGACATTTTATGCGGAGGACGGCGTGCTTTACAGGACAGCGGACGGGAAACCGGTGGCTGAAGATAAAAGTGAATGAATAGTAAAGGCTTGTTTTTCTTCGGAGAACCAAGCCTTTACTTTGTTTTTACGTCATGTTATACTGCAAATCACAAAGCATAGTGCATGTTGCGACAGCACTTTTCTGATTCGGTATCTGGTTCTTTTCTTTATATGATCATTGATTTCTTTTTTTCTATGAGTTCCCTAGATTCCCGAAGTATTATTATCTGCATAATTGTTTAGTTTTTATTTGAGTTACATTCTTTCTGATTGCGGCGTGTCTGTGTCTTTGTAAAACTATATTTTACGGAGGACAATCTATGACAAAAAACAAACGTAACACGGACGGACTGCACAATTCCAAGACCTATGACAGCGGCGGAAAAATCGCCTTTGAAAATCCGACATTGTGCTCACAGCTATTGAAAGACTACTCGAATATTGATATACTCAAGAGTGTCAGGCCGGAGGATATTGAGGATGTAACAGAGCGCTTTATCCCAATGTTTTCGGAAGAGCGGAATGCTGATGTGGTGAAGAAGGTTCACCTGCCGGACGGAGAAGATCTCTTTGTACTCAGCCTTATCGAGCATAAGTCTGATGTTGATTTTGATGTTGTGATGCAGATGTACCGATACATGGTATTTATCTGGGAGGATTTTGCCAAGCAGGCAGAGTTGCAGCACAAGGGGATCACGAAGACAAGGGATTTCCGTTATCCGCCTATTCTTCCCATCGTGTATTATGAAGGAGCAGGTGAGTGGACAGCAACTAAAAGCTTCAAAGAGCGCATTTTTCTCAATGATGTTTTCAGTCGGTATATCCCCGATTGGGAATATCTGCTGGTAGATGTCTGCAGCTACGGATCAGACGAGATCATAAGCCGGAAGAATGATCTTTCTCTGCTTATGCTCATAAACAGGCTGCGGAGTGTGGACGAGTTCAAACAGCTTAATCTGCCCAAAGACTATCTTGAAAGCATCGACAGCAGGATGCCTGAGGATGTGCGTGACATTTTTGTTCGGATATTTGAGACGTTACTGCGTAATATCAATGTACCTGAGGACCGGATCAACGATTTCACTGATCAGATCAAGGAGGCACGTATGGGACGATTCATGGAACACTTTAACGAAGAAGGCTATGACTGGCAGGCAACGAGAAATCAGGCGTTGGTGGAAGGTGCAGAGATCGGTGATTCCTTACGCGTCATTAAGACAGTTCGTCGCCTTATGGCTAAGGGAAGATCGTATGCAGCGATTTCCGACGATCTTGGTGAGGAGATCGGATATATTAAATCGATTTCTGCTGTTATCAATAACAACCCTAAATTAGATGACGAAGAAGTATTAACAGCTCTTCGGGAAATGAAAGTGACAAAATAAAAGATTACATAAAGGGCTTGGGATTATTTGGAGTACCAAGCCTTTAAAAAAAGGATAATATTTGACATATTGAGGATAATATTAGACATATTCGATATGATCGGGACATGTTATCCTATATGTGTGTCAACTGTTTATAAGAGCAAAGAATCGCGACTAATATGAGAAAGGGCTTGACAGATATGAGCCGGAAATCCTACGCTTTATCGTATCGTATCGTATCGTATCGTATCGTATCGTATCGTATCATAGAGGATAACTGCGCACTTTTGCCCGAAATTGACAATTTAATAGATGACGGATAGCAGCCGGACAATGGCGATAGTGCCTAACGTTGGGTTGCTTTTTTGATTTAAACTATAACAAGGGAGAAAATGAAGATGAAAAAGAGACTGATTGCTATATTTTTGGTTCTTTTTTTGATGCTTGGTCTTTGTGCCTGTAACGAAAAAGGGAAAAAGGTGACTGATAATTATAATGACAAAGATTCTGTAAGTGATAACCAATACTCAGAAGATGATCGGCTTAACGCGGATAATCATGGTGCTGATAATGACATTATTATAATAACAGACAATTCCAATGATTACACGATTCTGGACGAAGGGAATAATCCGAATTTTTTTGATTTCGGAGATAATGGAGAAGAAAAAGAACCTCAAATTACATTGCTGATACTTGACCAGAAGCATGCAGACATAATTATTGACTGCAGTTCAATGGTCGGAGGTTCACCGAATAACTGGAGTAGTTTTGAGATATTTCTGCCCGGTGATATGAGACTGTATTGGAGTCCTGATTGGTCGCAGTATTATCATTCCGAACTCGGCGGATTTGGAAAACTTGAGCAAAGTATTGATGGAGACATGTTTACTTTCCATATTGACATGACACCGAATCCGGAAGCTAACTATACTGAAAAAATGGCCCCTCTGGTCAATTATTCATTTGAAGATCTTAGTAAACTGGCGGGAGAAATATATCATATTCAATACAATGTTAACGGAGAGGCTAATGCTCATGGAGGCGATTATGCTCTTGATAGTATACTTGATATGAGTATGTACGTGAATTCGGATGATAAGAATCAGGAACCCGAAACAGATTGGAAAGCAGCGCTGGTCGGAACTTGGGAATATATTAAAAAAGATGGAGGAATGACTACATACACATTCTACAAGTTTTTCCCGAATGGAAGATATCTTTATTATGTCACTACAAGCACTTTTGGTCTGACCCTTGAAGGTGCCAGAAAAGAGTTTAGGGAGCTTGGATCTCCGGATCAGTACAATACTTATTCCTTTGATGGAAAAGAGTTGGGTTGCAGTTTTGGTATGTATAATGTATTAACTGGAGAATATGAGTATTCTTCATCATATGGCTGGCCTGCGGTGCTTGACGGAGATCAGCTTATTCGCAGTGGAGATGAGGTATTTAATAGAATATCTGAGTAAAACCATAAACAGCTAAAATAATATCAATCAAGAAAGTAAATAGTAAAACAAAAAATATACAAATGTATGGCTTGGGATTCTTTGGGAGTCCCAAGCCTTTTTTGTTGTCAAAATGAACTGTGATGAGTAGAATAAAGCTAACGGTTAAATTGTTTTGGGGAGGTGTTTAGGATGAGTTACAAGGCAGCGGTTATAACCGTCAGCGACGGATGCTCGCGCGGGGAGCGCACGGATACGAGCGGACCTTCGCTGTGCAGGATCATAGAGGAAATGGGATACGAGGTTACGCATATCGCTATCGTGCCCGATGAGAGGGAGCTGATCGCTGAAGAGCTGATCAGATGCTGCGATGATCTGCAGGTTAATCTTATCCTTACTACGGGCGGTACCGGTTTCGCAAAGCGCGATGTAACGCCCGAGGCTACGATGGATGTCATCGAGCGCGAGACACGCGGGATTCCTGAAGCAATGCGTGCCGTAAGCATGCAGATCACGCCGTGCGGGTGTCTCTCACGCGGTGTTGCGGGGATCAGGGGATGCTCGCTTATAATAAATCTTCCGGGCAGTGAAAAAGGCGCGAGGGAGAATTTCAATGCGGTGAAGGGCGCGATCGATCATGCTCTCAAGATGATAGAATCGGACGGATCAGCGAACTGCGCGGGGAACTGACCTGGGGAGAATTTAAAGTGTAAAGCGAATTACTTTACAGAAAAAGAGATTTGGGAAGAATAAGCTATGCTGGACAGATTCGGCAGAAAAATAACATATTTGCGAATGTCGGTGACAGAGCAGTGTAATCTGCGCTGTCGATACTGCATGCCTGCAGATTCCGCTTGCGATGTGAGCTGCCGGGGTATGGCTGATGATATGAATGGCTGTTTTTTGAAGAATGGCGAGTCATGTTCGGCTGGAGAATGTACAGGCATAGGCAGCGGTTTTCTGACGCAGGATGAGATGATCACCGCTGTCAGAGCAGCAGCGTCATTGGGGATATCCAAGGTCCGTATTACGGGCGGAGAGCCGCTGGTTAGGAATGATATTATCCGGATATGTGATAGGACTACAGCTGTAGAAGGCGTAGATGAGGTCTGCATTACGACCAACGGATTGATTCTTACAAAGTACGCAGAAGAGTTGTCGCGAGCAGGCGTGAAGCATATCAACGTCAGTCTGGATACTCTTGAAAAAGACAGATACGCCTACATGACCAGGAGTGAAGCTTTCGGACCGGAAACAGTTCTCGAAGGTATCGAAGCCGCATTGGCAGCAGGCTTTGAAAAGGTCAAGATCAACACGGTCCTGATCAACGGATTCAACACCGACGAGATCGAAGACCTGGCGGAACTTACGCGGAAATACCCGGTCGATCTGCGTTTTATCGAACTTATGCCCATGATAAAGGGCGCATTCGGCCCTGAAGCTTATATTTCCGCGGATGAAGTGATAAAGCGGCTTAAAAACCTCGAGAAGGCCCCGGACGACGGAGTGGCGAGAATGTTCCGACTGCCCGGTGCAAAGGGCGGTATCGGCCTTATAAGCCCCGTAAGCGCGCATTTCTGCGCCGAGTGCAACAGACTGCGCCTGACTGCGGACGGACGCCTGAAGCCCTGCCTGCATTCGAAGGAAGAGTATTCCGTAAAGGGCCTCGATGAAGCGGGAATGAGAGCACGCATGGAAGAAGCGATACTCGCGAAGCCCGAGAAACACCCGAAGCTGGCATTTGATTCGCTTTCTGAAGCCGGGCGAAGTATGAACAGAATCGGCGGATGAGATGAAAGAAAATACTGGAAAAACGAATCAAATTCGGATAAAATGTATATGTAACCGGTGTGTGTGACTTTTGACGAGACCGCATTGGAGGAATTGTATGACTGAGAAGCTTGAAGGCGATTTTACGCATTTTGATAACAGAGGCCGTGTAAAGATGATCGATGTCGGCACCAAGCCGAAGAGCGACAGAAGAGCGGTTGCGGCGGCCACCGTTCTGATCAATCAGGAGACTTATGACCTGATCCGCAGCGGCGGCGCGAAAAAAGGCGACGTGCTGACTGTTGCGCAGCTTGCGGGCATCATGGGTGCGAAGCATACCTCAGACCTGATCCCGATGGCGCATCTGGTAAACATCAACAGCGTTGAGATGAGGTTGCGCCTGAATGAGGAGAAGTGCGAGGTAGATATCGAAGCGGCCGTTTCGTGCTTCGGAAGGACAGGAGTGGAGATGGAAGCGCTGACTGCGGTATCGATCGCTGCGCTCACGGTTTACGATATGTGCAAGTCGATCCAGCGCGATATCAAGATCACCGATATACGCCTGCTGGCCAAAACCGGCGGCGTGCACGGGGACTATACCGCGGAAGAATAAGATAAACACGGCAGATAAGGGGACGGCTCTTCTGTC
>JAEEGQ010000027.1 GCA_016280395.1 Lachnospiraceae bacterium | reverse complement strand
CCTGCCGTTTATCAACGATACCGTGGAAAACATCACTGCAATTCTTAATGAGTGCGTGCGGACAGGCGTAAAGGGCGTGATAGACTTCGGCATGGGGCTGACCCTTCGCGACGGAGACAGGGAGTACTATTATGCGGCACTCGACAAGTATTTCCCCGGACTGAAAGAACGTTACATAAAGCAATACGGCAACACCTACGAGCTTCCGAGCCCGAATGCAGAAGAACTGACTAAGGTGTTTAAGCAGATATGTAGTGAAAACGACATGATGTCAACTCCGGATAAGTGTTTCCGGTACATGGCGGATCTACCGGACAAATACCCGCAGTTGAGATTAAAATTATTCTTTCAGCCCGGGTCCAACAATAACAACAAATGACACGTGATAAATTTTAATAACATGTATCACATGTTATCCAAAGAAGCGGAATGCGTGTTTTATACAGCTCCTCTCAAGCCTCCGTCAAGATACAGTATCACTGTAAGGAGCGTTACGGCAGAAAGGAGTACTGCCAGAATGACCGCATGGCTTTTCCGTTCGCTGCGAAGGAACAGATACACCTGTGAATTAATATCTTCCCCGTCCGAAAGTCCGCATTCTTCCGCTTTTTTCTGCGACGGCGCCGCAAGTGTCATGGCAAAAAGAACGGATGAAGCCAGATGTACGAGATTTATCGCCATCATCCCGGGAATCGACGCAGCAATGGCTATCAGCCCAAGATACGACTCGTCTCCCGATATCAGCCGGTAAACGATCACAAATACCGGAAGTGCCGCAAGCGCTGCGAGAAATACAGCCGGAACAACGATCCTCATCCTGCTTTCCGATGTTCTTCCGTTTGCCTTCCTGTACCTGCGCGCTTCAGTAAGCAAAGCGATCGAGATGCCGCCCGCGCCAAGGCACGTGAAAAGAGCCAGAATACTGTTTATGATGAGCAATGCGCCTATCGAAGGAGATATTCCTTCGCAGTTTGTTGTTATATAGGCATTTTCCAGTACAAAGCCCATCGTAAAAAACATCAGCCCGCGCCTTGTAAAGTATTTATAATCCCGGATGCCTGCTTTTTTCTCTTTTAACTGTTTTATGAAGCATGCCGCAAGAAACATAAGGGCATATACGGTAACAAGGAGCGGGATCACCCTGCCTCCTTTGCAGCTGCCGAGCGGCGTGCTCTTTGTAACGATCCCAAGCCTGTTTACATAGTATTCTTTTGTAACATAGTCTGTTTTAGTCGGCAGCTTCCTGTAAAGATAAACCTCCGCCTTTCCGGGCGAAACGGCAGTTACGGTATATCTCAGCGTCCCTCCTTCAAGTACAGCGTTCTTTAAGCTTATAACTTCGCTGTCCTGTTTTATCTCCGTTTCTCCGTTGTAATGCCAGAAAAACCCCGACCTGTATTTTTCATTGTATTCTCCGCCGTGTGAGACGAGATACATGTAAGCTGCAGCCGCAAGGATGACCGCAGCCCCAAACCATAATATTCTTTTCATTTTTCCCCCTTATTCATGCGTATTCCCGTATTTTGCGCATCCTCAGTATACTATCGAAAGGAACAGCAGGCTCTCGATGGCCACGACCACGATAACCAGCAGTCCTATTGCCGAAAAATGCTTTTTCTTCTCGTATTCGAGAGTAGCCACAAGCTCGCGTATAAAGGCATTTATCCCAAAATACGCTTTGGTCCGTGCTCCGACTCCGTCAGCTTTCATGCCGTTTCTTGATGCAATGAAACCCGATCTGAAGACATGGTAACTGGTCGTGGCAAAAGCCAGCTTTGCATTCTCATCATTTATCTTCTCAACGGAGAACTTAAAGTTCTCGTATGTGTTCTTTGACTTGTCTTCCACAAGTATGCGGTTTTCGTTTATTCCGCAGCTCAGCAGATAATTCTTTATGCATTCGGCTTCCGAAACGGCCTCGTCTTTCCCCTGTCCGCCGGATGGCACAAAGATCAATTCCTTGCCCGTGGCCTGTTTCTGGTTTTCTGCAAACTTAAGAGCCGCATCGGCCCTGCCTTTTAGAAGCGGGGTTGGCGTTCCGTCCTTTCTTACCCTGCAGCCGAGGATCAGCATATAATCCTTGTCAAATGCAAGCTTTCTGTGGGATGCGGCTATTCCCATTATCACGGTCGCAAGAAGGATCACGAAAAGGTACGCGACGATCACATAGACGGAATTGGTCACGACCATATCGAAGTAATTACCCCAGCCCGATTCTTTATGAACATCTATGATATTCTGCCGCTGGAGCCATTCTTCAAGGAAATGCGGAAACAGCAGTATCAGGAAGAACAGCACCGAGAAGAATGTCCCGAGCAGGTTCTTTTTGTTTTTTCCCTCGTGCTTTATAAGGCTTAAGTTGCTGATAAACACAAGAACCGTTGTCAGAAGAGCGATCGGAAGCGCAATAAACGCAAGCGAACCTGCCACTGCCACAAGGCCCCTGAGTGAATCGAGGAGCGCCTGCTTTGTGAACATATACGCCGCAAAATACAGGATTATACAGCCTATAAAAATGCAGACACCGAGAAGCGTTATGTTATGGTAATCATAGAAATCGTTTTTGAGGCCTTTTCTGAATTTGTTTATAAAGCTTCCGAGCATTATTGCCGCATAAACAGCCACAAGGACTATGATCAGGTTGCCGCCCGTGGATTTTCCGAGATGTGATGACTCCGTTACCACTCCTAAGGAATTCACATAATATGTTACAAAGGTCGTGTAATCTCCGTATTGTATTAATATTTCTGCCCTGCCTTTTGTAACGGCATGAACGGTGTATTTGATCACGCCTTTTTCTTCGCGCAGGTTTTCCACACTGATAACGCCTTCGCCTTCCTCGATCGCAGCCGTAAGCTCTCCGGAAAACGCCTGTCTGTAATACGGCTTTATCTCAGCGTTATAGGTCCCTCCGTTACAGATTATATATATAAACGCCGCAATGGTAAGTCCCACGGCTATCAACAGCTTTTTCATCACATTTCTGCTCCCGTTTTTGTTACCGGCATAACATTCATGTTGCACTGTCAGACGAACGATAATTCTCTGACAAACATCCTTTTACCACTTTAACATTTTTACTGCAAATATGCAAGCTTTGGCGCCGGCAACTTACGGTCGCTACGGGGAAATAGTACATAATATGTCATTGGATGCATTTTTGAATTCAGGAAAGCCGTGACAAAGGCAAGGGTCTATGGTAAAATATGATCGATTTGATGCGTATCACGGGGGTGGAGATCGTTATGAGGATCGGCATACGATCGCACATCTAATGAACGGAGGCAGGTAACATGACAGACAAAGAAGCGATACTTGAAAGACATTCGGTGAGGCTTTATGAAAGCAAAAGGATCGAGGCCGAAAAATGCGAAAAGATCAGGAATAAGATCGATGAACTGAATACGGAAGGGAATCTGCACCTTCAGTTCGTTGAAGACGCAGGGAAGGCCTTCAACAGCCTGTTTACCATGATGGCCGGGCTTAAGTCCGCACCAAGTGTTGTTGTCTGTGCAGGCCCGGCATCGGACGATCTTGAGGAAAAGGTGGGCTATTACGGAGAGAAGCTGGTGCTGTTCCTTCAGCAGCTGGGGCTGAACACCTGCTGGGTCGGAAGCTCAAATAAAAATGTTGAGGGGGCGGAAAATGCACCGGGTGAGAAAACTGTGCTGGTGATCGCTCTCGGGTATGGAAAGACTCCCGGCAAGGCAAGAAAGTCGAAGACGGCGGCAGAGGTTACACAGGCCCGCGCCGACAGGCCCGGCTGGTTTGACAAAGGCGTTGAAATGGCGCTCCTTGCACCCACAGCCATTAACCAGCAGCATTTCATCATACGTCTCAATGATGATGACACTGTTGAGTTCATCGATAAAGGCGGCCCTTTCAGCAAGGTCGACCTTGGCATAGTAAAATGCCACTTTGAGATCGGGGCCGGCAAAGAGGTAAAATGAGTCAGGGAGAAACGACCCCGGTGACTCAAAATGAGTCAGGGAGAAACGACCCTGGTGACTCACCGGTTAAATAATTTGGAGGGAGATATGGCGGATAAAGAAGTGAAGTACCTGTGCGATCTTGAGCGTTTAAGGGTATCTTTTAACGAGTTTCACGATATGGATATAAAGGACATGCCGCAGTACGGGGAATACTGCCTGCTTGAGCTGAAAGAAGGAGCCTATACGGCAGGCGAGTGGCTTCCGTCCGAAAGCAAGAAGACCGTTCGGGGCGTTTTCATCCGCGGTACCGCGGATACAGTAGATGCAAAAGAGGTGGAAAGATGGCACTCTTTAACCCGCTACGACCTCACGGAGAGCCTTGAAACGGAGGGCGTTAACTGGATAAACCTCGGCCGCGAAGAGGAAGAGGGCGTCAACAATGTCCAGTTTGACGGATTTGAGCCGATGACCGGCAGAAAGAAACCGAAAGAGGAGCAGTTCTGCCTTCTGATCATGAAGGACGGAGGCCTTGCCGCAGGCAGATGGAACAAGTGGCGAAACGAACCCGGTGGAGCTTTTATCTACTCGTCGGCTCTCGCCAGCCACAGCTGGAAGAATGTATGGGCATGGACACCGCTCAGTACCGATAAGATATTCGCGAAGGAGCTGGAACAGGAAAATGAGAAAAAACGCGAAAAGAAGCTGAACAAGAACCCTGTCGCGGATCCGGAGCTGTTCAAATACGGAACGGATATCAACGTTTACTACGAAAAGGCGCTTGAAAAGCTGCGTGAGGAATTCTACTGGGCCACCCTGCCGATGATGAAGAAGGAAACTCCTTTATGGCAGATCGCTCCCCTGCACGGTAAATACGTTTTCGGACATGTCAGCAAGAACTATTATGACAATTCGGATATCGTGACGCCCTGGACGGAAGGGACCACAGCGGATGAATTTATCGATTTTCTGGTAAAATATACCCACAATAAGGTTGCACACTGCAATCCCGAAGAGAGATTCAAGTTTGGTACGGACATAAACGTATATCTGGAAAAAGCCTTCAACAACGTAAAGAAGGACTATCGCTGGCTTGATAAAAAGATGCTTAAACAATCCTGGCAGTATGATATACAAAAGGTCGACGGGGACTTTGAATTTGTCAGGAAATACAGGGATGAGAGCGAGTATTCCGTGTATGATGCCCCAAGTGCCGAACAGTTTATAGAGTGGGTCGAGAACGATTATCAGAGTACGGCGCTTCGGGCCAATGAGACGGTCGATTCTTATAAGGTTAACCACGGACATGTTGAGATACACGGCTGGAATCTTGAGAGCTATGTTTTTTATAAGCTTAAGTCGGGCGACTACAAGGTGAACGTAACGGCGGGAGACCGCACTGCAGGCGGAAGCCGGGAATTTTTCATCACTCCTTACTGTTTTGAGGCAAAGACCTACGAGGAGTTCCTTGACCGCTATCTTGAAATAGTTCCGGATTACTCCTTCGGACTCGGGAAAAATGACCTTCTGCCCGACAGCAAACTGAAAAAATTCCTTGGGTATTGAAAAAAAGGAGAAATATCATGCAGCACTTTTTATTTGTACATTTCAAGGAACGAAGGACACCCGACGGTGAGCAGATATATTTTGCGGTAAGCCCGGACGGCTTCAAGTGGGAGGCCATAAACGACGGACAGCCCGTGCTCTGGGCGGTCCTTAACGAAAAAGGCGTGCGGGATGCAACGATAGTTCGTGCTGACAACGGCAGGTTTTACATAATAGCAACCGACTTAAGCCTTGCTTACAATATGCGCAGAGTCTATAACAACGACTGGCACAGGGTGCAGCGCGAAGGCAGCTCGTCGCTGATGATGTGGGAATCCGAAGACCTCCTTCACTGGTCCGAAGAAAAGGAACTGAAGGTAAGGCCCGCAGGAAGCGGCTGTGCATGGGCTCCGGACATCATCCGGGATAAAGAGGCAGGAGAGTGGGTGCTCCACTGGTCATCGCCCGACCCGGACCGCGATATGCGCATGTGTATCTGGTACACACGCACAAAGGATTTTGAAAGCTTCTCGGAGGCAAAGATCCTTTACGAAAAGGAGGACAGCGGCGTTATCGATTCCTGCATGGTGCAGGAGGGAGAGTATTTCTATCTTTTCGTCAAGAGCGACCGCAATCCCTGCGGCGTCATCCTGTTACGTTCAAAGTGTATTACAGGGCCTTTTGAGCGCATGTATGCGTTTGATGACGAGATGAACATCCTTGAAGGCGGGCCCGCAAAATACGAAGCGCCTACCTGTACAAGGCTTCCGGACGGGTCTTATAACCTGATGCTCGATTATTTCGGTGTCGCAGGCAAAGGCCAGGGCTATGTGCCCTTCCATTCCGATGACATCTCAAAGGGCGTTTTCAAGCGTTCAGACGCCTCATTTTCGTACCCTTACGGCTTTAAGCACGGAACAATGCTTGCGATCACAGAAGCCGAATATGAGGCGATAAAAAACTTTGATTTTGATGCGGAAAGCTACAACAGATAGGGCATTGTCCCTGCAAAAAGCCATAACGGACAGACTTTGCCCCTGCTAAAAGCCCACGGCTGCGGCAAAAGCCGTGATCTGAAGAATTTCATCCGGGAAATATATTTTTTTAGTGAAATCCTTTTCGGGATTTGATATAATTTGTGGAAAATACCCGGCAATGTTTTAGACGGGATAAGGAGGAGTTTTATGAAAAAACTGATCGCGCTGTTACTTACCGTGTGCATGGTAACGGCTTTGTTTTCGGGCTGCGGAAAAAGAGTGAGCCCGACGGCTTCGGTGACGCCCATTCCCACAAAGAGCGCAACACCCACGCCCACACCTACAAGCACACCCACGCCTACACCGGCCCCCTGGGAAGGCAAGGAGATCGTAAATGGCTTCTACCTTGTGCAAAACAGGACTTTCCCGCTCATTCAGGGAGTGGTTTCGCTTTATGAACATGTTAAGACCGGTGCCAAGTTTGTTTATGTCGCAAACGAGGATACGAACAGGGCATTCCAGCTTGCCTTCAACACAAGACCGATAGATGACACGGGTCTTCCCCATGTTTTTGAGCATTCGTGCCTGTGCGGTTCCGAAAAGTTCCCGTACGACCAGCTCTGGTGGGCAGTATCCTATCAGACCTACAACACCTATGTAAACGCCTATACAACTGATGCAATGACCTGCTATCCTGTAGGTTCCTTAAGCGAAGCACAGCTCTTAAAACTCGCAGAGTATTATACCGATGCCTGCTATAAGCCCATGATCCTTAAGGATGAGAGCATCTACCGTACAGAGGCATGGCGCTACAGGCTTGCAAAAACTGACGATCCCCTTACCCTTGAGGGTACTGTTTACAGCGAGATGCTCGGTTCCTACAACCTTAACAGGTTTGCGTCGCAGATGGCTTACAAGACCGCATTCCCGGGCTCTGTGCTTGGCTATGATTACGGCGGAAATCCCGAGCATATCCCCGAGATGACATGGGAAAGCCTTAAAAACTACCACAGCCTGTATTATCATCCTTCGAATTCCGTAGCTTATCTGTACGGCAAGTTCGACGATATCAAGCCTTATCTTGCGCTCCTTGACAGCTATTATTCGGAATATGACAGATCCGAGTTCAAGTTCGAGGATAAGGACTACACAAGGCTTACATCTTCCGTAACGGCGGAGTTTGGATATCCTGTTGCGGAAGGCTCGGATGTAGAGGACCGTTCCCAGATCGATTATTACATCATCCTTCCCGGCCTTCGTGAAGATATCGATCAGGAAAGAGTTATCGACAACCTTCTTTCACTGCTTGGGTCGGAATCTTCCGTGCTCGGACAGAGCTTTAAGAAAGAATTCCCTCAGGCCACCTTCAGCATCGGTCGTGAGATCGCCGCAGAAGATGATGCTGTCTGCATTTCCGTAAGAAATGTAAACAAAGAGAATGCTTCCCGTATCAAGATCATCATCAACGAAGCTTTCAAGAGCGTTTCGAAAAAGGGCTTTGCACAGGATCTTGTTGACAGCTATATGGCTTCCATCAACCTTTCCACAAAGCTCTCTGCAGAAAATTCGGATCCGATAGAGGGCATCCTCAACAGCCTGGCTTATCACTATGCCGTGACCGGTGATGTTTTCAGATATATTTCTGATATTGATTCCTTAGAGAAGATCGCCGAGATGAACAACGGCGCGTATCAGGAAGCTGCAAAGAAGTGGCTTTATGACGCAAGGCTTACAGCTCTTACCGTGACTTATCCCGAGCCCGGCAAGAAAGAAGAAAACGACAAGGCGCTTGCCGACAAGCTTGCCGAAACCAAGGCACAAATGACGGCAGAGCAGCTCCAGGCGCTTGTGGACGAGACCAACGCTCCTGAAAAGGAAGAGGATTACAGTAAGGAAATTGCTTATCTTAAAGCTGTTGATGTAAGCAGCCTTCCCGAGGAAACAAGGGTTTATGATGTAAAGGACGAGACCGGTGAGGACGGTGTCAGAAGAGTTGAAGCCGTTGCAAACGTTGACGGTGTCGGTACCGCATCCGTATATCTTGATGCAAATGCCATCCCCCAGGAGGATATCCACTGGCTCAGGCTCTTTACAAGGCTCATGGGCAAGCTTGACACAGACAAGCATACCGAGAACGAGCTTTCCGTTCTTATGGACCGTCTCCTTTATGACGGCGGCTTCGGCGTAAGCATCATGGATGATTATAATGATACCGAGGACGGATATTCGGTATATCTTGTTGCCGACTGGACTGCAATGGATGATGATCTGCAGGCCGGATACGACCTTATAGAAGAGCTTCTCTTCAGTACTAAATTTGACGATACTTCAAAGCTTCTCGAGAAAGTAAAGGCACAGAAGACATCCATGCGTACCTCCATTACGCAGAACGCATATTCCGTCGAGCTTTACAGATCACTCGGAACAGAGATCCCTTCAATGCGCCTTTACTCCTACATGAACTATATCGAGTACTACCAGTTCCTTGAAGAAGTGGAGAAAATGCTCCAGAAGGGTTCGGAAGAGCCTGGAAAGAAGCTTGCCGCCCTTCAGACCTTCTTTAACAACAAGGCCGGCGCTATGTCGACTTATGCAGGCAACGAAGACAGTATCGAAAAACACCGCAAGATCGCGGATGCGTTCCTTGCCAAAATGCCTTCTGAAGCAAAAGAGCAGGTTGTTTACGACCTTCCCGCTCCCGCGTACAGCGAAGCACTCATCATCGATTCTAACGTACAGTACAACGGTGTTGTTGCCAATTACAGCATGCTTGAGCTCGATGATTATGATGCTGCTTTCGATGCCGTTACAGCACTTGTTTCGGATCTGATCCTTGTTCCGATCCTTCGCGACGGTTACGGCGTTTATACCCCGTGGAATGCGTTTATGCCCGCGTACGGCATGTATCTTGTCACATACCGCGACCCTAACGTAAGAGAGACCTTTGAGGTATATGCTTCCCTGCCCGAAAGGATAAGGAATATCGATATCGACCAGGAGACTCTTAACGGCTATATCTTAAGTGCTTATTCCGAGTATGCTAAGCCCCAGGGTGAGCTTGCGGGCGCAGTTTCCGCAATCTCCACGGCTCTTTATAACGGCGATCAGAAGCTTGTCATCGAAAGGATGAAGCAGCTCAAAGCCGTAACACCCGAAAAGGTCAAGGCTCTTGCTGATGTTTACGAAAAGGCAATGGATAACGGCGCTTACTTTACCGCAGGCGGCGCAGCAGCCATCAACGATAATGCGAACCTCTATGATGTGATCCTCAATCCTTTCAACACTAAGGACGATTCAAAGAAGGAGTTCGCAGACATCACAAAAGACGGGGCGTTCAGCTACGAAGCACTTCGTTTCGTATTTGAGAAAAAGTACATGCTTCCCCTTGGTGATACGGAATTTGGCACCAATGCGGATGCTACCGTATCGGATCTTGTATGCTTTGTTTATGCTTATGTCGGCGGTACGGTTGATGATTATGCGGGAGCAAGGAATCTGCTTGCAGAACACAGTATCGTTCCTGCAGATCAGGATCCCGATGAAGCGCTTACCGAAAAGCAAGCATGCCAGATACTGAACGATTCCTTCGGTCTGTCGCTGAAAGCTGATGATCCCGATAAGGTAATGAAGCGCGGCGAACTCGCAGAGCTGATCTTTGACCTTTTACAGGAAGAATAAAATGAAAAAAAAGCTTTTGATATGCATGATACTGGCCTGCATGCTCGCTTTCTGCGCATGTACGGCGGATGAGGTCATTGGCGTTATCGTTGATGTACTGACAGATATCCCGTCACCGACCGGTAAGCCTACAACAACACCGGCAGCGGTGCCGGGAACGGATACACCGGCCCCTACAGGGGCCGGTGCGTTCACGCCAACTCCGACAGGGGCCGGGACGCTTACGCCAACGCCTGTGACAGCCCCTGTTGATATGCCGTCAGATTCAGACCCGAAGCCGACGATGCCTCCGGTGTTTAAGACCCTGGCCCAGAAATGTTCGCAGGATTATGACGAAAAGCGGGTCATAAAGCTTATCATCGACACTTTGATAACAGACGACATGAACGTTGTGGAGAAGATAAAGATCATCCATGACTATCTTATCCAGACAACTACCTACGATCATGTTAACCTTAAGGCAGGGACCGAGTCCAAGAGTGTTTACAAGACCTACGGCTGTATCATCGGCCACAGGTGCGTATGTCAGGGTTATGCCTATGCATTTATGGACATCATGACTGCTATGGGGATAGAATGCGTCGAGCTTTCCGGGGGAAACCATGCTTGGAACGCGGTAAAGATAGGCGAGAGCTGGTATTACATCGATCTCACATGGGACGATCCATACGACGGAAGCCGCTCTAAACCTGACAAAAATGTTTATTACGAGTTCGACTACCCGCATTACAACTACTTCCTCGTAACAGAGGAATTCATTACAAAGAACCATACGCTGGACAAGGCCTACAACCCGGATTACAAGCTTACGGACCTGCCTGTGTGCAGTGACGACAGGTTCATGAGCATCTCATGGAAAGCGGCAGACTGGCCCGAAGCGGCTAAAAAGGCGCTTTCAAAGTAAGCTCAGGCGACAGGAGATTTCTCTATTGAATAAAAATGCAAAATGTGGTATATTTTTTGAGATTTGAAAAGAAGACAGGCTGCCCCGGAGGACGCATGCGAAAGTCCTTTGTACCGCGGGCAGGCGGAATGCCTTGAACGGAGATATGTATGAAGTCTTTTAAATCCATGAGCAGAGAGGAACTGCTCGCTCTTCAAAAGAAACTGATGAAGGAATACAATGAGTTTGAAGCTCTCGGGCTTACGCTCAACATGTCGAGAGGAAAGCCTTCGAAGGCACAGCTCGATCTTTCCATGGGAATGCTCGATGTATTCGAGAGCCGCAACCGTCTTGATTCCGAAGCCGGCATAGACTGCCGTAACTACGGCGAATTACGGGGCATTTACGAAGCCAGAAGGCTTCTTGCCGACATCAGCGAGGTTTCGCCCGACAACATAATCATCTACGGCAACTCCAGCCTTAACGTGATGTATGATACCGTGGCGCGTTCCTTTACCCACGGCGTGCTCGGGAACACTCCCTGGTGCAAGCTTGACAAAGTGAAATTCCTTTGTCCCGTGCCGGGCTATGACAGGCATTTTGCGATAACGGAATATTTCGGGATAGAGATGATCAACATTCCCATGACACCTACAGGTCCCGATATGGACCTGGTTGAGGAGTATGTAAACAATGACCCTGCAGTGAAGGGCATCTGGTGTGTCCCCAAGTATTCAAATCCGCAGGGTATCACATATTCTGACGATACGGTACGCCGTTTTGCGCACTTAAAGCCCGCGGCTCCGGATTTCCGTATCTACTGGGACAATGCCTACAGCGTTCATCACCTGTATCCGGACAATCAGGATTTCTGTCTCGAGATCCTTACGGAATGTGAGAAAGCGGGCAATCCGGACATTGTTTACAAGTTCACCTCCACTTCTAAGATAAGCTTCCCGGGCTCCGGTGTTGCAGCAATAGCAACCTCCCAGAACAATATTAAAGAGATATTAAAGCAGCTCGGAATACAGACCATCGGTCATGATAAAGTAAACCAGCTCCGCCATGTACGGTTCTTTAAGGATCTTGACGGTGTGCATGCCCATATGATGAAGCATGCGGAAATACTCCGCCCGAAATTTGAGCTGGTTCTTAACTATCTTGAAAAGGAACTTGGCGAAGCGGGGATCGCTACATGGACAAAGCCTCACGGCGGTTACTTCATTTCTTTTGATTCCCTTCCCGGGTGCGCAAAGGAGATAGTGAAGCTTGCAAAAGAGGTGGGCGTAGTCATGACGGGCGCAGGTGCCACTTTCCCGTACGGGAAAGACCCGCTCGACAGCAATATCCGTATAGCACCATCCTTCCCGGAACTTGATGAACTTGAGCAGGCAGTCAAAGTATTCTGTGTCTGTGTAAAACTTGCCAGCGTAAACAAACTGCTGGAAGAACAATAAAAGTGAGTCAGTGGGGGCGCTTTTTGGTGACTCATCTCAAAAAATGAGTCGCAGGGAAACGCCCCCACTGACTCATTCGCTTGCGATAATACCGGAGGAGTAATTGCGTGGAGACTATCAAATTCGGACTTAAATACCTTAAAGGATCGGTCTGGAAGATAATACTTTCCGAGATAATCAGCTTTGCCGGAATACTCGGCGATCTTTTTATACCGCTGCTGTCGGGTATCCTTATCGATTTCGTTATAAAAAACAGTGAAGTCGGGGAGAAAAGCGGCGGTGTCTTTCATTTCCTCCTTACGGGAAAATACGGCGAGCCGCATACAATGCAGCTTTTCTGGACTGTTGCCTTCGTGTACACGATCTTTGTGGCTGCAAGGCTTATCCTCATCTATATCCGCGATATCCTTCAGGAGCATGTGGGCCTTGAGCTTGAGACAAAGCTTCGTTATGCGACCTTCCATAAGCTTATGGAGCTTGATTCCCAGACTATTTCGGACTACAACTCCGGCGAGCTCCTTCAGATACTGAACAGCGATACTATCATGTACAAAGAGCTTTTTGCGCATCGTATCCCGTATTTCGGCGACAGTATCTTTATCCTTTCGATGTCGGTATTTTTCCTGTGGGGGATAAACTTCTCCTTCATCATTATCCCCATTATATTGATGCCGATCCTTGCGACCACGGTAATGACCTTCAGGAAGAAGGCAAAGGAGAACTTTAAGGAGATCCGCCGGGCAAGCAGCAGCATGAACCTCACGGTCCAGGAAAACATAGCCGCGGTTCGTATCATACGTTCTTTCACCAACGAAAAGGCCGAGAACGAGAAATTCGACAGGGTAAACCTCGATTTCCTCGAAAGAAATATGGATCAGATAAGGCTTTCCTCGAAGTTCGACCTGACGCTCAACACCTTAAAGCAGATCGCCTACGTCGGAACGCTTATCATAGGCGCGGTAATAACGATCATGGGGAAGATGTCGGTCGGCAACATCCTCGCTTCGGCGTCTTATGTTATGATGGTCATGAACCAGATAACGAGCATCAACAACCATATCTTCAACATGCAGCGCCAGACCGTTGCGGGCTACGAGCTGAAGCACTTTATGGATTGTGAGAGCAAGGTTGCTGACGACAAGGAATCGAAGCTCTGCTCGTGCACGCCCGATATCGAGATCAAAAATGTGTCATGGAAAGAGGGCAGCCAGCAGATATTAAAGGATATAAACATCAGCATTCCTTACGGGAAAAAGCTCGGTATAGTGGGACCTACGGGCAGCGGAAAGAGCGTGCTTGTAAAGTTCTTAGTGCGTACAAGGGACGTGCCGGAGGGCAGTATAACCATCGACGGGCATGACATAAAGGAGTATTCCCTGAAGAGCCTGAGGGACATGTATTCGTACGTGTTCCAGGATGTTTTCCTGTTTTCAAATACCGTTGACTCGAATATCGCATACAGTAACCCGGACATCGAGGAAAACATGGTAGTCCGCGCTGCGACAAAGGCGCAGGCCCACGGCTTTATACAGGGGCTT
>JAEEGQ010000026.1 GCA_016280395.1 Lachnospiraceae bacterium | reverse complement strand
TATTTCTTCTTGTCCATGGCAATCACTCCTCCAAATCAGAAACTTTGTTCGATATGTTTATATGATAGCACCGCAAACAGATGTTTGTCAACCCCGAACAGAATCGAACAGGAGCGCAGCACTCTTCTGCTGCGCTCCTGTGATAATCATCTATCCGATCACTCGGTCTTAACCATTTCCTTGTCACTCCACTCAGAATAGATCTTTCCGCTTCCGACTGTTGTATATGCCCTGATACGAACAAAATACTTCTTGTCGGCTTTGAGCTTTCCGATCTTCAGGCTCTCCGTTTCCGCATTTTCAACGAGAACGGTCTTAGCCTTCTTCATGCTCTTATAGTTACTGTAACTTACTTCATATCCGTCTGCCTTGTCTATCTTCTCCCAGCTCAGGCTGAGTGTCGTGCCCTTTGCCGAGATGTCAACGATATCCATCAGGCTTTCCTTCATGATCTGGCCTTCCTGGTACTGGGTCAGAAGCTGCAGGATGTTGCCGACATTGATCTCAGAACCGTCGGAAAGCGTAAATATGAGGTCTCCGGCTCCGGCGATCGTAACTCCAGTTACACTTACACCGTCTTTTCCGTCCTTGCCGTCCTTACCGTCTTTACCATCCTTGCCGTCTTTTCCGTCCTTACCGTCTTTGCCGTCGCGACCGTCTATACCATTGATACCGTCCACACCGTCACGTCCGTTTATACCATCGGTTCCGTCCCTGCCGTCCAGTCCGTTCAGACCATCCGAACCATCTCGTCCATCCGCTCCGTCTCTTCCGTCGCGGCCTGCAGCGCCGTCACGTCCATCCTCACCGTCGCGTCCGTTTTTAACAGTGAACTGTGATTTTGTTCCGTCGGTATAGAAGATCGTATAAATATCAATATTGTTTTCAGAACCGGTCTTTTCTATGGAAACAATGGATTTCTCGCCGCCGTTTAAAATTACTACTACTTTTTCGGATTCAACGCCTTCCTTATTGTCCGAGTTGACCGAAGTAACTGTAAATGTAAATTCCTGTCTGTCCGAAAGACTCAAACCGGTCAGATCGAAATCATATTTATAAGTCTTCGTTCCGTCCGCAAGAGTTGTCACATAATCTGTGGCCGCAACAGTTCCGACCTTGGTCCTGGTGGATCCGTCATCGCTTCTCTTGTATATATTGTATCCCTCCACTGTGTTACCCGTAGTGCTGGGGTCGGACCATATAAGCGTGATAGCGGAAGGTGAAACAACACCCGTATCGTTGTCGGTAATATAGGCAATCTCACCCTTCAGGTCATTGACTCTCGGCGAAGGTGACATAACAGTATTGACCCTGAAGCCATAGATAGGCACTGCATGTCCCAGGCTGTTCCTCAGATTGGAGTTCCACTTTACTACCTGCCAGTTGAAGCTGTAGCCTCTGGCAGCAGCTTCAATTCCGATGATATCGTTTGCCGCCTCTGCCAGGCTGTTATCGTCCAGATTGAATACCGTTGCCTCTATACCTTTGCCGATTCCCTTGGAAACCGTAACCTGTCTTTCACTCATGGCCTCAAGTGAAGCCTCGACACCGAATTTTGCTCCGTTACCGGCGAATTCAAAGCCTGCCATTACAGAAGCCTCAAATGACATACCGTTTGCCTGAGCCTCTCCGTAGCCTGTGTTCGCAGTCTCGGACCAGGCAAATCCCGTGCTGCCCGAACCCGTTCCGAACGATTGTGACTGGTTCTGAAGTACCTGCAGTCCGGCCGGCTCATCATTGTCCTTCAAATATGCCTCGGGATCGCCTTCATGTCCGAGCCATCTGTCCGAGAGCTTTGTAAGAAGCATTTTGGCCTTGCTCGCATCATTTGCTCGGGCATAGTTGGCCGAAGCTCTTACCTGATCATTATAATAATCTACGAAATTGTTGTATTCCTTTACAGAAACAGTCTGATAGGCCGGTGCCGAAACGAACGATACGGTCATTCCCTTTCCGGTAGGATTTCCGTTATTAATAATTTCGTACTCATAGACCACGATGGGAACTCGCTTTAAAACTACCTGATCAAGCCACCCCGATGACCACTTATACTGTGCGGACGTTTCATAGCCTGCAGTAAACGACTCGCTCCATTCGGTTTGGTAGCCCGCCTTTACGCTGGCACTGACCGCGCTTGTCTCAACTTCAGCGCAGACCGAGATCCCTGACGAAACGGTATTCGTATCCTCCTGCTCATAATTCATCGTTTCCTCGATGCTGTAGGTCAGGGAGTGAGTATCCGTGATATACTCGTACATGTCCTTAAAGTACGGAGCAGCCTGAAGGACCGCCATAACTTCGGGGTCCGAATAAAGCAGCTGCTTTGACTTATACTTTACTACTATGCCGTCGCCTCCGTTATCCACCGCGCAGACAATGTAGTTTAAAGCACAGTTCTTAAAATTCTGGTAGTAAAGAAAACCAAACCGATTATCAGTTTGTGAGGGGAAGTAATTGCTTCTTACAGTGTCTAAACTTGTGCTGTAATACTGACCGGCTATTCCCGCTGCAGAATAATTCTTTCCTCCTGCCATACCCATATTGTACTTGAAAAGGCCAGTGTATCGGTCCTGTCCGATTCCAACGGTATATACAATCTGTTCACGGCCGTCGCTGTTACCGTCGAAATTACCCGCCGTAACCGAAGCAATGAAGCCTAAATTGGTTACTTCCGAGGAAGACTCGAACCAGGTATCTTTTTTGGTAAATGAGTCAAGAGTATACTTGAAATTGATCTTTTTTGTACCGGTGTTATTCTTCTCCAGAGCATAAATACTTCCGTTTATGAATACATATGCGGCATTTGTCCTGCCGTTTATGTCAAAACACTTTACCGCAATCTGCTGACCCGTTGATTGTAATTCAGCTATAATTGAATTGCCTACCGTAGGACCTATCACCACTGTATCTTCAGTCCAATTGTTTACATCATGAACAGCCTCACTGACCATATTCAGTTTTCCGTTGAAAACTGCAATATATTGTTTTCTGAGATCAATTCTGTACGGTTCTATAACTGTTCCATTTCCGGGACCCCTCATACTATTGTAGACACCCGCTACAACGATCTCCTTTACAGCTTTGCCATCTGCGTTATCCACATTACCCACTGACAGACCGGGAGCCATACAGCTGTTCCATTCTCCGTTGTTGCTCCAGACGCCCATTTCCCTGTCACGTTTTCCCGAGATATCGTTTGTGTAATTATCCTTACCGTAAGATACTGCCAGATATGGTCTGTACATGTCAGTCATCTTAGATCTTCCACCGTTATTCTCTGACAGGACATTCACATACGTAAGTACAACCAGATCATCTATTCCATCTCCTGAAACATCACCGGTATCCACTGCTCCTGACAGACGGTTTCCCATATAATTACCCGAAAGCAGGTTTCCGATCTGCTGATTATAGATATCGTGAGTCAGTTGTCTGGTATGTGCGGACTGTTTTTTTGACATTGAAAGGTTCTCATTTACCTTGATCTCGTTCAAACCGTAACTGCTTTGATTTGTGCCGTCATATGCTGCATAAACAACCAGTGTATCCTTATGATCGTTGTCATAGTCACCCGCTGTGATCGAAAAAAAGTTCTTTGCAGTAAACGGAAGGATAGTCTGGGCCCCGGTCAATACCATCCAGTTTACGCTTCCCAGTTCCAGTGCATTGCTCCACTGCTTATCCTTGTTGCAGACATACAGGAGCAGTTTCGCACTGGTATCAGAATATGCTCTTACGCCGATCAGTGCTATATGATCCTTGCTGCCCGAGCCGGTAGGGTCAAAAGATACCGTCTGCACATAGTTCAGGCTCTTTATGTCGTTAGGAATATTATAATTAAGGTTTTCCGTTGAATTGTTCAGAACCTTGCCGGTGTTTCCGGTCTGCGCGGAAACCTTTATATCAAAGGACTTCATGGTCTTGCTGCCATTATATTCCATGGCAAGGACAGCCAGCCTGTCATGCGAGACCAGTGTAAACGGCACATCAGTGCCATGTCCGTAAGGATCCTTGTCCTGCTTGTACAGTTTAGGCTCCATACCATTCATGGCCTCAAGAGAATCATATACCTCTTTGCCGCTCTTTTCTCTCTTCTGTACCTTTTCCGCAGCTGCCTGAACCTCTGTCGCGCCGAACATGGGCAGCGTTCCGAGAACCAGCGCCAGCGAAAGGATTATCCCCAGTACACGTGCATATAATCCCTTACGTGAATTTATCGCTCTCTTTGTATTCATTTTCTTACTCCCTGTTTTGTTGTTTTTGTTCCCTGTACCTTTTTAGTTTAATGCACAAAACAGTTATAAGCACTCCGGCCATGAATGTAACGATCGCCACCAGGATATATCCTCCGGTATTCTCGCCCAGCATGGATGTGCCGTAAAAACTGTCTGCGCTGATGCTGTGCCCCACATCCTGAAGTACAGCCAGTGTTCCGATCAGAGCCACCAACAGAATGGCAGATGCAGTGCCCAGTGCCTTTACCGCAAACGCATCTCTCTTTTTCCGCAGCTTGTCCGCACGCTCATGCATAGCAGCCAGTCTGTCTGTCTTATTACGCATCCTTTCCTCCTTTCAGGCTTCTAAATACTGTATGACGTAATCTTGTACAGCCGGTTCGAAGCCGTTTCCAACCGTTCCGTAAAATAAGAGTCCTCTAAGAGCGATAATTCCTAAAATAAAAGTGCACAAATTATGTGTCGGGGATTTGTGCACTATGTCTAAACAAGTTTTATTCCTCCTTTTGCCTGTTTTCAGTCCTGCTTCGTATCATCATGATCACGACAGCGGTAACCATGGGGATCAAATAGCCTATCCAGGCCACTATTCCTTCTTCGGCAACCAGAATATTGTATATAGCGTGATATGTGACCGTAAGTGTAAGCATTCCTGCAGTTCCGGCGAGCCTCAGCCACATATCCTTCCATATGGCCATCAGTCCTGCGGAGATTATTGCTCCGCAGACCACATGCATGGCGCCGGTCCCGAAGCCTCTGATCAATAGATATAATACATTGGATGCACCGTTCGCCGTCAGCCAGCAGATATTTTCAAAGGTTGCGAAGCCCAGCGCCACATGTATCATACACCAGGCGGTGTCATCCCTGCTCTTTGGCTCGAATACCAGCAGATAAAACATCATCGGCAGGAACTTCATGATCTCTTCTATCATGGGCGCTATCTCACCCGCCGCCTGGTAGGGCTTGGCTCCGAGACGGTATGTCAGATAGGTGCTGACATATGATGACAACAGACAGGTGGTCATGCCGGCCAGCAGAAACAGCATCATCTTCCTGTGTTTATCCTTAAGCGAGACTGCCGCCACCAGCACAGGCGCTGCGATACAGATATAGATATTCTCAATATAATTCATGTTACAGCCTCATCCTTTCTTTCGGACAAGCCTATAACAGAACTTGCGAACAGTAAGATTATCAGCATCATTACAGCTTTCATAAAATCGAACCAGTAGTAAGGGCTCAGCACCGAATCGACCGTTAAAAAGCAGGATGCGGTCCACATTCCGTAAACAGCGATAAAGAAAAGACCCGCGGCGGTATACAGACGTCTGTGGCATCTCAGTTTTACCTGCTCAATACCTTCCCTGCTGCGCAGCTTCAGGGCATGCAGTCCGTTTATAACCTCGCACCCAAGCAGCGCCATGATAGTCGCTGCGATCAGATTGGATATATAGTCGCCGTAAAACATGTAGAACACGCACATGGCCGCCGTAAAGGCAGGTACGACCCACATCAGCCGGCTCTTCTCTCCTGCGTTCCGCAGCGTGATCTCGTTCAGGAAAATGTATAGGAACAGGGTTGATACATACCAGCCCAGATACGGTATATAAAAAAGATCCGGCGTGCTGCCGTTGAAGATATAGTAAAGCAGCCAGTACAGGTCGGCCAGCATCCCGGCCGTATAGCAGACTGCCAGCAGCATCCAGTTTCGCCTGGTCGTTGATATGGCCTTCGTTATGGCCACAGCCGCACAGAAACCGGACACGATCAGTTGAATGTTGTTATCTATGTTTTCCATCAATAAGCCCCGGTTATTCCTTCTTTTTCCAGTTCCTCGCGCAGAAGTTTTTTGCCGCGGGAAAGCAGATTGTCTATCTTTTTGACGGTTTTGCCCATGACCCGGGCTGCGTCCTTGTAGCTCATGTCCTCAAAGAACACCAGCCACAGGGCTTCCTTCATCTCTGCGGGTATACGCCCCATGCATTTGATCAGAAGCCGCTTCTTTTCATCCTTAAGGAGATCTTCGTCTATGCCGTTCTCCGCTGCGGGCTCTGTCTCAAGCTCGTCCAGACTGAACATGCCGCGCCTCTTATCCCTCAGATAAAAACGCGATACCAGATTGTGCCCGGTCCTGAACAGATACGCCTTAAAACCGCCCTCGCGTATGCGCGGCTTTGACGCCATGATTCGCGCAAAGGCTTCGATCATGATGTCCTCGGCGTCCTCCCAGCTGTACATGAAGCCTTTCAGGTACAGGAGCAGTTCGTCGCCGTAACGCAGCATCAGCTCGTCATACGCCGTCCCGTCACCCCGAAGGAACCGTTGATATAACTCGTCATCGTTCATGGCTTAATATGTTTCCAAGTTTATTTTATTTATTCACTACTGCCCTAATCCCACATTACATGCTCTTTGACTTCAAGCGGTACCTTGCAGTACGGACACAGAACTTCTTCTTTTTCGTCCACAATACGCATGTCACCGCCGCATTTTTCGCATTTATGAGGATATTTGGCGAATTCTGTATATTTTTCTTCCAGATCCATCCATGAAACGTACTCTATATCCTTGTTGGGAGCAGCACCGGGCTTTTTGCCTTTATCTTTCTTATCACTGATCTTCGCTTTGGGAACATACATGGTCAGGTCTTTCCCGTATGCCAAATTGCCGCATTTGGTGCAGCAGAGCGTAACGTTTTCTGCGCTGATCGC
>JAEEGQ010000025.1 GCA_016280395.1 Lachnospiraceae bacterium | reverse complement strand
TTTTCAAGACTAATTTCTTTTTTGAAAACCCCTGTGGTCAAACAAACTCCCCAAACACAGTGTTCGCGACGTCCGTTCCGAACTCAGTCAGTCGAATGTTTTCCGCGTTTTCCGCGTTTTCCTCGATCAGTCCTTGTGACAAAAGCCGGTCCAAAACCCCCGGAAAAGCATCGTCCATCGAGATTCCGAACCTACGCTCAAATTCATTTCGTGATACGCCTTTCGTAAGTCTCAGCCCAAGCATCATAAACTCATTCATGAGATCACGCCGGTCCAACTCCTCTTCCTGTACACGGGCGGCGGGACAGGCAATGTACTCCTTAAGGTCACGCACAGCGGAAAGCCTTCTGTTTCCCAGAAGAGAAGCTGCTCCGAGTCCAAAACCGTAATATTCCTTTCCTGTCCAGTATGATGTATTGTGCCTGCTCTCTCGTCCGGGGCGCGCGTAATTTGATATCTCATAGCGTTCGTAGCCGTGAGACTTTAATATCTCCTTTGTGAGCGCATACATCTTCCTGTCCGTCTCTTCGTCAGGAAGATCGGCGCGCAGTTTCCCCTGCGGCCCGTACATGGCGTAAAACGGCGTTCCTTCCTCGATGATCAGGCTGTAAGACGAAATATGGTCGGGCTCCAGCGCAATGATCTTTTCAAGGTTTTCCCTGTATTTCTCTATGCTTTGCCCGGGAAGCGCCGAAATGATATCCACCGAAAGATTCTTAAAGCCGGAAAGCCTCGCGAGTCTCACGCATTCCTTTGCATCAGCGAAGGTATGTATCCGCCCGAGGAGCTTCAATTCCTCATCATCCGCGGACTGGATGCCTATGGAAATCCGGTCAAAGCCCATTTCTCTGTAAGCTTTGAGTCGCTCTTCCGTAACTGTCCCCGGGTTCACCTCTATCGTGCACTCTTCGAGCCGCCTGCCCTCTCTGTCAAAAAGGACCGTGTTCCCGTCACCGTCTTTTTCAGCCCGCAGTCCGAACCTCGCGCACAGCGCCCGCATCACGGCAGCGATGTATTCATGCCTTACGGATGACGGCGTTCCCCCGCCGAAATAGACGGTGCGGACATTGTATGTGTCCGTCCCTTTTGCATTTTCTATGTCCGATATGAGCGCAGAAACGTACTCCCGGACAACGTCATCGTTTCCGGGAGCCGACAGAAAGTCACAATATCTGCATTTTCTTACACAAAACGGGATATGAACATATATCCCGACGTCTTTTTTATCAATCATCGTCGTCAAGCTTGAGCACTGCCATGAACGCCTTCTGAGGAACTTCCACGTTGCCGACCTGGCGCATACGCTTCTTTCCTTCCTTCTGCTTTTCAAGCAGCTTTTTCTTTCTCGTGATGTCACCGCCATAGCACTTTGCAAGGACATCCTTTCTCATCGCGGAAACAGTCTCACGAGCGATTATCCTGCCGCCCACGGCCGCCTGGATGGGTATCTCGAAAAGATGTCTCGGGATCTCTTCCTTTAGTTTTTCGCACATCTTCCTGCCACGCTCATACGCGCCGTCAGCGTGTACGATGAAAGAAAGCGCATCGACTTCTTCATGGTTTATGAGGATATCAAGCTTGCAGAGCTTTGAGGGCACATAGCCCTTAAGCTCATAATCAAGCGATGCGTAGCCTTTCGAACGGCTCTTTAACGCATCGAAAAAGTCATAGATGATCTCGTTCAGCGGGAGTTCATATTTGAGCAGTGCTCTTGTCTGCTCCATGTACTCCATGCCGAGGTAAGTCCCTCGTCTTTCCTGGCAGAGCTTCATGATCGCCCCGAGAAATTCGGTGCGCACCATGATCTCCGCGGAAACGATGGGCTCCTCCATATGCTCTATCTCCGACGGATCCGGCATGTTTGTGGGATTTGTGAGTTCTATCATCTCACCGTCCGTCTTGAAGATCTTGTAGATAACGCTGGGCGCGGTGGTCACAAGGTCGAGCAGGTATTCTCTTTCAAGCCTTTCCTGGATGATGTCAAGATGCAAAAGCCCGAGGAATCCGCATCTGAAGCCAAATCCAAGAGCAACCGAGGTCTCGGGCTCAAACGAAAGCGAAGCATCGTTAAGCTGCAGTTTTTCAAGCGCATCGCGAAGATCCGAATAGTGCGCTCCGTCTGCGGGATACATTCCGCAGTAGACCATGGGATTCACTTTTTTGTAGCCCGGAAGCGCTTCAGGGCAGGGCCTTTCCGCTTCGGTAACGGTGTCGCCCACACGGGTGTCCTTTACGTTTTTAAGGCTCGCGGTGATATAGCCTACGGAACCGGCTGTGAGTTCCTGGGCGGGGATAAATGTGCCCGGTCCGAACACTCCGACCTCGACGACTTCAGCCTCCGCACCTGTCGCAAGCATTTTTATCTTTGTGCCTTTTCTCACGCTTCCGTCAAAAAGCCTGCAGAAAATGATGACGCCTCTGTAGG
This sequence comes from Lachnospiraceae bacterium, assembly GCA_016280395.1. Lineage (GTDB taxonomy): Bacteria > Bacillota > Clostridia > Lachnospirales > Lachnospiraceae > SZUA-448. Next base: position 359 of record JAEEGQ010000025.1, on the reverse strand, counting down.
AATCATAGACCGAATCAAATATCAGGGCTTTCAGCGGCGCATCGATATCCCCCTTGGGAGCGGGCACATTTTTTACTATCGATTCGAGCACTTCTTCGATGTTTATTCCGTTCTTTGCGGAGATCAGCGGCGCGTCCATCGCTTCTATGCCGATGACGTCCTCTATCTCGTGCTTCACTCTGTCGGGCTCTGCCGATGGCAGATCTATCTTGTTTATGACAGGAAAGACCTCAAGATTGTGGTCTATTGCCATATAAACATTCGCAAGCGTCTGTGCTTCAATGCCCTGTGCCGCATCGACCACGAGGATCGCGCCCTCACAGGCCGCAAGACTTCTGGACACCTCATAGTTAAAATCG
>JAEEGQ010000024.1 GCA_016280395.1 Lachnospiraceae bacterium | reverse complement strand
GGCTTCGGATTTCATCAGAAAACCTTTTGCACCGGATGTGCTTAAAGCGAGAGTCCGACGGATCATCGAGCTTGACCATTACAGGCAGTCCATCGAAAAAGAAGTGGACCGCCAGACCAACCGCAGCAGGCGGCTTTCGCGTGAGATGATGCTTGCCCTGTCAAAAACCGTCGATACAAAAGATCACTACACGGATGGTCATTCGAGGAGGGTCGCAGCCCTTTGCGCGGAGATCGGAAGGCGCCTCGGCAAGACGGCGGCAGAGCAGGTTGAACTTTATGAGATCGGACTTCTGCATGATATTGGCAAGATAGGTATCCACGAGGATATCATACATAAAAACACACGTCTCACCGAGGATGAATTTGCATCCGTCAAGGCCCATACCTTAAAGGGTGACGAGATACTCAAAGAGATAACGGATATGCCGAGACTCCACGAGGGCGCAAGATGGCATCATGAGCGGTTTGACGGCAGCGGTTATCCGGACGGTCTGAAAGGTGATGAGATTCCCGAATATGCCCGTATAGCCTGTGTGGCAGACTGCTATGATGCCATGACGAGCACAAGGACTTATTCGACACCAAGGAGCAGAGAGGATGTAAGGGCCGAGATAGCCCGTTGCAGCGGTTCGTGGTTCGATCCGCAGATCGCGGATGTTCTCCTTGGAATGATCGACGAGGACAAGGATTATAAGATGAACGAGCATGCCGAAAGCGGCATGGTCTGGAAGGGTTATGACAGGCTCTGGGGCAACCTGAACGAGGCAGAGCGGGACACCGGCGGCAGCGAGCCTGCGGGGCTGCCCGGCTGGGTTAAAGATCTTAAGATGACGGACATCCACAGGGGCGTAAAGAATTGCGGCTCCGAGGAGGGCTATCTTTCGGTACTTTCCGTGTTCCATCAGACAGCCGCCACAAAGGCCGACGATATCGAAAAACTGTACAGGGACGGCAATATCAGGGATTACACGATAATGGTACATGCCTTAAAGAGCTCTGCGAGGATAATAGGCGCGGAAGAATTGTCGAAGTTTGCGGAGAAACTTGAAACAGCGGGCAAACGCGAGGATCTTAAATATATCGATGAGAATACATGGAAGCTGCTCGCGATGTACCGTGAATTCGACAGTCAGTTCGCACCGCTCGACGAGAAGGACGATAAACTGCCCATGCTTGAAAAGGATGCAGTAAAAGAGGCATACCAGACGATAGCAGAGATAGCACAGAGCATGGATTACGAACTCCTCGAGGAGATGCTTAAGGACCTGCGCGGTTACAGGATGGCACCTGAGGACGAGAAATGCATAAAACACATAAGCAAGCTCCTGACAGAGCTTGACTGGGACGGCATAGCCGATGCCGCCTTAAAGGCATCGGACGGTTCATATGCGGACCGGAATGATGCGGAGGGTAGAGATGGACAGCAGTGATCAGGCAAAAGTCGTAATAGTGAGCGCTAAGGACAATTTCCTGGCCAAAAGCCTTCTGACGAAGCTTGAAAGGGCAGGGGTACGGGCTGATTTTGCGCATGCCCGTATAAAAGAGCTTGAACAGCATGCTGCGGAAATGGAGCTGGTAATCCTTTTCATGAGCGAGGAACTTAATGAAACACCGGAAACACTGGTATATCTGAAGGATACCATACAGGACCGCGAACGTGCGCTTTATCTTATCGGGGAAGACGAGGAATACGAAAATGTGAAGAAGGTCATTCCCGAACAGCTTGTGACCGAAGTCTTCAAACGTCCGCTTGATATCGATCTTCTCATAAAAAAGGTTACCTCATATCTGGATGAAAACACAGGCGAGAAGCGGAAGAAGACCGTACTCATCGTGGATGACGACATCACATACATGCGCACCGTACACGAGTGGCTCAAGGGTAAATACCATATAGGCATGGCGGCAAACGGCGTTCAGGCCATAAGTTATCTTGCAAAGAACAAGGCCGATATCGTGCTTCTTGATTATGAGATGCCGGTAGCCAACGGTCCACAGGTACTTTCAATGCTGAAAAGCGATTCGGAGACCGGACAGATCCCCGTTATGTTCCTTACGGGGCACAGCGACAAAGAGAGCGTTATGTCGGTAGTGGGTTTAAATCCCGTGGATTACCTGCTTAAGACCATCAGTAAGGAAGCACTGTTAAAGAAGCTTGACAGCTTCTTTGCATCAAGAAAGAATCAGTTTTAACAAAAAACACACGGCAAAGGCCGCAGGTGCGGCTCTTTCGCATGTTTTCACGGTCGGCTGTCCGGCAAGGAGGAGATATGGCAGACAAGATCAAAGTGGCTTTTTTTGACGCAAAAGAATACGACATCAATTCTTTTAAGCTTGCCAATGCGGATGAAAAATATGATGTGCAGTTTTACGAGACCCGTCTTTCAGAGGAAACCTGCAGACTGGCAGAGGGCTGTGACGTTGTATGCGTCTTTGTAAACGACGATATCAACAAAGCCGTGATCGACAGGCTTGTAAAGACCGGCATACGCCTTATTGCTTTGCGCTGTGCCGGATACAACAATGTCGATATTGAATATGCCTACGGCAAGATCCATGTTGTGCGTGTGCCGGCATACTCTCCCTATGCGGTTGCGGAGCATGCGATGGCTCTGCTGCTGACGAGCATACGCCGTATCCATAAGGCGTATATCCGTACAAGGGACTTCAATTTCAGCCTGAGCGGTCTTGTGGGGTTTGATCTTCACGGAAAGACCGTCGGCGTAGTCGGTACCGGAAAGATAGGCCGTATCTTTATCGACATATGCCGCGGTTTCGGCATGAATGTCATCGCATACGACAAATTCCCCGCAAAAGACAGCGGAATAGAATATGTGGAACTTGAAGAACTGTTTGCCCGAAGCGACATAATATCGCTCCATTGTCCGCTTACAGATGAGAACCGCCATATGGTCAACGCGGAAAGCATTGCGAAAATGAAGAAGGGCGTTGTGCTCATCAACACCTCACGAGGAGCCCTTATCGATTCCGAGGCTCTTATCGACGGTATCAAACAGCGCAAGGTGGGCGCTGCATGCCTCGATGTGTACGAAGAGGAATCCAACGTATTCTTCCACGACTATTCCGGACATATAGTGGATGATGACATCCTTACAAGGCTCATATCCATGCCGAACGTCATAGTCAGCTCGCATCAGGCGTTCCTTACAGCAGAAGCCTTAAAGAACATTGCCGATACGACCTTTGAGAATATAGAGGATTTCTTCAGGGACGGCTTTGTAAAAAATGAGATCTGCTACAACTGTAACAAGGTGGCGGATTGCGCCCAGAAGCATGACGGAAAGTGTTTCTGATGTACACGGGTTTGTGAAGAAGCATGACAGAAAGTGTTTCTGATGTACATGGGGCTGTGAAGAAGAATGACGCTCAAGACCGGGTTTTGCGGATAAACGGCATTTTCACGATTGACTTTTGTGAATAAGCAGTACATTAGGGACCGGTTTTGTGTATAAGCCGGATTTAAAAAGTATTTTGCGTATAAACGGGACTTTTAGGGGATAATGGCTTTAAAAGTCCCTGTTTTTATAAAAGAAACAGAGGAAAAAGACTGTGAACAAAGAAGTTAAAAGAGGGTTCAGGGACGGTATACCCATCGCGCTCGGCTATTTTGCGGTAAGCTTCAGTCTCGGTATCACCATGGTATCTGCAGGTCTTACGGCGGCGGAGGGCACGGTGATGAGCCTTACAAACCTCACAAGTGCCGGGGAATTTGCGGGAGTACGTGTTATAGCGGCATCCGGGACGATCCTCGAGATGATACTGACCCAGCTCATAATCAACTTAAGGTACTCGCTGATGAGCCTGAGCCTCTCGCAGAAGATCGACCCGAAGGCGAGATTCTGGCATAAGCTCGTGATCGCTTTCGGAAATACGGACGAGATATTTGCTGTAGCCATGAACCATCAGAAAAGCCTGACAATAAAGTACATGGCGGCTTTGCAGTGTCTGCCGGTGATCGGCTGGACAAGCGGAACATTTCTTGGTATAGTGGCCTGCAACCTGCTTCCCGAAAGGCTGAGCATTGCCCTCAATGTCATGCTCTACGGCATGTTCATAGCAATAGTCGTTCCCGTTGCAAAGAAGTCGAAGCCCGTGCTTGCGGTGTGCGTTGCGGCAATATCCTTAAGCTGCCTGTTCCGGTATGTTCCCGGTCTTAACACCATTTCGGAAGGCCTTGCCATCACGGTCTGTACTGTAGCTGCAGCGGTCTTCGGAGCCATTGTTTTCCCCGTAAAACAAGAGGAAAAACAGGAGGATGAGACATGAACATATATATCTACATCCTCGTTATGGCAGTTGTAACATATCTGATCAGGGCCTTGCCGCTGACACTGATACGGGGGAAGATAAAGAACAGGTTTTTCAGGTCTTTCCTGTATTACGTTCCGTACGCATGCCTTATGGCGATGACCTTTCCTGCGGTCTTCTACGGGAATTATTCGCCGTGGGCTGCGCTTGCGGGCGTTGCGGTGGCGCTTGTTCTTGCAATAAGGGGCAAAAACCTGCTTATCGTTGCGGGAGCGGCGAGTGTTACTGTATTTTTGTTTTCATTTATCCCGGTTTGACCGGTACAGTGTTCATCAAATGACAGAAATGCGGTTTGACCGGCTGCCTGTCTGAATATCTGACCGGTGACTGTTGTTTTGACCCGGTATGCGCGTTTTCGGGAGGAAAGTTTGAAAGCAGACTTTCAAACAACGCATTTGGCTGCGTAATCCCGGCACAAATGCAACCGTCAGCTGTTCGCTGCGCTCGCAGCATTGAGTTAAAAAAACGAAAGGAAGACAACAATGAATAACATCCCGGAAAGAGTGATATTGAAAAGAAACGAATGGGCAAAAAATGATGCGAAACGCGATGCGGGCCTTACCGAACCGGATGATATAAAGAAGATCAGGGATGTCTCGTATGGCCCTTACGGCAGTGCGAACCTTTTGGACCTGTACATCCCCGAAAACGGTGAAAATGCAGGTAACGGCAATGGTTTTCCCGTTATAGTCGATATCCACGGGGGCGGATACTTTTACGGAGACAAAGAATTATACCGTTTTTATACCATGCATCTTGCGCAGTTCGGGTTTGCCGTGATCAATTTCAATTACAGGCTTGCTCCTGAAAATATTTTCCCTGCGCCGTTAGAGGATACTTACGCTGTCTTCCTCTGGATATCGGAGCATGCAAAAGAGTATGGCCTTGACCCTTCAAATGTCTTCCTGACCGGAGATTCCGCGGGAGCCCAGCTTGCGAGCCAGTTTGCCTGCATATGCTCGAACAGCGGATATGCGGACCTCTTTGGCTTTAAAATGCCCGAAAATGTGAAACTTAAAGGTGTATCGCTTGCCTGCGGCATGTATGATGTCAGGGAACGTGTGAAAACGGCGAGAGACAAAGGGATAGCACTCGATTATTTTAAAGACTTAAAGCTCATCACGGATCCGCGGACAGACGTTTTTGCCCATGTTACGGCGGATTATCCGCCTGCCTTTGTTTTTACGGCTGTGAACGACTTTAATGTGGATACCTGCGAACCTTTTGCCGAATTCCTAAAGAGCAGGGGAGTGTACGCAAAGAGCCGTATTTACGGTTCTAAAGAAGAAAAAGAGATCGGACATGTCTTCCATTGCAATCTGCGCCTGCCCGAAGGTGAGCGCGCAAACAGGGATCAGACGGATTTCTTGAAGAGCCTTATCTGATACGGATGAAAGGAAGGAGAACATATGAAAACGGCTTATTTTGCCGGCGGATGTTTCTGGTGCGTCACGCCGATCTACAAGCTTTACGGCGTTTCGTCCGTCACCTGCGGATACGCGGGCGGAGACGAGGATAATCCCACATACGAACAGGTCAAGGCCCAGAAAACGGGCCATCGCGAGACAATCCGTCTTGAATACGACCCGGACCGCGTAAGTTACGGAAGGCTGCTTGATATCTATCTTGCGAATGTGGACCCGTTCGACGGGGAAGGGCAGTTTATAGATAAGGGCTTTTCCTATACCCTTGCCATCTTCTATACTGATGATACCGAAAGGGAGACAGCCGCGGAAAAGATACTCCGTCTTGAAAAAGAGACGGGAAAAGAGGCGAAAATTGCGCTTCTGCCCTATAAAAACTTTTTTGAAGCAGAAGAATATCACCAGGATTATTATCTAAAGAACCCTGAAGCCTTCGAGGAGGAGCTGGTATCCTCCGGCCGAAAGAAAGTCTGAATCCCCCGGGCGGAAAATGACCGGATATTCGCATAAGATGCGTATTACACCTATACGGAAAGGAAATACATGAAAGTACTTGTCGTAGCTGATTTTCTTGAGCAAAAGCATACAGACCTTATAAAAGCGACTGCGGAAAAAGCAGGCGCAGCCCTGTGTTTCTGCGAAAGCGAAACTGAAATACCGGAAGATTTTAAGGATGCCGGGGTGGTCTACGGCATGGCCTATGAGCTAGCAAGGACAAGCAGGGACCTGAAGTGGCTTTGCGCGCCCTTTGCCGGCGTTGACAGGTTTGTAAGGCCCGGAGCTTTCGCAAATGAAGAATGTATCCTTACAAATTCCGCAGGCGCATACGGTGTAGGGATCGCGGAGCATATCATTGCAGTATCTTTGATGATGATGCGAAGGATAACAGAGTTTTTTCTTGAAACGACAGCGGGAGAGTGGAAAAGGCCAAGGCCCCAGAAATCCCTTAAAGACAGCAGTATCGTTGTTCTTGGCACCGGCGACATAGGCTGTTGCTTTGCAAGGCGCGCAAGGGCATTTGAACCCGCAAAGCTTGTCGGCGTCTGCAGGAGCGGAAAATGCGAAGAGCCTGCTTTTGACACGGTATACCCGGTCACGGAGCTTGAAAAGGTGCTGCCCGAAGCAGGGCTTCTTGTGATGTGCCTTCCTTCTACTGCGGAAACAGCAGGCATCCTGTCCAAGGAAAGGATAGCCATGCTTCCGGACGGGGCTTATGTTGTTAATGTCGGCCGTGGGACAGCCATAGACGAAGAAGCTCTTGCCGATGCCCTTGAAGGCGGGAAGCTTGCGGGGGCGGCGCTTGATGTGTTCAGTACGGAACCCCTTCCTAAGACAAGCCGTCTCTGGCATACAAAGAATCTTCTGATAACTCCTCATGTGGCCGGGAATCTGACGGTAGATCATACTAAACAGCGCAATGTCGAAATGTTCTGCGAAGACCTCCTGAATTATGCTGCGGGCAGGCCGCTTAAACATCTTGTGAACAAGAAGCTTGGCTATTAACAGGCGCAAGAACCTGCCGGGCAGCGGCAGCCGCGCGTTTGAGACATATCAAAAGAAGACCGGAACTGACGGATCCTTTCAGGTGACAGGGGCAAACGCCTCTGCCACCTTTTTTCTTTGTGTTTTTTCAGATCGTGTGGTATAATTAACTTGATATACCATAATCTCTTTCGGGTGAGGGTAAATTGATGGAACTTAGTGCTGTTTCTGTACAGGTTGCTTTTTTACTTTGCGAGTCGCTGATATGCCTTGGCGCAGCCGTTGTCCTTATAGCAAACCGTGCGATGAACACAACAAAGAGACGGCTGCTCGTGGCCATGAACCTTGCGGCTTTTATACTCCTGATAAGCGATTTTTGCGCTTATATATTCAGGGGTGTCGATGCAGCGCTCAATTTCTGGATGGTAAGGATAGCAAACGCCAATGTCTTCATCTTCAGCGATGTGTGTATATTACTTTATATCTCGTATCTTACGTATATGTTCTTTAACGAATGGCTGCCGAACAAAAATGTCCCCTGCAGAAAACGCCTGATCGCAATCGATGCGGTGCTTCTCCTTCTGATCCTTTCGATCATTGTATCCCAGTTCAACGGGATGTATTATTCTTTCACCCCGGATAACCTTTATGTAAGGGGGCCGCTGTTCATTGTTTCAATGATCGTTCCTGCCCTCACATATATTCCCATAATCTCGGTCCTTATCCAGTACAGGAAAACAGTATCACGAAATACGCTGGTCCTGCTCAGTACCTTTGTTTGCATGCCGCTTACGGCTCTTATCATACAGACCTTCTATTACGGCCTTTCGCTTATCAATATCTGCACGGGTATATGTTTTATCATAATGTTCGCTGAGGCATCAATCTCGCAGGGAAGCGCCGTTATCATGGCTCAGAAGACAGAGGTGAGGACGGGACTTGCCAATGAGCACGGCTGTATAGAAAGACTCAACGAACTTATCGTTACAAACGAGATCGTGCATTATGCCGCCGTTTTCTTCGATCTTGCGAAGTTTTCAAAGATAAATACAAAATACGGGATGGATTTCGGGACAAAGGTCATTGTGACCTACGCCGGAGTGGTCAGCAAACATCTTGAAGAAGATGAATTTATTGCAAGAGAAGTTTCTGACCAGTTTATAGCCGTTATCGAAAAGAAAAATGTTGACCGTTTTCTTGAGTTCCTACGAGGAACAAAGATCACCGTCGAGACGGACGGGGAGCCGGTGGAGATAGAAATCTCGGCAACTGCGGGCGTTTTCCCGATCGATGCCACCTGCAGGAGCGGCGAAGAGATAATCGCAAACGCCTTTTCTGCGCTGCTCTATGCAAAGAGCGAGCTGAAGAAGTCCGTGGCATACCTTACTCCCGAGCTTAAGGCTTCAATGGACGAACAGCGCCTCTATGAGGAGATGATCCTTACGGGGCTTAAGAATGAGGAGTTCCTGGCATATTACCAACCGAAGGTCAATTCGGAAAAGAAGCGCCTGTGCGGTGCGGAGGCCCTTGTCCGCTGGATGCATGACGGACAGCTCATCTCTCCCGGAAAGTTCATCCCGATCCTTGAAAAGAATGATTACATGATGGAGATGGACTTCTACGTGTTACGGCATGTATGCAGGGACATCGCGAAATGGGTGGCACAGGGACTTGTCCCGCCGACGATATCGGTCAATTTCTCAAGACGCGGGCTTGTGGATCCGAATCTTGCGCAAAAGATCGACGAGATCGTCACCTCGAGCCATGTTCCGAAAAAGCTCATAGAGATCGAAATAACCGAGACCATAGACGAATTCCCCATATCTGTCCTTAAGAGTTTTATAGATGAACTGCACAGGCTCGGCTACAGGGTTGCCGTAGATGACTTCGGATGCGGAAGTTCGTCGCTCTCACTCTTAAGAGAGGTGACCTTCGATACACTGAAGATCGATAAAGGCTTTGTTGACCGCGCCTACGCAAAGGATCTGACGATACTGAGCTATATGATCAAGCTTGCAAAGGCCATAGGGCTCGAGGTCCTTGCCGAAGGCGTTGAGCAGAGCGAGCAGGTAGAGACCCTGCAGAAGTTCGGATGCGATGTGATCCAGGGATATTATTACGATAAGCCGCTTCCCATAGGGGCTTTTGAGAGCAGGATCACAGACAGCGCATATTACCGGGAAAAATAAATGATCACGAAATAAAGGATGACAAGGAAAGCGTAAGGAACGTGCTTGCGCTAAAGCCGGCAGGGTATCTGCTTAAGAGCATGTCAAAAGAATATATCGTTTCGGAGATAGGAAAATTCCTTGAACCCAATAAGATCAAAGGTTAGGTGACGAAAATGGATCAGGTAAAGATAATAGAGATAAAGCGAAGCGTTTACGAAAGCAACGACCGTGAGGCCGACAGGCTTCGTGCGGAGCTTAAGGAAAAGGGAGTGTTCCTTCTTAACCTTATGTCAAGCCCCGGCAGCGGAAAGACAACTACGTTAAAGAAAACCATAGAGCTTATTAAAGACGAGTTCAGGATCGGCGTCATGGAGGCCGATATTGATTCGGATGTGGACGCAAAGGCCATCGCCGGGACCGGTGTAAAGGCTATACAGCTCCATACGGGCGGAATGTGCCATCTTGATGCAGGGATGACAAGGCAGGGGCTTGACGAACTTATCGACGGGGAGATAGAGCTTGCGATCCTTGAAAATGTAGGAAACCTTGTATGTCCCGCGGAATTCGATACAGGGGCAACAAAGAACGCGATGATACTCTCTGTCCCGGAGGGGCACGACAAACCCCTTAAATACCCGCTCATGTTTACGATATGCGACCTCGTGCTCATCAACAAGATGGATGTATGCGGGTATTTCGACTTCGATCTTGAGGAGTGCAGGAAGAATATCCTGATGAGAAACCCGAACGCGAAGATAATACCCATAAGCGCGAAGACAGGCGAAGGGATAGACAGATTTGCCGACTGGCTCAGGGAAGAAATAAAAAAGAACAGATAAATGTTACAGGAAACAGGGTGCAACAAAACAATAATATAATGCGGAGGGCAAAATATGGCCGGAAAAGATCCTGGTTACCCGCTTCGTCCGGATTACGTAAATGTGGACGGGCCAATGAAAGAAAACATTGCAAGACTTGGCAAGCTCATCACAGACCGCATCCCGATAAAACTCGGACTGGCGAAGGTCACAAAGGACGATCCGGAGTACTGGGCAGTCAGGATCCTTGTTGATGATGACGACGACCTCGCGAAATTCGTTATCGACAATTTCAAGTCTATCCGCAAGCCGAAGACCTTTGCGGAGCTTAAGAAATCTTCGGGATTGCCGGACGACAAGCTGAATGCGATCCTTGACAGGATATCCTATACCGGACTTGTGGAATACAACTGGGAAAACCCGCAGCATGAGAAGCAGTGGGTGCTCCCGATGTTTGTTCCGGGTTCGGGCGAGTTCTCAAACATGAATCTTAAGCTTAT
>JAEEGQ010000023.1 GCA_016280395.1 Lachnospiraceae bacterium | reverse complement strand
TTCCATGATCATATGCTACAGCAAATATGATCATTTTTCGAGGGTTTTTATGACGGATTAGAGCGGTATAATTTGCCGGGATGTAATTAAAACAAAGGAGTTTTTTATGAAAAAGATTGGTCTGGTAGGCGGTACAGGGCCCGAATCCACGCTCATGTACTATAAGGAGCTGAATAAGAGAATAGATGAACTGACTCATGGGGAGCAGATGCCGGACGTTGCTATCGAGAGCGTTGATTTTAGAAAGGCGTGGCGGTATGTGACTTCGCAGAGATACGATCTGCTTAGCAATTATCTTGCGGAGAAGATAGAGTGCCTGAAAAAGAGCGGCTCGGAGGTTATTTCGCTGACTGCGGCTACAATGCATATTGTGTTCGAAAAGTTGGTTGATGCTACGAAGACAGAACTGGTCAGCATCCCTCAGGCAGTGTGCAAAGAGGCGGCTTCAAAGGGCTATAAGGCCGTAGGCCTGCTCGGAACGATCTTTACGATGGAGCAGGACTATATGAAGACTGACCTCTGCGAGGCCGGGATTGAAGTGGTTGTGCCCGAAAAGGCGGACAGAGAGCTGATTGCAAAGAGAATACTCGAAGAATTGGAACTGGGCATTGTGAAAGAATCCACATTGAGCGAGTTCCAACAGATAATCACCAAGATGAAATATAACGATGGGATAGAAGCTGTGGTCCTCGGCTGTACCGAACTCCCGCTTTTGCTGAATGCGGACAATTGTCCCGTACCCTGCCTCGACAGTGTGGATATTCATATCAAGGAGCTGATCGACCAGGCTGTATCGGATAAGTAAAAGGAGACTTGGGGTTCAAGAAGAAAAGCCCTGTCGTGAAACCACGGCAGGGCTTTTGATATGATCGAAGTATTCTAATCTTTATTGGTGAACAGTTCCCGAAATTCCTTTCTTCCGGGCACCCACGCTTTCTCGTAGATATGTGTAAAATGATTTTTTACCGTTTGCTCCGAGATACCAAACATATACGCTATCCTTCGGTTCGAAAACCCGGAGACCTTGAGAAATCCCAGCTCCAATTCCCGCTTTGTTAACCCGAATTTCCTTGCTGTTTTTAGGTAACTTGCTTTTCCAATCTTGGGATCATTCATCATCCAGATCCATTTCTTCGTTCATCTTTTTCTCGGCGTTAAGCTTAAGCGGAATGAGGAAAAATTCAATTATTACGGCGTATAAACCGGTCAAAAGGGCCACCGCCAGATTGGGACCGATATATTGATAATCGGACAGGCTTCCAAGTATAAGAACGATGGATACGATTATCGAAAAAAGCGCTCCGCAAATAGTGAGTTTCTGCGCTGCTCCGACAGCGCCGATGATATTCTTAAGTTCAAGCAGGCTGTAGTCTTTGATACCCACCGAAAACGCTTTGATAAAGTCCTTCCACTCCCTCATGATCAAGAGACCGGGGATCAAAAACAAGAGTATCAGAAGCAGCGAAACAACATCGGCAAACCACGCAGCGGCCGACATGCCGGAATCACCGCTTGCCATGCATATGCATAAAATAAATACAAAAGCGACGAGCAAAAACTGTCCAAGCAGTACCATACGTATATTCTTCATAAGAAAACCTCCTTCCGCTTCGCTTCAGGCATCCGCAGTTATGCTTTTCGATTATAGGCTTTGCCTATAATATCGCCTTCGGCGAAATCCGCTTGCCTTCCGGTACAATGCCTATCGTGTTTTGTTTACACATTAGCATACGTAAGAGAGAAAGGATATAGTACCTTTTTACCGCTCACCATACTCTGACCGGCTTTATGCCGTTCTTCTCAGCGCAGATATTCATGATATTCACCCAGCTTTTACAGTGGTCGAGTATTATCGAATCAGATGAGATAACGTTCTCTTTTTCCCACAGGGCTTTGTCGACTTCCTTCAATAAGACTATATCCGGGCTTACCCCGCATGATTCGGCCACTTCGGCAATAAGCACCTTTAGCTTGCCTGAATTTGAGATCGGCTCGTCAAGTAGGATATGCACTTTACCGACTTTAAGCTCCTTAAGAACATCGAACAGCATCCGAACAGCCTTTTCCGTCTCGGGAATGATCCTGTAGGTTCCGTGCAGGCCTGCGAGATCCCTGACCGTCCCATCCATACCTTCGAAAACGGGCGAACCGCTCAGCATAACTTCGAGTGTAATGATTGTATTAAAGCCGTCTATCCAAACCTCACCGCCTGATATATCCGGCAACTCTTTGGCCTTTCTGCACTTTAATTGCTCTTTTGATGAAATGCTGCGTAGGATGGCAAATCGCTGTCTCTCCGAAAGGGCAAAACGGTTTCCTACAAACGTTACAGCCTGAACGAGATCATAGCCTTCGTTGATCAGGTAGCATATATGTCGGGACGCAGTTCGCAGAGTCGCCAACGCATCCTCAGAAAAAGAAACCTCATCTTCGGGCATATAGCCACGTTTTGTGCTCATAACATCTCCCTCGTAATATTCTTTATCCAGCCTCCGCTCTTGTAGTGGTGGATCGCGAAGGGCATCTTTGCGAACTCATCCATGCACATGCAGACATAGACGATGAGGGGCGGCCATTTGAAGACAAAAGCGCTGATGAGGCCGAGCGGCACAGCGAAGCCCCACATGCATATGGCGTCAAGGATCATGCCGTACTTCGAGTCGCCGCCGCAGCGGAAGAGCGAGGCGATCAGCACAGTATTAACGATCTGGCCCATCTGGTAGGCCACGCTTATATACAGCATTACTCTGAGATAATGAGCGGCTGTTTCGGTG
>JAEEGQ010000022.1 GCA_016280395.1 Lachnospiraceae bacterium | reverse complement strand
GTACTTCTCCTGCACCCACTCCTGGATCTCTTCATATGTAGCCTTACTCTCCGCCGCAGTCACATCCAGCTCATCCATATCGACTTGGACGCTGATATGATGCTTGGCTTCAGAAAGTTTGGACAATAAACATACTGTCTCGATATTCTCCGTCTGCGGGAACATGTCCACGCCAACGCATTTTTGCGCGATATATCCGTGTTTTTTGAACAGCTTAAGGTCTCTGGCCAGGGTTGTCGGTTCACAGGAAACGTAAACTATGCGCGAGGGGGATATCCTGACGCATGCTTTGATAAACTCTTCCGTACTGCCGGAGCGCGGCGGGTCCATAAAGATGATATCCGGTTTTTCTCCGGACTTTGCGCATTCCGACAGGTAGCGTCCCGCGTCATCCGCGATAAACAAGGCATTTTCGATATTATTTGCTTTGGCGTTGCGGATCGCATCCTTAACTGCGGTCCGGTTCAGTTCCACGCCTGTTACCCTGCCGCATTTTCCGGCGGCTGTAAGAGCAATGGTCCCGGTTCCGCAGTAAGCATCCACCACATGTTCCCTTCCGGAAAGACCCGCAAATTCAACAGCTGTCTCATAAAGAACTTTCGTTTGCCCGGGGTTCACCTGGTAAAATGAGCCCGGTGATATCCTGTAACGGTTGCCGCAAAGCACATCCTCAATAAACCCGGGGCCAAACACGGTAATGTTCCGTTCCCCAAGCACCATAGTGGTATCTTTGTCGTTAATGTTGAGTACAAGGGTAGTGATCTCCGGATGGGCTGTCTTTAGCGCCTTTGCAAAATTATTCTTCGACGGGAAAACCGGCCCCGCGCACACAAGGATCACCATTATCTCTCCTGTGCTTCGTGATGTACGGATCTGGACATGTTTCAAAAGTCCATAGCCCGAAACCTCGCTGTAGACCGTTAGTTTGAAGCTTTCGACAAGTTTTTTCAGGGTCGCTAAGATGACCTCTGCCCTTTCGTCTTCGATAAGACATCCTTCGTTTTGCACCACACGGTGGCTCTTTTCCTCGTAAAGACCGAGGATAACGCCCTGTTTGTTCCTCCCGAAGGTCGCGGTTATCTTGTTTCTGTAATGCAGCGGATGTTCTGCACCTATGATCTTTTCAGGCTTTGCGACTCCTTCGAGCACCTTTCTCAGGACTCCAAGCTTCTGCTCAAGCTGTTTTTCGTAGGGAACTGAAAGAAGGGAGCATCCTCCGCATTTCTTTTCTATCGGGCATTTTTCCGCCCTTGCTGTGTCATGATGTTCTGCGGTTTTGTCTGTCTTTGCGGGCTTCCCGTCATTCTTCCGAAGCCGCTCCTTTGACCCCTGTTCCGTCGAACGCTGGGATAAAGCTTTCTTCTGCGGTTTTTCCTTCTTGTATATAGGCATTTTCAACTCCAAGATCAATTGCGTAGTCCACAACCTTAGCGTACTCACGTTTAGTTACCCGCCTGGTGAGCTCCGGGTATTTTTCAGCATCCTTTCCGCATATCACAGGCGTATACTGGTTCATGATACTGATATAGATCGAATTTCCGTAGGTCTCATAAAGATAGCGGATAACATCCTTCGAATCCTTTGTACAGCCGGGAAGCACAAGGTGCCGCACTATCACTCCACGCCTGATAAGGCCTGTTTCAGAAAACACAGGCTCTCCGGCCTGCCGCACCATTTCCGCTATCGCCTTCGAAGCAACCTCAAAATAATCGGGCGCATTACTGTATTTTGCAGAAAGCTCCGAAGAAAAGTACTTCAGATCCGGAAGCCACACATCAACAAGTCCCTCGAAGCGCTTCAGAACCTCGACTTTCTCATAGCTTCCGGTGTTATATACAAACGGGATCTTAAGCCCCTTTGCTTTTGCTTTTTCCATCACCGGAATTATGTGCTCCGCCTCGTGTGTAGGCGTAACAAGGTTGATGTTGTTTGCGCCCTGCGCCTCAAGTTCAAAGAAAATGTCGCAAAGGCGGTCGGGGCTTACCTCTTCCCCATACTCCGAAAGCGCGATGCTCCTGTTCTGGCAGAAAACACAGCGCAGAGGACATCCTGTAAAAAAGACCGCCCCCGAACCCGATCTGCCCGAAATGCAGGGTTCTTCAAAATAATGGAGGGCGGCTCT
This sequence comes from Lachnospiraceae bacterium, assembly GCA_016280395.1. Taxonomy (GTDB): domain Bacteria; phylum Bacillota; class Clostridia; order Lachnospirales; family Lachnospiraceae; genus SZUA-448. The sequence goes on along the minus strand of JAEEGQ010000022.1, from coordinate 155,005 downwards.
CGCTATTCTTATCCTGTCTGTCCCGCCGCAAAAGCCATGCGCCTTTTGGCGGTCCGCATGGCATTCGCGCGGGCAAAGAGTACATATACTCATACTGCAATACTCCGTATCACGGTCCCGGGGCTCCCGCGCATAAAGCGAGGCACAGCCCTTAACCGCTCGATCATCACTCCGAAAGGTTCTCGGGTCCAAAGCTTTCCGGCAGAAGCTCTGCCAGAGTGAAGGTCTTCATCTCGCCGTCACCGTTCTCAACATATATCTCAAAGGTTTCCGGCACAACAAACTCACGGAGCACCTGACGGCAGACGCCGCACGGTGTGCAGAAAAACCGGATAATGCCGTTCATTCCGCCAACGATCGCTATAGCCTTAAACTTTGTATAACCCTCACTCACGGCCTTTACGATCGCTGTTCGCTCCGCACATATCGTCGGACCGTATGCGGCATTTTCCACATTGCAGCCCCTGAACACCTTTCCGTCTTCAGTCAGGAGCGCAGCGCCAACCTTGTGATGTGAATAGGGCGTATACGCCATCTTCATAGCCTCTTTCGCTTCGTTCAGCAATTCCTTTCTGTCCATAAACACAAACCGCCGGCAGATCGCCGGTCCTTCCCTTCTCCCGTCCCCGGGTTAATACATCATTATTCCTGCTCATTACCTGTAACACCGTTATTTTATCATATCCCGGGGCCGTTGTATAGCAGAATTGACTTTTTCCGTCTCCGTTGTTATACTATCGCAAGACACAGAACAAGGAAAAAGCCATTATGATACTAAGCGTATACAACATATCAAAAAGCTTTGGCACGGACACCATCCTCTCCGATGTCACATTTCTCATAAACGAACACGAAAAGGCCGCTCTTGTCGGCATAAACGGAGCCGGAAAGACTACCCTGCTCAAGATAATAGCAGGTCTTATGAAGCCCGACTCCGGCGATGTCACATTTGCCAAGGGTTCAACCTTCGGCTACCTTGCACAGCACCGCGACATCGAATCCGAGAAAACGGTTTACGATGAGATGCTCCATGTCCGTGAGGATATCCTTCAAAACGAGGAGGCCTTACGCCGCCTTGAAGCAGAGATGAACACGAAGACCGGAGACGAACTTGAAAAGCTTCTCGCTTCCTACACACGCATCACCGCGGAATTCGAGCGCGAAGACGGATATGCCTACAAAAGCCGTGTTGTCGGCATCTTAAAGGGCCTCGGGTTTGGTGAAGAAGATTTTGAAAGACATATCAACTCCCTCTCCGGCGGCGAGCGCACAAGGCTGTCTCTCGGGCGTCTGCTCCTGCAGAATCCCGATCTCATCTTGCTCGATGAGCCTACCAACCACCTTGACATCGAATCCGTCACATGGCTTGAAAGCTACCTTCTTTCCTACAAGGGAGCCGTTCTCATAGTTTCGCATGACCGTTATTTCATGGACAAGACCGTTACAAAGGTCATCGAGCTGGAAAATGCTGCGGCAAGGACGTTTGAAGGCAATTACAGCGCCTATGCCGCAAAAAAAGAGCAGCTGCGTGAAATAGAGCTCAAACACTACCTCAACCAGCAGGAAGAGATAAAGCGACAGGAAGCGATAATCGAAAAGCTCCGTTCCTTTAACCGAGAAAAGTCCATAAAACGCGCCGAATCCAGGGAAAAGCTCCTTGCAAAGACAGAACGTCTTGCAAAGCCGGTCGTGATCGATTCGGAAATGAAGATTCACCTCACCCCCTGCATAGAAAGCGGCGGGGATGTCATGACCGTGACCGGTCTTGCAAAAGCCTTCGGTGAAAACAGGCTGTTCGACGACGTCAACTTCGAGATAAAACGCGGCGAGCGCCTTGCGATACTCGGAAGCAACGGCACGGGAAAGACCACGCTCCTAAAGATCATCAACGGCGATCTTACTGCCGATGCCGGCGATATCCGCACAGGCACGAACGTCTATATTGGCTACTACGACCAGGAACAGCAGAAGCTCTCCCCTGAAAAGACCGTCTATGAAGAGCTTGAAGACGACTACCCTTTAATGACCGTAACAGAGATAAGGAGCACACTTGCGGCATTTCTCTTTACCGGTGATGACTGCTTCAAGCAGGTAAAAGAGCTCTCCGGCGGTGAGCGCGGCCGTGTATCGCTTGCAAAGCTCATGCTTTCCGAGGCCAACCTCCTCATCCTCGATGAGCCAACGAACCATCTGGACATTGTTTCGAAGGAAGTGCTCGAGAAAGCCCTCGTCTCCTACTCCGGCACCGTGCTGTTCGTTTCTCATGACAGATATTTTGTAAACACCGTTGCAACCGGAGTCTTAGACCTTACGCACGGCCGGATCGTGCGCTACAACGGCGGTTACGACTATTATCTTGAAAAACGCGACGAAACCAATGCGCGGCTTTTCGGAAGCACCGAAAGCACAGCTGCGTTTAGCGGTTTTGGCACAAAAAGAGGTTCAAACGCCGGAAATGCCGGACCTGCTGTAAATACCGACCAGAAGACAGATTATCTGAAACGCAGGGAAGAACAGGCAAGAGAACGCAAGCGCAGAAACGACCTCACAAAAACGGAAAAAGAGATAAACGATCTTGAAGCGGAGAATGCCGCAATCGATGAGCAGATCCAGGATCCCTCCGTAGCTGCCGACCACCATAAACTGATGGAACTGAACGACAAAAAAGCCGCAATAGAAAAGCGGCTCGAAGAACTGATGGAAATATGGGAAGAGCTGATGGATTAAACCATCAGCTCTTTTGCGTTATATTCGAATGTTCCCGCCCCCGGCCCGTCTGGCAGGGCCTACATATCCGTTTCGGCCGTGTCACAGTCCCCTCATGATATGGCTTGATATCGTCCTGATGATATGTTCATGGGCAAGCCGTTCGGCTTCCTCCTCATCACCCTTCTTAAAAGCCTCAACGATGGCCCTGTGCTCCGCATTGCTCTCCTTAGCCCGCGAAATGCGGCTTAGCGACTGCTGGCGGATAGGCTTCACATAGTGGTGGAAATCGCTTAAAAGCGTATAAAGCCGCTTGCTTCCGGAAGCCTGGTACAAAAGCTCATGAAAGCGGTCGTCAAGCTCGAGTATCTGATCCGTATTTCCCTTTTCTATGTAGAAATCCGTCAGATCCACAACTTCCGAAAGCTTAAGTATGAGGTCGTCCGTCTGTTTCTCGCAGGCCCATCTTGCACAGAGTCCTTCAAGGTACGAACGGATAACATAGATATCCCTTATGTCCTTTTCGGAGATCCCCGTAACATAAGCCCCTTTGTTTGGGATAACGTTTACTAGTCCCTCAAGCTCAAGCTGTTTGATGGCCTCGCGTACCGGTGTCCTTGACACTCCAAGTTCGCCGGCGATGGTACTTTCGCGAAGTTCCTCGTTTTCCTTATATTTCCCGGATATAATATCTTCTCTCAGCCGGTTAAACACACGCCCGTGAAGCGAATATTTATCCGAAACTTCACCCTTTAGATCCTGCATCTGTTCTCCTTTTCCGCAAAAAACCGCGGTAATACGCCAAAACCCTTTCTGCCTTTATCCTACCTTACAGGCAGATCCACTCCGTATTTCGGAGCCTCTTCATTGATCATGGCAAAGAGCTCTTTCTCCGTCATGACCGTTACACGCCCTTCATCATATTCCTTGTCAACCAGCTCTTTCAGCTTCTGGATGAGCGGGTTGTTCTTGTCAAGCTTATGTTCTTCATCAAGCTTGTACTGGGTATTGATCCAGTGAGCTATGCCCGCAAGGCCCGAAGTGTTCGAAACAGAGACTACAGGCGGCCTGTCGAGGAATTTGTCTGTATCAAAAATGTTGTATATCTCCTCGTTCTTTAAGAGCCCGTCCGCATGTACGCCCGCTCTTGTAACGTTGAAATCCTTGCCTACAAAAGGTGTTCTGGGAGGGATATCGTATCCGAGCTCATTCTTGTAGTATTCCGCAAGCTCTGTGATGACCTCCGTATCCATGCCGTCAAGCGTTCCGCGGAGCTGCGCGTACTCAAAGACCATAGCCTCAAGCGGGGTATTGCCCGTACGCTCGCCGATCCCGAAAAGGCTTGTGTTTACGCCGCAGGCACCATACAGCCATGCAGTTGTGGAGTTGCTCACAGCTTTGTAGAAATCATTGTGTCCGTGCCATTCGAGAAGCTCGGAGGGCACGCCGGCATGCGTCATAAGACCGTATATGATGCCCTGCACAGATCTCGGGATGACCGCGCCGGGATAATTAACGCCGTATCCCATCGTGTCACAGGCACGGATTTTTACAGGAATGCCGTACTCGATACCAAGCTTTGTGAGCTCAAAGCAGAATGGGATAACAAAGCCGTATATGTCGGAACGTGTAATGTCTTCAAGATGGCAGCGCGGCGCAACGCCTGTCTCAAGGCATTCGCGCACAACGCCAAGATAATGATCGAGTGCCTGTCTTCTCGTCATATGCATTTTATAGAAAATGTGATAGTCCGAGCAGGAAACAAGGATTCCCGTCTCCTTCATCCCAAGTGATCTGACAAGCTCAAAATCCTTCTTGCTCGCGCGTATCCAGGATGTAACCTCGGGAAATTCATAACCGCGCTCCATGCACTTGTAAACCGCATCCCTGTCCTTTTTGCTGTACAGGAAGAACTCGCTCTGGCGGATAAGTCCTTTGGGGCCGCCAAGCTTGTGAAGCATATCGAATATCGTTACTATCTGCTCTGAAGTATAAGGGGCCCTGGACTGCTGTCCATCCCTGAAGGTTGTGTCCGTGATCCAGATCTCATCCGGCATGTTGTGAGGAACAACGCGGTCATTAAATGCGATCTTGGGTATTTCCGTGTAGGGGAACAGATTTCTGAAGGTATTCGGTTCATCAACCTCTACAAGAGGATACATAGGTTCTTCAAGGGCAAGCAGGTTATTATGCTCATTCAGATAGACTTTTCTTGCGTTCATGAGTTTCTCCCTCTTCTACCGGTTTTATGCACTCTGTGGTTCGGCACCATACTATCACTTTAACGCGGTAAACTGTATTTTGTGTAATTGTATACAATAATACTTGTATTGTCAAGGGGGGAAATAAAAAAAAGAGTCACCGGGGTCGTTTCCCGGTGACTCAATGTTCTTATGCTCCGGAGCCTGAATTTGCTCCCTGGGGTGTCGGGTCTGCAGGTGTTCCCGAAGGATCGGGTGTAGGTGCTGCAGGCTCCGTTGTCGGTGTAGGTGTCGCAGGCGCAGGCTCCTGTGTCGGAGTGGGTGTTGCCGGTTCGGGTTCCTGTGTCGGAGTAGGTGTCGCCGGCTCCGGTGAAGGTGTCGGAGTCGGTGTTGCGGGCGCAGGCTCCGGGGTCGGAGTCGGCGTTGCGGGCACCGGCGTTGGTGTAGGTGTGGCGGGAACCGGAGTCGGCGTGACGTTTATATTCACACCGGGCGGGCAGATAAGCCCCTGTGCCTCCTGCTCGGGTGTAAGAAATGCCCCTTCGGTAAATGTTCCTCTTGCGTTCCAGAGGAGCCATCCGGTATAACCCTGATTGTATGTAGCCACTATCTCTTTTCTGACAGCGACCTCGTCATATTTAATATAATTACCCTTTCCGAGATAATCCGCCGTGAAGTCCTGTAACCACGGCCGTACATCGGCACAATGCTCCGAAGGAGCAATGGCTTTCAGGTTCTTAACGGAATCCCTGAGTGCCATAGTCACGATCTCGTATGGATATTTGTCGGGATGCTGACCTTCAGCAAAGCCCTTTGTCCAGCTTCTGTCATAGTGCGAAGGGTATACCATCGGGCATATGTAATCAAGATATCTTGACAGACCGATATAGTCCTGACCTGTCTGCTTCTTGTTCACACCGCCCTTTATAACGATTCCGTAAACATCGGCCGAAACATAGACCCCGAGTGGTTTGAGCTGTTCACAAAGATACCTTACGCCGGCTGTTACGGCAACATCTTTACCTATTATCTCATCAAGGCCGTTGTAAGTAATATTTTTCACATTATCGGTAGGGAAGCGGATGTAATCGTAGTTGACTTCATCGAAGCCGATACCTGCACAGGCCTTGCCTATTTCTGCAAGATACTTCCAGCATTCCTGATAAAAAGGCGAAACCCACGGACATCCCTTGCCGTCTTTGTACAAACTTCCGTCCTTGTTGTAAAGGGCAAGATCGGGTCTTACTTTTGCCAATGCCGGATCCTCAAAGGATACAACACGAGCGATAACATATATGCCTCTTGAATGAAGTTCGGAAATGAGCTCGGGCAGGATGGTGATCGTGTTCATGCACGCACCGTATTTTCTTACTTCAGCCGAATCAAACGCATAGAGTATCCCGCCGCCCTCATGCTTAACGTCTATGACAATGGCATTCAGCTCTGTCCTGTCGATAAGATCGGCAAGCCTGCGGACATATTTCCGCTGATTGTCGGCTGTCTGCCCGATAGTGAAGTTGGATGTGCAATAAACACCTTTGGCATTCACATACTTGCGTGTGTCTGTCCAGTTGCTCATCCAGGTATCATATCCCGAAAGATCGTAATTAAAATATTTCGTGTCAACCTGTGCCGTAAATGTCGGGGTAGGCGACAGTGTAGGCGTCGGTGAAAGCGTAGGGGTAGGCGTCGATGTGGGTGTCGGCGGCAGCGTAGGTGTCGGGGACAGAGTCGGCGTCGGCGACATGGTAGGTGTCGGGGAAGCCGAAGGTGTTGGCGATGCCGAAGGTGTGGGCGGCATAGTCGGAAGCGGTGTCGGGCTTATTATCGAGCCACCTCCGCCGCAGGCCGTAAGCATCATGGCAAATGTCATTAACAGCGCTGTAAAGCGCTTCTTTGTACTGCTTTTCATTTCATTATCCTCTTTTATAATACTGCAGGCTGTTTTGTCAACCGAAAACGCTTTGGACGGTTATCTCCCCTTCTTTGACGTCTCCCTCAACGATATCAATATATCTTGTTCCCGGTTCCATATCAAAGAAATTGTCCGAAAGCACAAGACGTTCACCGGGTTTTGAAGTCCCCTCAAACCTTCTTATCTCCACGTTTTTGGCAAACTTTTCTGCCGTAACCCTGATCCTTTTGCCTTCGACCACAGCCGTAAGCTTCGGATCTTCGAATTCAAAGTGCTTCGGGGCGGTAAACAAAACCGTGCCATTGCTTATTATACCTGTTTTGGTTTTAAATGCAAATGAAATATAATCTTCAAAGATGTTTATCTTTGGCAGGCTTATCGCATCTGTCCAGATTGCCGAAAACGCAGGCACACAAAGCGGTATCTCGCCGCAGATGCCGGAAACCGCTTCACCGTTTGCCTTCATAGCCTTAAAGATGACCGTGCCTTTGACCTCCTCAAAGGTCTCGTTCGAAACATTGAACCGCACGGAAGGCGTGAATTCCCTGATCCCGGGCTCTGTGATGCAGTACGGACGCATGTCGGTTTCGCCGTGTTCCTCACAGGATATCAGCACAGGGGCAAACATGCGCTTCTCGGTATAGTGCAGCGCTTTCCAGTTGCCGTAGTAATCTATTGAAGACCACGAGCTTACAGGCCATATATCATTAAGCTGCCATACCACGGTTCCCATGCAGCGTCCGCGGTTCCTCCTGAAATGCTCCACGCCGTATCGGATGGCATCGGCCTGAAGGAGCTGCGTGAAATACACAAATCTTTCGAAGGAATATGGGTATCTGTATGTAGCCGAAAGATAGTCAAGTATTTTCCCGTTCGCAGCGGCATTTCTCTGGTGCATCTCCATAACGCGCGAGAAAACATTGCGGTCTTTGGGCTCCGTAAAGCTATCTATCGTTGACAGGTCCGGGAAGGACTGGAATCCGAACTCCGAAAGATACCTGAAATGATATTTGCGGTAGTCCGTAAAAGGCCTGTTCCCGTGCCATACAGCCCAATAATGCGTATCACCCCTGTTTTCGTCCCACGGGTTATCGTAGTTGCCGCCCGATGAAGGCGAAGACGGCCAGTAAAACCTGTCCGGATCCTCTTCTTTTAACACAGACGGTATTATATATTCAAAGATCTTAAGATAATCCGCTTTCTGTTTAACGGACGGCTTCCAGGCCCCGTCAAGCGTCTGGGTCTCCATCTCGTTGTTTCCGCACCAGAGCCCGAGAGACGCGTGATGTCTCAGGCGCCTTACATTGTCACGTACCTCTGCCCTTATCTCCCTGTCGAATTCATCATCCAGCTCGTAGGAAGCACAGGCAAACATGAAATCCTGCCATACAACAAGACCGAGCTCATCACAAAGATCAAAGAAAAAGTCGTCCGGATAATACCCTCCGCCCCACACGCGTATGACATTGTGATGGGCCGCGACCGCATCCTTTAAGAGTCTTTCCGTGCGCTCCTTTGTGATCCTTGAAAAAATGTTATCTTCGGGTATATAATCCGCGCCCATGGCAAAAAACTTAACTCCGTTGACTTCATGCGCAAAGCACCGCCCAAAGCTGTCCGGCTCGGTATTGACGGTAAGTGTTCTAAGACCGATGCGCTTTTCTGCCGTCTCAAGGACACGTCCGTCCTGATCACAGAGGCTTAATCTCAACGTATAAAGCGGCTGCTCGCCAAGGCCGTTAGGCCACCAGAGACGCGGCTTTTCAACCGTGACCGGCCCAAGTGCGACCCTGTGTGAATATTCTTTGCAGGCCCCACCGGCATCAACTTGAGCATCCTCTCTGCGGACATCTGCGAAGACCTCTCCAACCTTCTTTCCCTCCGGGTCAAAAAGCTCAGCGCGTACACTGTATTCCGTATCTTCGTAAGTATTTACCAGACACTCGGCAAAAACCTCTTTTGTATCAGTCTTTACCCTGATGTCCGTAAATTCCGCACTGTCCGTTTCAAGCAGATAAACCGGCCTGAAGAGCCCTGCATCCGGTATCCTCGGACCCCAGTCCCATCCGAACATGCAATGGGCCTTTCTCAGATGCGGAAAGCCTTCCATGGCATCCGATGATCCGCCGCAATAAACCTTTTTGTTCTCCTCTTTTATGTATCTTGTCGGGGATTTTATAAGGATCCTGAGGCTGTTCTCCCCTTCCCTGACCTTGTCTTTTACGGAAAAGAGGTAGGTCCTGTGCATGTTTTTAACGCTTGCAAGCTTTTTCCCGTTAAGGAAAATATCCGCAACCGTATCAATACCTTCAAATACAAGAAAAAGGCGGGAAGCAAGAAGGTTTTCCCGCGTTATCGAAAGCATACCGGCAAATTCAAAATCGTTATCCATTACCGGCAATATCTTCAGTTCGTTGTCTCTGTAATAGGGATCATCTATAAGCCCGGCATTTAACAGCGTGCCATACACCGATCCCGGCACCCGGCAGGGCACCTCTGTCCCCGCTAACAGGGAGTTTCCCGTTATTTTCAGCTTCCAGTCCGAAACTGCGTCTGTTCTTTTTTTCACTCGCTTCCTCCGGTAAAAACAGCCTTACGGTCTAAGGCCGCATGATGGATTTGTCTGCCGTATCAGACCTTTCGTTTTACATAGATCAGCTTTCTGTTTTTAAGCTCATCCTCCTCGCGGTCGACTATCCTGTCAAACTCATATCCCGCTTTTTCTATGCACCTCAGGGATTTGATATTATCGGGGCGGATGGCGGCTTCGATGAGTGTGACTCCTTCATCACTGAAGGCATGTTCCGTCACGGACTCGATAACAGCGGGCATGATGCCCTTTCCGCGATACTTTTTGGCAAGCATATACGCAAGACGTCTTACGCCCTCACGCTCCTTTACCGTCCTTAAACCCGCAATGCCCGCAACGGCACCGTCACGCTCATGAACGAGAAGATAATACTCCCCGCTTTCACAAAGCCACTCCACAAGCGACTTTGTGTCGTGAAAGTTTTTATAATTCCTCTCCGTGAAATATGTCACGCTCTCGTCATCCTCAAGAAGAGGCTTTAACAGGAACGTATCCGTTTCTTTTAGGGGACGCAGGAAAAATCCCGCACCCGCATCAATGAACTCTTCCATCTCAAACTCCCTTTCCGATTCACCCCATCATACTATATTGACTTTGTGAAATCAATGGGTTATTGTATTTATATTCTGATTTCGGAGAAACCCATGACTGCAAAGATATATTACGAAGATCCGCATATCGGTACTTTTGACGCCACCGTCCTTTCCTGCGAGAAAGATAAGGATGCTTACGCGCTTATCCTTGACAGGACGGCATTTTTCCCGGAAGAAGGCGGCCAGTGCTGCGACAGGGGCACTATAGACGGCTGTGAGGTCCTTCATGTTTCGATAAAGAACGGTGTCATAACCCACACGGTGGATACGCCTTTCGTGCCCGGAAGTACGGTGCACGGCGAGCTTGACCTTAAACTGCGTTTTGACAACGAGCAGCAGCATTCCGGGGAACATATTCTCTCCGGGCTTGCCCACTCTCTTTACGGCTGTACAAATGTGGGCTTTCGCCTTGCGCCCGACTATACCACCCTGGATTTTGACCGGCCGCTGTCCGCAGAGCAGCTTCTCGACCTTGAAAAGCGCGCAAACGAGGTTGTTTACAGGGATCTTCCTGTTAAATGCAGCTTTCCTTCCGCAGAAGAGCTGGCAGTCCTTGACTACCGCAGCAAGATAGAGCTGTCCGGAGATGTAAGGATAGTCGAGATCCCCGGTGTCGATATCTGTGCCTGCTGTGCACCCCATGTTGATTCCACCGGGCTTATCGGCATGATCAAGATAATTAAGCATGAGGCCTGGAAAGGCGGGGTACGCCTGACCATCCTCTGCGGTAAAAGGGCCCTCATGTATTTTGGAAAAGCCCTTTCAACACTCGATTCGCTGACAAAGCTCTGTTCTGCCGGTCCGGATGCTCTTCCCGAGGCTGTAAACGCCCTTCTGCAAAAGAGCTTAAAAGCCGAAGCCGACAAAAACAAGGCCGAGACGCTCCTTCTCGAACACCTTCTTAAAAGCGGCATTGAAAAGCTTCAAAAAGAACCTGCCTCCGCCGATGAAGACAGGGACAAAGCCCCGCTCATCCTCTTTACATCCGCGATGGATACAAGGAATATCCGTAATGCCATAAACAGCGTGGCATCCGGGCATGCCGGAATCCTGGCGGTCTTTGCGGAGCAGGACGGCAGCATGAACTTTATTGCATCAAGCACATCAGGCGGATTAAAAGCAATAACAGACACCCTTCGCAAAGAGCTTGGTGCAAAATGCGGCGGGAACGACACAATGATCCAGGGGACTGTGAGCGCTTCAAAAGAGGACATCCTGCGGTGCTTTGGGGCGTAGGACTGTTTGGCCATGTTTTCCGTAAGCCCGGTCAGCAGCCGTCTATGTCTGTTTTTTCGATCTCGTTTCTTACCCTTTCGCGTTCATTTTCCGCAGTCGCATCCATCATATCGTCAAGACCCGTAAGGGCCGCAAAAGGCGCAAACTGAGCCGCCCTTGCCTCTTTTGGCATGGGCGGATGCTTTTTTGATACGGGATGCGGAAGGTCTATAATGTCACTGTAATCACGGTTTTCGTTGAATTTCAAGCCTTATGCCCTCCGATCTGGCTGTTTCTCTCGATCGAGGTTCCGCCTTCTTCAAGATTCATGCCCTTAAGTATCGCATTTTTGCCAAAGCGGTTCCGTATTGCAAGAACTGCTTCCTGCATCCGTCTCTCCTTTGTCCCGTCGTCTGCCTTGTCATCCTCCGGCTTTTCGCCGGCCACAAGATCAAAAAGATCGAGCTGGACATACTCTTCCGCCTCTTTTTTTGCCTTTGACTCCGGCACAACGTGGTTTGCCACGACATTCAGCCGTCTTACCGTAAAGTCCTTGTTAACGGCCCGGTCGAAAATAGCCAGCATTGCGGCCCTTATCTTTTCGGTGGAGGATGTGAAGCACCCGAGATTTTCCGAGCCGTGGGCATATTTGGGAACGACCCTTCCGTACCTGTCAATGCTTACTTCTCCGCTGTATTTTCCGGCTTCTTCTGAGTTCCTGAAATTAGAGACGTCATAACCGACATTAAGCACCACCTGGTCCGTAACAAGCTTCTTTTCAACCAGATCGAGCACTAAAAGTTCTGTCATCTCTTTCACTATAAGCCTTGTTTTTTCGTAGGTATACGGGCACTTCAGCACCTGGCCCGTGCTCAGGCTGTTCGTTGAGGGCCTGTAAGCCTTTATCTGCGCTATCGTGCAGGGTTCATAGCCCCATGCATGGTCTATGAGCAGTTCCGCGTTTATCCCGAAAGTCTTGTAAAGAAGATCCTCGTTAAAGAAATCGTTTGGGCCGCCAAGCGAGCACCTTGCCACATCACCAAGCGTAAAAAGCCCGAGTTTTTCCAATCTTTTCGCAGTGCCCCCGCCGATACGCCAGAAATCCGTAAGCGGCCTGTGGTTCCAGTAATTCTTCCTGTATTTCATCTCATCGAGAAAAGCCACCCTCACACCGTTCTCATCGGCCTGCATGTGCTTTGCTTCAATATCCATAGCGATCTTGCAAAGGTACATGTTCGTGCCGATGCCTGCCGTTGCCGTGATCCCGGTATTCTTGAGAACGTCGAGTATCAGTGTCATGGCGAAATCATGGGCGCTCAGCTTATAGAACGGAAGATAATCCGTCGCATCTATAAAGACCTCGTCAACAGAGTATATATGCATATCCTCGGGTGCGACATACTTGAGATAGATATCATATATACGGGTGCTGTATTCCATGTAAAGGGCCATTCGGGGCGGCGCCGTAACGTACTCCACTGTCTCTCCCGTCTCGGCTTTTACCTGTTTTAACCTTTCTATCACTTCGAAGAGCCTTGCCCTTCCCGGGATCCCGTAGGCTTTAAGGGCAGGCGAGACCGCAAGGCAGATGGTCTTTTCCGTTCTTGTGGGATCTGCCACCACAAGCTTTGCCTTAAGCGGATCAAGACCTCTTTCGACACACTCCACGGAGGCATAAAAAGACTTTAAGTCTATGGCGATATATGTTTTCCCGGTGCTTTCGGCCATGCTGCCTCCTTGAAAAATCGAATGTTTGTTCGTTTTAATTATAGCACTACGGTATCCTTTTTGCAATAATTTGTTCCACACGGACTAATGTTTTTCGGGCAGAAACGATTTTTCGCCTGGCGCATATTCTTGTTGAAAAACTTGATTTTTCGTATATACTGAAAGTGGACGCAGGGTGCATTATGCTCCTGCGCTCTTTAATCTTTATGCGGAGATTTCGATCATATGGGAGTCTTTACGAATACTAACTTTACAAAAACACGTCCCGGAAAATGTCTGATGGTTGCCTTCGGTGCCGTCATCTATTCCCTCGGAGTCACTGTCTTCATCACTCCGCTGCACCTGTATGCAGGCGGCGTTGCAGGTTTTTCGCAGCTGATAAGGACCATCATCGTGGATCTTCTTAAGGTGCCGATCCCGCAATCGATCGACCTCGCCGGTATCCTTTACGGAATACTGAACATCCCGCTGATAATCCTTGCCTATCGCAAGATCAGCCGTGCGTTTTTCTACAGAACGCTCATAGCGATCATCGTAACAACGGTGCTGATGTCCTTTATCCAGCTTCAAAAGCCCATTATCGACGACCTTCTTACATCCTGTATAATAGGCGGCATAGTTTCCGGCGCAGGAGTCGGGATAATGCTGATGTACGGCGGTTCCGGCGGCGGAATGGATGTTGTCGGCATGTATCTAACCCAGAAGAGCGGCGATGCGAGTGTCGGCAAGGTCGCGCTCCTGTTCAATACTGTGCTCTACACTCTTTGCGCGATACTTTTCGATATCCCGACCGCAATCTATTCTGTCATCTACTCTGCCGCAAATTCCATTGCCACAGACCGCATGCACTACCAGAACATCATGGTCCAGGTAATGATATTTACAAAAAAGGACGGCGTGGCGGATCCGATAATGACAGAGCTCGGACGCGGCGTTACCGAATGGAACGGCGACGGTGCCTACACAAAAGAAGACACTCACATCCTTGTGACCCTGATCTCGAAATACGAGATCTCAAAGGTAAGCAAGATCGTCCGCACCTTAGACCCGCATGCTTTTATCACCTACACCCGTGTGTCGAGGGTCGACGGCCATTTCATAAAGAAACTTCAAGCGTAAAACAATAAAAAGCCTGCAAGGCATCATATCGCCCTGCAGGCTCTTATTATTTTGATCTCTTTCTGTTATCCTTCGATGCTGATGAACTTCTCTTCGGGAAGCTGCTCCTTGTGCTCCTTCTTCGGAACAAAGAGCTTGAGCAGACCGTTGTCAAACTTTGCCTTGATATCTTCCTTCGTGATGTCCTTTCCGACATAGAAGTTTCTCGAGCAGCTGCCGTAAATACGCTCGCGGCGGATGTATTTGCCTTCGGGATCGTTCTCATCTTCGGAAACATTGTTCTCGGCAGAGATGATCAGGTAACCGTCCTTAAGCTCGGCCTTGATGTTCTCCTTCTGGTACCCGGGCAGATCGATAAGGAGCGTATATCCGTTGTCGTTTTCCTTGATATCCGTCTTCATTGCGCTGGGGATAGGGTTAAGGTACTTTGCCGCATGTTTTGCGGGACGTACGAAATCATCAATAAAATCATCAAATAAGTTATCACCGAATAATCCGGGCATCATCATAATTGTTTCCTCCTGAAATTTGAATTGGTCGGGGGATCGTTTCTTTCCCCTTCGGACAATTATGTTATACCACACTTATTAGCACTCGTCAAGGGTGAGTGCTAATAATTTTTGTGAACTTTTTGTGAAGTCCCCGCAACCCGCTTCAGTGGCCGATCCTGCCTATATCATACGGTGTATTCTGATATACGTAATAGTTTACCCAGTTGGTATAAAGGGTATTCGCATGGGCTCTCCAGCTTAGCTCCGGCTTCTTTGACGGGTCGTCATCCGGATAATAATTCTTCGGGATGCTGATATCAAGCCCCTTTGCCACATCTCTCCTGTATTCCGCATCAAGTGTCATGCGGTCGTATTCGGGGTGTCCGAAGACAAATACCTTGCTCCCGTCCTCCGACGCTACGATAAAGGCTCCTGCCTCCTCCGATTCCGCAAGCAGCATAAGTTCCGGATGCTTCCTGATCTCCTCCGAGCTTACCGTTGTGTAACGGGAGTGGGGCGCATAGAAGATATCGTCAAATCCGCGTATCAGAGGCTCCTTCCTGTTATGCACCTGATGCTTGTAAACACCGAAAAGCTTGTGGTCGAGCGCTATCTTGTTGATGCCGTAGTGATAATACAGACCGGCCTGCGCACCCCAGCAGATGTGGTAGGTAGATGTCACATGTGTATTTGTCCACTCCATTATATCCGTGAGCTCGTTCCAGTAGGTGACATCCTCGAATTCAAGGTTCTCCACCGGCGCGCCCGTTATTATCATACCGTCGAAATTGCGGTCGCGGACATCATCAAAAGTAAGATAAAACTGCTCCATATGCTCTACGGATGTGTTCTTTCCCACATGCGAAGCGGTCCTTAAGAATGTGACATCCAGCTGCAGCGGTGTGTTGGACAGGCTTCGGAGCAGATGAAGCTCCGTATCCTCTTTAAGCGGCATAAGGTTTAAGATGGCGATCTTTAACGGGCGGATATCCTGGTGCATGGCCCTGTTTTCGTCCATAACGAAGATGTTTTCTTCTTCAAGTATCCGTTTAACCGGCAGATCGTTCTGTACTTTTATCGGCATATCTTTCTCCACTCCGGAGTTAAGGGCGCATGTTCCACACCCGTTTCACTCCGTTATAATCTTATTGTTTTGCAAGTTCTAAGAACTCATCCTCGGAAATAATGCTTATCCCGAGCTCTCTTGCGGTCTTGCTCTTGCCGGAATTCGATGTCTTGTCGTTGCTGATAAGATAATCGGTCTTTCCGGTCACGGAGCCCGTTACCTTGCCTCCGAGGCTCTCAATATAGTTCTTAAACTGTGATCTGTTCTCAAAATGTGTAACATCACCCGTGATAACAAAGGTCTTTCCGGTTATCGCGGATTCCGTAGTCTTTTCCACATGCAGCCTGCACATTCGGACAAGCTCCATGAACTGCTCCCTGTTGGCTTCTGATCCGAAAAATCTGACAAGATCGCCGGCTGTAACAGCTCCCACG
The DNA here is from genome assembly GCA_016280395.1 of Lachnospiraceae bacterium. Taxonomy (GTDB): domain Bacteria; phylum Bacillota; class Clostridia; order Lachnospirales; family Lachnospiraceae; genus SZUA-448. The sequence continues at coordinate 138,947 of JAEEGQ010000022.1, read as the reverse complement.
CCGTCTATTGCCACGAGCTCTTCCTCTTTAACTGAGACCAGCTTTTCCGCACTTTCTCCAAGTGCCCTGCATATGAGCTTTGCGGTCGAGAGCCCCACACCGTTTACACCCATGCTGTATAGTATCCTGTACAGTGTGGTATCTTTTGCGCGTTCTGCGGCTTCCTTCAGGTTTTCATATGACTTTTGGCCAAAGCCCTCAAGCCCCGTGATCACATCCTTATGCTCCTCAAGCCTGAAAAGATCGGCAAAGCAGTGGACACATCCCGCATCGACAAGCTTTTCGACCGTGCTTTCGGACATCCCGTCGATGTTCATGGCATCACGGCTCACGAAATGCGCAAAAGACTTGATCTTTTTGGCCTGGCACTCCGGATTTACGCAAACGAGCACCTTGCTCTCGTTTTCGCTCCTTACTTCCGTCCTCCCTCCGCAGACAGGGCATACCGCAGGTATCACGCATGTCCCGCTCTTCGTAAGGTTTTCGGCTATCTGCGGTATTATCATGTTTGCCTTGTAAACGCGCAGCCTGTCGCCGGTACCAAGCCTCAGTTCCTCAACTATGCTCACGTTATGAACGCTTGCCCGTGAAACGGTCGTTCCTTCAAGCTCAACGGGTTCAAACACAGCCACCGGGTTTATGAGCCCGGTCCTTGATGCGCTCCACTCTATGTATCTTAACGTTGTTTCAGCCGTCTCATCGCGCCATTTGAAAGCGATCGAGTCTCTCGGAAACTTAGCCGTACGGCCAAGAGATCTTCCGTAGGCGATATCTTCAAAGCAGAGCACAAGACCGTCGGAAGGGAAATCATTCGAAGCGATCCTTCCGGCAAAATCGCGCACAGCACCCTCTACGGTCTCTCCGGTTACTTTTGTGTATTCAACGGTCTCAAAGCCGAGTTTCCTTAAAAACTCAAACTGGCTGCTCCTTGTCTCAAAAGGGATCTCCTCCTGCCGTACGGTATCACCGTCCATCTCCTTCATGGAGATAAGGGCGAAGATAACACAGTTTACGCGTCTCTGCGCTGTCACTCTGCTGTTGAGCTGTCTCACCGCACCGCTGCAGAGGTTTCGCGGATTCTTGAACTGCTCCTCCGGCGGGAGGGCTGCGTTTATCTTTTCAAAATCACTGTATTTAATGATGGCCTCGCCGCGCAGCACAAGCTCGCCGTCAAAATCTATCTTTTTGGGGATATTCTTGAAGGTAAGGGCATTCGGAGTGACTACTTCACCAATCTCTCCGTTTCCGCGCGTGACAGCCCTGAAAAGCGTACCGTGCCTGTAAGTAAGGACAACGGTAAGCCCGTCCATCTTCCAGGAGAGCACGCCCTCCCTGCTTCCGAGGAATGACGCCAAAGCAGCAGGTTCCTTTGTTTTATCAAGGGAAAGCATGGGACTTTCGTGCCTGAACTTTGGAAGCTCGCTTAAAACCTCGTATCCGGCGCGTTTGGTCGGACTGTTTTCAAGCACTACTCCGGTCTCCTTTTCAAGCATGAGCAGCTCGTCATACAGGGCATCATACTCGTAATTACTGATGATCTCGCGGTCTTCCTGTTCGTAGGCCTTTGCCGCTTTATCAAGCAGGGCGGTGAGTTCCGCCTGTCGTTCTTCTTTTGTCTTTTCCATCGCTTGTTGAATCCTTTATCAGATTTTTCAGTTCTTCGAGCTCTCTTGGTGTCACATTCCTGTAATCTCCGGTCTTTAGCCTTCCAAGATTAATGTTCATTATACGGACGCGCTTAAGCGACATCACAGAATATCCGAAATATTCGCACATCCGGCGTATCTGGCGGTTAAGTCCCTGGGTGAGGATAATCCTGAACCCGTTTTTTGCGGTCTGTTCCACAAAACACTTTCTGGTCATTGTGCCAAGGATCGGCACGCCTCCGGCCATTCCCTTGATGAACTCGGGTGTGACGGGTTTTGAGACTGTAACGACATACTCTTTCTCGTGGTTGTTCCCTGCCCTCAGTATCTTGTTTACTATATCGCCGTCATTCGTGAGCAGGAGCAGCCCTTCGGAATCCTTATCCAGACGTCCTATGGGGAATATCCGCTTGCCATAGTGCAGGAAATCTATAACATTATCGGGTTCATCCGTATCGGTGGTACAGACGATCCCTCTCGGCTTGTTCAGCGCTATCATCACAAGCTTTTCCTCGGTGCTCACCGGTTTACCGTCTATGCATATCCTTGCTCCGGGCTTTACCTTTGTGCCCATTTCGGCCCTGATGCCGTCAACCGTGACACGTCCGTTCTTTACAACCTCATCCGCCTCGCGCCTCGAACAAAAGCCGGTGTCTGCTATCGCTTTATTTATCCTTGTCTCTTCCCTGACTGAATTATCGAAATAATCCTTGCTCTTTCCTGCCATCTCTACCTCGCAGCGTGATGTTTTCGGCATTTTAACGGGGAAGTACAAACAGTCGGAGTTTCTCCCGTTTCCTTTTGAACATTTTATCACTTACTATCCGCATAATCAACAAAAACAGCTTTACAAAAGTCTTCAAAATGATATAATCATAATGTTGAGTTTTGTACCCTTAAGGCATTTTTTGCTCTTTTGTACGTTCAGCCTTAACATGTGCGTCTGTAGCGAAGTGGATATCGCAGCGGCTTCCGAAGCCGAAGGTCGCAGGTTCGAATCCTGTCAGACGCGAGAAGGAGGTTCTTTTCTGATGGCAGCTAATCACATTGGGAAGACCAATATATTAAAAACTAAAATAACATTGACATTAGCAGTGGGGTTACTTTTAGGAGCTTTGTTCTTTTCGATCATAACACTTCCCGTGGGGACGATCTCGGGACAGCCCGGTCCGTCAAAAGCGACGCCGACACCTACAAATACGGTGTCTCCTACACCGACTGTATCCCTTACTCCCACGCCGACGCCTACCTCGACGCCGACGCCCACACCGACACCTACGCCGGTAGAGCCTTTTGTCCGTAACGAAGATGAAAAGATCGTGGATGTTATCCGTGGTTACTGTACCGCAAAGCTTCCCGACAAGATCAACAACATCGAGAATTTCAGGCCTTATGTCAACAATATCGAAAATGTCAAGCAGAACAAGTCTTATTACGAGAGACAGTACCAGCTTGCTGAATCCGCCGACAACTTCGAGATCTACACCATCTCCGGCAAGTACGGTCTGGAATACATTGCGTTCGTTGTTTACGACCTGAAGATCAAGTCGATAGAAGTCACATCCCTTGAGGCAACGCTTTTACAGCTTGTCCGGACAGAGCCTGATGAAAACGGTGAGACCCGCCTTGTTGTCAATACGGAACTGCTTACGGATGAACAGCGTGAGTATCAGAACGAGGTTCAGACGCATCAGGACTTCTACGAGCTGTACCTGAACTTCTGGCAGCGTGACTTTGAGAAAGTCCAGCAGAACGAATCCTACGCGAAGGTATGGTACAACCTCTTTGTTTCGGGCGTGAACGGCTTTACGGAAAAGTTTGCGTCCTTTGAAGATTTCGTAACATACATGAGGGATGAAGCGACATTGCAGGATTTCCTCGAACTTAAATCGTCCATGCACGGAGATTCCGCGGTTGATGACGAGCCTGATAATACTGATGATAACGAAACAGAAGGCGGCGAAGGAACAGACTCCGGTTCCGGCCAAACCGCCCACAATACCGGAAACGGCGCCGGTTCGGGCGGGACCACGGAATGATTCCCATGAAATAACGATATCATTAACAGAACCTGCAGGGGCAACTGCAGGTTCTGTTTTTTTTCCGAACGGACCCGCTAAAGACTCAAAACAGCATTAAACCGGGACCTGCGATGCCATGCGGATCTTCACGCCACTTCAGCCGGATTCAAAAGCACCTCGTGGACACCCGTAGCAACATTGTACCTGTAAACATTATCAGAAAGATAATCCTCCGCAGGCACCTGTGTCATATTGACTTCATGCACCATCTTGAAAAGCTCGTCAGCAGGCTTGTCTGCCGGCAAGACGATAAGCTCATGGATGCTGCTCGGGAGGATATAGACTTCATTGCCGAATACCTCTCCTATCACCTTTCCAAACTCCGGATAAAGAATACATCCCGCCCCGTCAATATATTTCCGGTTGCTTATCACAAGCAGCGGAAGGTCATCGGGAGAGCGCATTTCCTCAGGCAACGCCTCAACAGGTATGCCGGAAAGCCTTGCAAGCATCTCTGTTATGGGCTGGGACACAAGAGGAAACATACCGGGGGTGTTCTTTATAGCAAGTGAATACAGCTCCTCCTCGGAAAGGCCCATATTTTCTGCAATCTTCCGGGTTATAAGGATGCCTCCTGCAGAGTCCTCCCCTATCTTAACATACCTGTAATAAAGCACGGCAAGGTCGAGAAAATCCCTGTGAGGCGCATTTTTCAGCAGTTCGCTGTTTTTCCTGCGGTTTACAAGCTTAAATATCACGGAGGCCTTTACCTTCTCAGGATCGTCATCAAAAAAGCGTGTATCAAGCTTTTCGGAAAAGGCTTTCCTGCAGCACTCCGCAAATTCCGCCGTTACAGCAGTCATATCCCCTTTATCGAGATATCTGCGGTAAAAGTCCTCAAGATAGATAGTAGGCGATACGGGGCACCCTTCTTTTGTTATCGAAAGGCCCGTTCTGTGTGTTGAATTGTTCTTCAGCTGCTGCCTGATGACAAAAGTGTAGTCCTCCCCGAATTCCTCTTCCATTGCTTTTTTTAATGTGTCCGAAAAGCCGGTAAAATCGGGATTATCATTATAAAGATCTTTTTGACCCATAAAACCTCATGTTCGTCATGACCCCGGAAGAATGATACCATATATTTACTGTAAATTCAAGTTAATTCATAACTTAATTTACATAAATGGAATATGCCGGTGAGCTATCTGTTCACGCCTCCCCTCTAAAACAAACTTGCCTGCAACGCCATTCGCTTATCGCACAAAAAAAGAGATGTGAACCTGTCACATCTCAATCCTGAAATCAACGTAATTTCTTCCGTCTATCTCCCTGTTTTCCACTGTGATCCCGCCCTTGTAGGAATTCACGATACGCTTAGCATTGTAAAGGCCGAAGCCTCTTGCGTATTTATCCCCGGACTTTGTGGACCAGCCCTTTTCAAAAAACTTCTCAAAGCGGCTCACCGGAACGACAGGGTGCTCGTTCATGATCTCGAAGATTATCTTGTCGTCATCCTTATTGGCTGTATTATAGCCCTCGGAAGAAATGAATATCTTTATGTGATTGTTGTCGTCATCGCAGGCATCCACAGCATTGTCGATCAAAGTGCCTATGACCTCGATGATATCACGCTCTCTTGAGCCTGTTACTATCGTCTCGGTACCAAGCTCAACCTCGAACTCTATCGGCTTTATAACGGAACTGAGCTTTGTGTAGAGGAAGCCTGCAAGGACCTTATCGCTAAGCCTTAGGAGCGGCAGGTAATTATTCTTCTTGTTATCGACGATGCTGAAGATATAATCAGACTGGGCACGCACAAGATCATCATAATTCTCCACCGTCAGATGCATGTTGAGTATGGCATTCAGATGATTGTCAAACTCGTGCTGCCTGGCACGTATCTCTTTGATCAGCTCTTCAAGAGGCTTTGTGTACATCCTGTAAAGCCGTATCTCGTCCTCCTGTTTGCGTGTCTTGGCATTATATATGATAATGACGAATACGAGCGCAAATGCGATAACTATGATACAGCTCAGAAGGATGCCTTCTATCTGTTCTGCTGTCATGTCCTTATAACATCCTTTATGGCCTGCTTATAGGTTACCCCGACTTCGATAACGTCACGCACGCCGGTGAGCGTAAGCATCCTGTTGACCGCATCAAAGCTCTCAACGTAATGCAGGTTAACTATGGCATTTCTGTGGCATTGCACAAACTCCGGGCTGTCCTTCAAGAGCTCAAGACTTTCCTTTATGGTCAGATATTTGATATCCATGGATTCCTTGCGCATATTGATGCACACGCCGCGCGAGATGGCGCTTATATAAACGATATCCGCCTGCTTGAGTCTGTAGTTTATGCCATCCTTCTTGACCGTGATGAACTTTTCTTCGGTTTCCTGTGTATTCTCGCTGTTAAGGAGCTTGCGTACGATCTTTTCGACCTCGCTCCGCCTGAAAGGCTTCGTAATGTAAGAATAACACCCCGTCTGCCTGTAGGAATTAAGCTCGAATGCCGGGAAGGACGTGATAAACACAATAGGCGTGAACGCGTATTCTGTGCGCTCACGCAGTGTTTTTGCGAAATCGAGGCCGGCTGTGTCATCATCATCCCTGATATTAAGGTTGATATCAAGAAGGAAAAGGTCAATGGTTTCCTCTTCCGAGAAAACCATTGCCTTATCGACGCTTGAAGCCGTAAATACTTCTATTTCACCGGATATCTGCTTTAACAGCTCCGCAAGAGCCCTTAAGCTTTCTTTGTTGTCTTCAAGTATCAGTACTTTCATATATCAGACTGTTTCCTTTACTCCTGTAACAAGGCCTGCAAGGCTCTGGATCTCCGAAGGGATGATGACCTTTGTTGCCTTGCCGTCTGCAGCTGCCTTAAAGGCTTCATAGCTCTTAAGCTTGAGAACTGCTGCGGAAGGATTTGCTTCGTTGATGAATTTGATACCGTTTGCTTCAGCCTGCTGAACCTTAAGGATAGCCTCTGCCTTACCTTCTGCTTCACGGATCGTAGCTTCCTTAAGAGCCTCTGCACGAAGGATCTGGGCTTCCTTTTCTGCTTCGGCTTCAAGGATGGCCTGCTCCTTTTTACCTTCTGCAACAAGTATGGTGGATTTCTTCTCACCTTCTGCACGGAGGATGGCTTCACGGCGTTCACGCTCTGCCTTCATCTGCTTCTCCATCGCATCACGGATGGCTGCGGGAGGCATGATGTTCTTAAGCTCAACACGTGTAACCTTAATGCCCCAAGGGTCTGTTGCTATATCAAGTGCGGAACGCATCTTTGTATTGATGGTCTCGCGTGATGTCAGTGTCTGGTCAAGTTCGAGCTCACCGATGATATTACGAAGGGTGGTCGAAGTAAGGTTTTCAATAGCCGAAATAGGATTGTTCACGCCGTAAACATAAAGCTTCGGGTCTGTTATCTGGAAGAATACTACGGTATCGATCTGCATCGTAACGTTATCCTTTGTGATAACCGGCTGAGGCGGGAAGTCTGCAAGCTGTTCCTTTAAGGGAACGCGCTTTGCGATCTTGTCGATGATGGGAGCCTTGAAGTGAAGGCCAACCTTCCATGTTGCCTGGTATCCGCCGAGACGCTCTACTACGAAAGCTTCTGCCTGGGGAACAACCTTGATGCACGAAACGATGATAGCAATCAATACAACAACGAGTACGATCAGTAATACCAACGGTCCGCCATCAAAGCCTGTCAAAAGTGCTGTTTTCATAAATTATCCTCCCTGTTTTCATGGTGTCATAAAGACACTTTGTCGCTTTTTAGTATAACACTATTCCTACTGTTCTTCAAAGTATTTTGTGATAATAAGTTTAACGCCGTTGATGTTGCTCACTTTTACAAGTGTGCCGGGCTCAAATGTTTCATTGTCGTTCTCTGCCCTGGCGGTCCATTCAACACCGTTGACCGCTACAAGACCGGTAGCATTGTAATTATCTACTTTTTCAACAACCTTTGCAACCTTTCCGATCACACCGTCGTAATTGGTCCCGTATCTTTTTCCGCTGAGATATTTCTTAGCCCAGGGACGCGTACCAAAGAGCAATGCAAGGGATACAACGAGAAATGCTCCGATCTGAACATAAACGTTAACATTAAAGAGAGCAAGAATAAACGCAACCAGTGCGCCGCCTGCAAACCAGATAGTCGTAAGCCCCATTGTAAGTCCTTCTACTATCAGAAGTACCACGAACAAAGCTATCCAAATATAAGCTTCCATACACATTCTCCTTTCCCGGCCACAAAATTCCGGGCCGTTTGTGTTTGTACAGCCTGAATTATACCCGTTCAATACTTGTTTTCAAGGGAGATTGCGTGAAATAAAGATTTTCCTGTCTGAAATGAATTTAAGACATCATTCGGACAATTTTCCGGAGCCCTGCTTTTTATCGCATAAAAAAACGCCGTTTAAGACTTTTATATCGTGCTGTTCCTTTGCAATACTTTTATGCCCCAACCCCAAAAACCACACAAAAAAAGCAGCCACCCTTACAGTGTCTGCCCTACAGCTGGAAATCAGATTTGAACTGACGACCCCTTCATTACGAGTGAAGTGCTCTACTGGCTGAGCTATTCCCGCAACTCCGGATCAGTTATCCGGTTGTCGAGGCGACGGGATTCGAACCCGCGACCTCTGCGTCCCGAACTATGCGCTCTATTTTTTATATCTTCCCACCTTATCCCAAACCCGCTTGTTTAATAGCTTTCAAAAAAATACATAAACGAAATAACACAGCATAACACGCAATAAAACAGAAATAAACCGTTTCTTTTAGAAAAAAGTTAGAATGCCAATCTGCATTTTTCATCTAACAGCAGTTACCGGAATTTAGAATTTCAAGTCTGCATCCTTTTTTGTTTTATGTCTTTTTACATACGCAACGCTCAAAATAACAACGGAAAAAAGAAAATATAATATGATCAAGACTATAAACAACATAACAATATCGATTTTGCTATTAATATAATCGTATATATTACCCCCAAACCATCCATTCATATCAAAGAAATACATCAGTATTATTAACGAACAAAGCAAAAAAAGGATACGAACGATCATCTCCGGTATTTCTCTGTTTTTTCCAAAGATTAGGCATATCAAATTCCTCCAAAAAATCGCAACAGTTGGTACTAAGATCATTATCCATGACACGTAATACAATATTCCAATCCCTATATCAGTTTCAGGTTCATTGTTATATAGGTATGTCCAATAGCCAATAAGTGCAATTGCAGAGAGCACAGCTATACAATTCATTATCCTGAGAAATAATTTTCTTATCTTCATAAATAGTCGTCCCCCCTTTAGTATGTATGCATTTCTTGTCGCCTATCTTCCAGACTTTTTAGGAAATTATAAGTATCAGGATAACCGGTCTTTAATGTATCCCAGTGATATGCCTCACTATTTCTGTTTATTTGAAGTAGCAGTATTTGTGAATCAACTACATTACTGTAGTAAGGATTCGATGAAGCTTGCCGGCTTAACTGCGCTATCATTAAATCAAGCGGGTAATCAATCAAAGAATACATTATATAATTTTTAATCCTTTCGTAAGTTATGTGCTCCAAAAAACAGTCAGCTCGACTCTTCGTCTTCAGTATGTTGTTGTAATAGTGTTTGTAAGCATTAGCAGCGGAATAACCGTTTAATATCAGATTATAAATATTCTCAGCATCTAAATCAGCATAATAATCATCGTTTTTAAATAACGTTCCTGTAGTTTCACTCAATACCGCATCACCTAACCACCCAGCCAAATATGACAAATCTAATTTGGTAAGCTGTCCCGTACTTACAACTGCACCTCCTACCGCAATTATACTTGATTTATCCAATTTGTACGCTAATCTCGCAGCCAAACTATACTGCATATGAGCGAAATCAGAAACGGTATGCTGTGAATCAGCTACTTGCTTGTTACTGTCAATCGATTTTTTCAGGGTGTCGTAGTCACCTTCAGAGAACCCAAGCTTGCTCATAAAATAATCCTTTAACTTTTCTTTCTTAGTGTTTACTACCATACCAGCCGTCAGATTCCATTTGTCTCCAGTTCCTCGATCATATCTAAAGGTGGATAACAATCTTGCCGCTTTCCATTCTCTTTCCAGTCTGGATTCACCTGGGAATGCTGCGTCCACTGCGTCATATACTCTTCGTATCAGCACGGCTTCCGTGTCGGTAAACTTGAAGAAATCAACAAGGATCTTAGTATATGGATCTACATATACCTTAAATGTAAACTCATAACCTGTAACTTTATGTCTCGCCTTACATGTTGCGACTCCAACCTTTTTCCCTTTTATGGTTCCTGTTACCTGATCAACAGTTATGGCATCTGTATTTCCCGACATTATAGTATATGTGAAATCGCGTGCTTCACTCCACATTGAATCGATTGGATTCTTGTTGATCGATGGTAAAACACTCTCTCCAACACCTACAGCTATCTGATTGAAGGAGGATGAATTCTTCAGCTCCTTCCCTGTAGATGAGGAAGCCGTATTTCCGTAAGCATCTGTTGATACAACCCTCCATACACTCTGATTATATGAGTCTGTTCCCGGCGTCCCCGGAGCAGAGTTCAATTTCAACGAACTGCCGATGCATTTGATATACTTGTCTGTTAATTTATTCTTGACAAGGAATCCTCCCGGTACGCTAGTGATAACCCAGACATATGTATCGGGAATGTTATCTGTCTGTGGTGGAGTGCCTACTGAAACCATAGTTCCTGATGTAACATACAGATATTTTGATGTATCCTCCAGCGATTGGATCGTATATTTATCTGCACCAAGCCACTTTATCTTCCACCGGATATTGGTTCCAAGTGTGGATGTGATACCGGAAACCATCCTCGTAACAGTTCCGTTTCTTCCGATAAAACGTCCGGTTGACAGATTGTTTATGTAATATGTTCCGTTTTTAAGCAATTGGGTATCAGTATTTACATAGCTGCCATCACCTTTTACAAAATACCACCGCTGGTATTTGTCACTATTACTATAGTTGGAAACATAAATATTTCCCGCAGATGACGAACTTGTTCCTGATGAATTTCCGTTTTGCGAGGAGTGCTGAGCAGTAAGTGCCAAAGACATGTTCGAACGTGATATTATCTTGAATTCGTTCTGACAAACACCGACGAAAAACCATTGTTGTGATGCGGCATCACTTTTATCATAGATCCTGACATTGCTACCATTTTGAATATAACCGTTTTCCTTTGCAATATCAAGAACCCTTCCGTTTCCGCTTGCACAGCACACTGGCTTTATGTAATAACCGTCATTGCTTGTTGCGGTTTCAATTCTGAACATGTACTTCGGATACAAGGTTCCTGCAGTCACGTTTGTCTGATATACATTAGTTCCGTTGACATCCGTTCCGTTATGTACAGTCATAAAAGACTGGCTCCCAACATTCTTGATATTATAGGCACTACCACTGCTTAGGTTCGAGGGCAGAATGTATCCATAACGTATCGTCAGCAATGGCCGATATGCTTCAGCTGTGTATTCGGATGAGTACACCGCATTGTAATCCGGAGAATTTAATGTTTCATCTTCGTATTTTACCATAAATCCATACTGTGCGTATCCGCCGGAATACTGCTTGATTATTTCTTTTGAAACATTGAAAGTATATGGCTTCTGCGAATTGAAAAAGAATGTATCAAGTAAATTGTCAGAGATAACCCCCGGTTGATTGGCGAAGGTGATCGTAGCGGGATTCCACGACTTGCTTACCCGGTATATCTGAGCTTTCTTACCTGTTGTTGAACCTATAGTGTTTGTAAGCTGCAGAGTTGCAGAGATCACAGGCATTCCGGCGTCTATGGTCGGAAGATTATTGATCTTTATATAAGATCTGTGTACCTTGCCATTTTTAACACCAAAATATAGTTTCTGCTCAGACGAGTGGTTCTCAGTATTCCCCTCACAGACATATGTATCTGTAATGTTGGAGCGGTATTCACCTGTAGTAATCGACGGATCCAGAAGTATAGGATAAACACGTTCTTTTGATGTGAACCAGTCTTTATCAGGAGTATATTTAATAAAGGTATTGTCGTCCTTTTTCTCTGCTGCAACAACTATATGGTTCAATACTGATCCAGCTGCATCTTCCATATAGGGGACTCCTATTTTGTACATCAGCTTACCGTCTTTATCAAGAAAAATAACAGAGTTATCTTCATTTACCACAGCATTAAGATCTCCGGATTTGAACACAAATACCAAAGTTTCCATATCCGTTGGGTTGTTTATATATATGTCCTCCTCAATCTTGTTATAGAATACTGTGTAGTCCACAGACAATTCCGGCATTTCTTCAATGATTGAGGAATATCTGATCTTTCCGTACATCTTGTCAGACGAAAAGCTGTCAACCGCGGATATCTTGCTACCAATAAGCGTTTTTTTATCGTTCTCTTTTCTGTGTTCTGTAGGCAGCTCTGTTTTATAGGATGCTTTCTTTGAAACAGTATTGTCCTCATTTGCACATTTAAACCCAAACGACCATGAAAGCTGATGATTATCATTCTCAAGAATAACAAGATCATCATCTGCTCCGGTGTTAGCAAAAGAAACCTTGAAACTCTCACATGAATTTTCTATTCGGTTCGTTCGTCTATTTTTCACCGACAATGTATTATCAACTTCCCGCCACACATTATCCTTATCCTGATAATGTACAGCTTCCGCATAATCAACAACTACAAAACTTCCATCAGAAAGCAGAAAGTGCTTTTCAAACATACCCCGTTGCGACTCATCTTCAGCACACACACCGGGTTCAGTTTCCTGTATAGGCGCTTTTCCCATCATTTCAATAAAAGGTTTTGCACTTGATGACAAGATAGGGATAATAACATCTGTCATTACCATCATCACGGACAGCAAAAGGCAAATTAATACTCTTAATTCTTTCCCCAAACATCTCATGATTTTTCTTCTCCCACATGTACATTTTTCAGCATAATTGCTGTTTACAGAAAGATTATATATGCTACTCTTACAAAAGTAAATGACCAATTAAGATATTCAACATTTCATGAATGATGTCATAGAAAAATACACTCTCAATAGTCTTTGCCTCTTGAATGGACACGATGAAGCGGATGATGAGGAATAAACAGCTGAATAAACTGAAATAGTTAGAAAAAAGTTAGAAAAAAAAGCAGCCACCCTTACAGTGTCTGCCCTACAGCTGGAAATCAGATTTGAACTGACGACCCCTTCATTACGAGTGAAGTGCTCTACCGGCTGAGCTATTCCAGCATTCCCGGAGATTCCGTACGAAACCGCCGGTCAAGTCGAGGCGACGGGATTCGAACCCACGACCTCTGCGTCCCGAACGCAGCGCTCTACCAAACTGAGCCACGCCTCGAATGCGGTCTCTTTCAAAACCGCCTTTGTATTATGCAACAATGGCCGCAAAAAGTCAAGGCTTATTTTCACAAAACCGCTATTGTTTTTTATCGTTTTTTCAGGTAAAACAGCCTTCTGCTCTCCTTTTGTTCGCCTGGCCATGCGAAATACTCGAGCTTTTCTACTTCAAAGAACGGAGCAACCCTCTCTTCCCATTCCCTGTCCGACCACGAATTGAGGCGCAGAACGCCATCTTCATAAAGTCTTCGCCCGTCTGTAAGCTCTATGCCTCTCTCTTTTGCCTTTTGGGGCGAAATGTAGTAGTTAAAGCTGAAGATCACCTTTGCACCGGGGCCTGTAACCCTTGCAGCCTCTTTTATTATCCTGTCTGCTGTTTCATCCGGGATAACGTCAAGAACATTTGAACAGATAAAGCCATCATACATCCCGGTTTCAACACTTTCGAGCCATTCTGTTGAAACGCAGCTGATATGCATATTTGCATCCACGCCGCATGCTTTCGCGTAAACCCTTGCCGTGCCTGCTGGCCCCTCGCAGACATCCACTGCGGTAACATCCGCACAGCCGCTCTTTGCAGCGATTATCCCTGCCCAGCCCGTGCCGCAGCCGTAATCGAGCACCTTTTTGCATTCCCCGAGCGACTTTGCTGCAAGAACAAGCTTTTCACTCGGAGCAAGGGACGCCACTTCTTCAAAGCTCTCTGCAGCCTGCCCCTCCAGCTCCTTTTTGTCCTCGTCCGAGAGTTCGAGTCTCTTGTTCCAGAACTCGATAAGTTTTTCGTTGTCTTTGTTTATTGTTTCTGACATTTCTTTTTCTCCGATCAATTCCTTTATCTTCACCAGCCCGTCCACGCACGCGTAGAGCATTGGCTTTATCTCTTCGTCCGGTTCGGTAAGGTCCGGCACCATTACCACCCTGCAGCCTGCAGCGTACGCGCTTTTCACGCCGTTTGGCGAATCCTCCACAGCCATGCATAGCGAAGGATCAAGGGAAAGCCCCCTGCACGCATAGGCATAGATGTCCGGCGCCGGCTTGCCAAACTCCACCATATCGGCACAAAAGACCATGTCAAAACAGCCGTCAAGCCCTATCTTCTTCAGGTATGCCGCTGTCCTCCCGCGATCGTTTGCGGTAGCGATCGCAGTAACTATCCCCTGTTTCTTAAGCCATGCAAGGATCTCGTGAACACCCGGTTTAAGCGGGATCCCGTGTTCTTCAACAAGCTTTTGCACAAGCTCCCTGCGATATTCCCTGACCTTGAAGTAATCGAAATCCGGCCCGAACCACTCTTTGAACCGCTCTACTGCAAACGGGCGGCCAAGTGAGCGCATCTGCAAAACGATCTCACTTGAAGCCTTATAACCGAAATGCAAGAGAGCCTTCGGCCATGCCTCAAAATAATACTTTTCGGTATCGGTAAGAGTCCCGTCAACATCAAAAATAACTGCTTTTATCTCATTCATCTTATCACTACCTTATCGGTGTCGGATATCCTGAATTTTTCGCCTTCATATCCGGTGATATTGATGTTTTCAAGGGTAAGCTCCGCTACATTCTTCGCAAAGAAGCCCAGCTTTGTCACATCAACAGCCCCGTCCATCATTGCGGGACGGCCGGGAACCGGGTTGTCACTGAAGGAAATATTGATATTCTCGAATGAAACGTTGCCTATCTTCTTCTCGGGGAGTCCGTACATAAACACGCCCGCAGCGTGGCAATCCACGCAGTCTAAGTTCTGGAAACGGAGGTTGCCGATATAAGGCAGCCTGTCGTCGGGCTCGCGGTAATCCCTTGACTGCACATATTCGCTGTGTCCGTCCGGGTCGCAGAAGTAGAATTCGTTGATGACTATAGGCGTTGACACGTTGTCCATCCTGATGTTGTCAAACAGGATGTTGGTAATTACGGCATCTTTTCCGCGTCCGCGCCTGGTCTTTATGCGAAGTCCCCTGTCCGTGTGGATGAACTCGCAGTCGTGTACGGTAAGGTTCGTCACGCCGCCGGCCATCTCGCTTCCGAGCGTAACAGAACCGTGCCCGTCACGCATGCAGCAGTGCCTGATGTCAATATTGCTGCAGGGGGTCTTGTAGGTTGAACCCATGTATATCTTGCCTGACTTAATTGCTATGCAGTCGTCTCCTACGGAGAAGAATACGCCAACTATCTGGACATTGCTGCAGGATTCGGGGTCGAGGCCGTCTGTGTTCGGGGAATCCTTGGGATTTTTGATCGTAAGATCAATGAATTTAAGGTTATCCGAGAACATCGGATGCAGGTTCCATGAAGGGCTGTTCTGAATCGTAACGCCCTGCAGGGTGACATCCTTACAGCGGCACAGGAAGAGAAGCCTCGGTCTCCATGCCCTGTCATATTTCTTCGGGTCTTTCCACCAGTTGTCCGCGTTTGCGCCGCCGTCAAGCGTGCCCCGGCCGCAAATGGTGACATTCTTCACCCCTACGCCGGTGATCATTGCGGAAAAGCAGTTAAGAGGGTTACCCTCCCAGCTTCCAAGCAGATATTCGTCCTTTTCGTCGTAGGCCTCAGTCCTTCCGGGAAGGATGGCAAGGCGTTCCCTGTCGGGACAGCCGATAAGCGTGGCTCCTTTTGCAAGTTCTATTGTAATATCGCTCTTTAAGAAGATGCTTGTGACCCTGTATTTCCCTTCAGGGATGAATATCCTCGAATCCGCGGGACAGCAGGATATAGCCGCCTGGATCGCAAGCGTATCATCATGCGCGCCGTCGCCAGCAGCGCCAAAATCCCTGACATTCAGCGTCACAAACTCTTCTTTTGTGCGGAATTCCGCCATTGTGCAAACGCCGTCCGTAAGGATGTATATCTTGTAAAAAGTGTCGGGAGTAAGCCCGTAGAGGCTCTCCACAACCTTGTTTGATTCCGCGTAAAATTCGCCGTTCAAGTAGATCTGATACGGTTTTTCCGTATAATAAAGGCCTGCGTTTGGAAGCTCAAATGTCGCATTTCTCGAATCCGTAAGGATCACCTTTATCGCATATTTTGTTGCAATATCCCCTGCCGCCGGATCAGCCTCAAGGCGCTCCGCAGCAGGTTTTTCAAGGAGCAGCGGCAGATACTTTTCGGCATTAATGAGCTTAAGCCCCGCCATCATGCGAATGGCGCCGGCAACATTTTCATCCTTTACGGGACGATCGGGAAAAGAGGCAAGAAAACGCGAAAGCGCCCCCTTAAAGATCAGCCTCATGGCATTGTAGTGCTCGTAAAGCATCGGATCCATGCCCTTTATCCTTTCTGCAAGCCAAAGGATATATTTCCCGTCCACGGGCTTGTTCTCCGCATCGATCATGCGCAGCTCGCGCAGTTCTTCTCCGTATGTTGCCCTGTCATTAAACAAAAGATCTTCGTAAACCACCGTATCCTCCTTTGCCTTCCGCTGCCAAAGCCCGTATTCCGTTCTTTGCATAAGGCCCGGAAAGCGCCTAAAGTCTTAAAAAGGGGCTGTAACGCACAGCCCCTCTTAAATTGCATAAGTTCCGGATCACCGGATGCGATCCGCAATCCCTAAAAGTTATTTCAGGTCCTTCATAGCGCAGCCGTCCATATCGTCGAACGCCTGATTCTCGCCAACCATGCCCCAGATAAACGTATAAGCCTGTGTACCCGAACCGGCGTGGATCGACCAGCTGGGCGATATAACAGCCTGCTCGTTGCGCATGATGATGTGGCGTGTCTCGTTCGGCTCGCCCATGTAGTGGAAAACAAGCGCGTTCTCGGGCATATCAAAGTACAGATAAACCTCCATGCGTCTGTCGTGCGTGTGGCACGGCATTGTGTTCCATACACTGCCGGGTTCAAGCTTTGTCATGCCCATTACAAGCTGGCAGCTCTCTACCTGACCGGGAAGGATGTACTTGTTGATCGTTCTGTGGTTGCTCTCTTCAAGAGTTCCAAGCTCTACCTTATTGCAATCCTTAACGATAACAACGCCTTCTTCGGGCTCGCCGTTAAGTTTGATGAGCACTGTAGGATATGTCTTGTGCGCGGGAGCGCTGTTGATGTAGAATTTTGCGGGCTTGCTTGCATCTTCGCTCTCAAAGGTGATATCCTTTGAGCCCATGCCGATGTACATCGCATCCTTGTAACCTACTGTGTTCTTCTTGCCGTCGATAGTGATGTAACCTGTTCCGCCGATGTTGATAACACCCATCTCCCTGCGCTGCAGGAAGTATTCGGCACGGAGCTCATCTCCGGCGGTAAGCTTTAATGCGCCCTTAACGGGAACTGCGGATCCGGTGATGATCCTGTCGATGTGGCTGTAAACGAGCTTGATCTCGTCTGCTTTGAAGAGGTCATCGATGAGGAATTCCTCGCGAAGACGCTCGGTTGTGTAGTATTTCACGTCCTTGGGTGAAGCAGCTGTTCTAAGTTCCATGATCTTTACCTTTCCTGTGTATATTATTTTATCTCTGAACTCTTCCTGAGCCGTCGCCGCCTGCAAGTGCTTCAACTTCGCTTCTGGAAACAAGGTTGAAATCTCCGGGGATGGTGTGCTTCAGAGCCGAAGCGGCAACCGCGAACTCAAGCGCAGCTTTCATATCCTTGCCGTCAAGGAGACCGCAGATAAGGCCGCCCGCAAATGAATCTCCGCCGCCTACACGGTCAACGATATGAAGCTTGTAGGATTTCGAGTGATAAAACTCCTTGCCGTCATAGATAGCAGCCGACCAGCCGTTATCCGATGCGGAAAAGCTCTCACGGAGCGAGCTTACAACATACTTGAAACCGAAGGTATCAACCATCTGCTTAAAGATGTCCTGATAGCCCGCAAGCTCAAGGGAACCGCCTGTAACATCAGTCTTTCCTGGCTTGAAGCCAAGAACCTTCTCTGCGTCCTCTTCGTTGCCGATGCAGACATCAACATACTGCATAAGCTCGGTCATAACCTTCTTGGCCTTTTCCTGGCTCCAGAGCTTCTTTCTGAAGTTAAGGTCGCAGGAAACGGTAATACCCTTCTTCTTTGCTGCAATAAGGGCTGCCTTTGTAAGCTCCGCAGCCTTGTCGCTGATGGCGGGAGTGATGCCCGTAAAGTGGAACCAGTCAGCTCCGTCAAATATCTTGTCAAAATCGAAATCCGAAATCTCAGCCTCGGAGATCGACGAATGCGCGCGGTCGTAAACAACCTTTGACGCACGAACGGATGCGCCTGTCTCAAGGTAATAGATGCCAAGACGCTCGCCGCCGTATACGATGTCCGATGTATCAACACCGTACTTCTTAAGTGAAGCTACACAAGCCTGCCCGATCTCGTTATTCGGAACCTTTGTTACAAAGCTTGCGTTATGTCCGTAATTTGCAAGGGAAACAGCCACATTTGCTTCACCGCCGCCGTAATTGATATCAAATGTATCAGCCTGGATAAAGCGTTCGTTTCCGGGAGTTGAGAGGCGAAGCATGATCTCGCCCATAGTTACCACTTTTGCCATAAACTTATCCTCCAATTTTGAGCATGTTTAATGCGAAACAGCTTAATTAATACTATACAACGAAACCGGAAAAATATCAACTGAAATGTAAGCGTTTTCATAAAAACAAAACCGCTCCGGGAATTATCGAACAGGCTGACTCCTGATCGATCCCATACCTCTTACTTTTTATGCTTTTTATTTCGTTGTCTTTGCACATCCCCGCTCTTCCCGGCAGGTCTGATAAGGCATTCTGGTCCGTATCCGATAAGGTCTTCCCTGCCGGCGATCTTTAAGGCCTGTTCGACAAGCGCGCGGTTCTTCGGATCCCTGAACTGTATTAGGGCCCGCTGCATCTCCTTGCGTTTCGGATCGCGTTCTACAAACACTTCTTTCCCTGTTGCAGGGTTTATTCCGGTATAATACATGCATGTTGACATTGTCGACGGCGTCGGATAAAAATCCTGTACCTGTTCGGGGCTAAGCTTATGTTTGTTCAGGTACTCTGCAAGCTTTACCGCATCCTGCATTGTCGAACCCGGGTGCGAAGACATAAGATACGGAACCGCAAACTGCTTTAACCCAAGCTTTTTGTTAAGGCCGTCATATTTGGCTATAAAGCGCTCGTACACCGCGTTTTCGGGCTTTCCCATCAGTTCGAGCACGCTGTTGCAGATATGCTCCGGCGCTACCCTTAACTGCCCGCTGACATGGTTCTTCACAAGCTCGTTAAGGAACGTACTGTCCTTATCCGCAAGCACATAGTCAAAGCGGATGCCGGAGCGTATGAACACCTTCTTTACCCCCGGAACCCTGCGCAGCTTCCGCAGAAGCTCGATATAGTCCGAATGGTCCGCCTTAAGGTTCGGACAGGGCTTTGGCGTCAGGCACTGTCTGTTCTTACAGGTTCCTTTTGTCATCTGCTTTTCACAGGAAGGGTGGCGGAAATCCGCAGTCGGACCGCCGACATCATTGATATATCCCTTAAAGTCCTTATCCTTCGTAAAAACGGCCGCTTCCTCAAGCAGCGACTCATGGCTCCTCACCTGCACTATCCTGCCCTGATGGAAGGTAAGCGCGCAGAAATTGCACCCTCCGAAACACCCGCGGTTAGATGTCAGGCTGAACTTCATCTCATAAAACCCGGGAACGCCGCCGTCTTTGTCGTACATAGGGTGTGCGGCCCTCATATACGGAAGTGCGTATACCTCGTCCATCTCCTTTACGGAAAGCGGGGGCTGCGGCGGGTTCTGGACAACATATTCCTTTGCTCCGTATTTCTCCACAAGCACGCGGCCTGTAAACGGATCGGTGTTGCAATACTGCGTATAGAAGCTTTCGGCATACTTTCTCTTATCGCCGAGTATCTCCTCGAAAGACGGCAGGAAAACAGGATTGTCAAGTCCTTCCGGGCTTTTCGTTTTATATACCGTCCCCCTGATAAAGGTGATGTCCTTCACATCTATTCCCGAATCAAGCGCGTCCGCTATCTCGGCTATCGAGCGTTCCCCCATCCCGTACGAGATGATATCCGCGGCGGATTCGATAAGGATCGAGCGACGTATCTTGTCGCTCCAGTAGTCGTAATGGCCCATGCGCCGAAGCGACGCCTCTATCCCGCCTATTATGACAGGTATCTTTGGGAAGGCCCGCCGTATCATGTTCCCGTAGCAGATGGTTGCCCTGTCGGGGCGAAGCCCTGTCTTTCCGCCCGGCGAATAAAAATCCCTGTTCCGCTTCTTTTTTGCGACGGTATAATGGTTTACCATACTGTCCATATTCCCGGCGCACACAAGAAATCCGAGCCTTGGTTCCCCAAGGATCTTTATCGACTCTTCGGTCTTAAAATCGGGCTGTGCGATGATCCCGACCCTGTACCCTCTTGATTCGAGCACGCGGCTTATGATGGCCGGCCCATAGGAAGAATGGTCAACATACGCGTCTCCGATGACAAACACGAAATCGCACCTGTCCCAGCCGCGCTCCTTCATATCTTCAATTGAAACGGGAAGAAAAGCCATATCGTTCCTTTCGTGTATTGCCGGCATTTGTCTTAAAGCGGCTCATGCCTGCGTTTTCTAAAGCGATGTTCCTGCCTGTGTTTTCAAAAAACGAGCAGGCAAAACCTGCTCGTCAGTTTCATGTTCAAAAGCAGAGATCATTTACTCTCCTTAGAATCCTTTGTGTCCTTTGCGGCGCCGCCATTTGCCTTTTCAACCTCAACGACCGCGGTCTTTTTCATGGGGATACGGCAGTTCTTGTTGTTGCCGAATTCAACGATTATAACATCCTCCATGACATCGATGATGATGCCGTAGAAACCGCTTGTCGTAAGCACGCTGTCGCCAACCTCAAGTGAAGAAACAAGCGCATCCATCTGCTTCTGCTGCTTTCTCTGGGGACGGATCAGCATGAAATAGAACATTGCAACAAGTACAACGATCCACACAACAAGCATGATGATCGACTGCGGTCCCGCGTTCTGTCCCTGTGCGTTACCATCCAAAATCACATTAAACATATCAATTCTCCTTTGCTTCTAAGCCCTCTAATTTAGTTTTTTTGTATGACGCGAAACACCCATTGTCAATCGCATCGCGTATTTCAGTCATCATTGTGTTATAGAAATACAGATTATGAAGCACCATAAGGCGCATCCCGAGCATTTCACCGGCCTTCAGCAGATGCCGTATGTATGCCCTGCTGTGATTCCTGCAGGCAGGACATCCGCAGCCCTCTTCTATCGGTCTGTCATCTGTCTCGTACTTTGCGTTAAGAAGGTTGATCTTGCCGTGGTTCGTGTAGGCATGCCCATGTCTGCCGTTCCTTGTGGGATACACGCAGTCAAAGAAATCCACGCCGCGCTCAACAGCCTCTAAGATATTGGCAGGAGTCCCCACTCCCATCAGATAAACAGGCTTGTCTGCGGGCAGATACGGCACAACTTCGTCGAGCACGCGGTACATTTCCTCATGCGTTTCGCCTACTGCAAGCCCGCCGACGGCATACCCGTCAAGTTCCATTTCCGTTATGCGCTTTGCATGTTCGATACGGACGTCGGTAAGGGTTCCGCCCTGGTTGATACCAAACAGGAGCTGCTGCCGGTTGATGGTATCTTCAAGCGAATTCAGGCGCGCCATCTCTTTTTTGCATCTCTCAAGCCATCTTGTCGTCCTTGCCACGGAGTTCTCGATATAGCTGCGTTCCGCAAGGCTCGGGGGACATTCATCGAAGGCCATCGCTATGGTCGATGCGAGATTTGACTGTATCCGCATGCTTTCTTCCGGTCCCATGAAGATCACACGGCCGTCCACATGTGAATGGAAGGTCACGCCCTCTTCTTTTATCTTGCGAAGCCCCGCAAGCGAAAAGACCTGAAAACCGCCGGAATCTGTAAGTACGGGCTTATCCCAGTTCATGAACTTCCGGATGCCGCCCATCTTCTTCACGATCTCATCGCCCGGTCTGACATGCAGATGATATGTGTTTGAAAGCTCTATCTGTGTTCCTATCCCCGAAAGATCGAGCGTTGATACGGCGCCTTTGATCGCGGCGCAGGTCCCGACATTCATAAATACCGGTGTCTGGACAGTTCCGTGCACAGTTTCAAACTGTGCGCGTTTTGCGCGCCCCTCTGTTTTAAGCAAGGTGTATTTCGCCATATCTGCTCCCTTTCAAGTCAATAAAATAAGTATAACCGCTAAGAGAACGGAATGCAACAAAAAAATAGAATTTGGGGATTTACCGCAACCGTTAATGCGCCTTATTTCTTATTTCTTCAAGCTTATTTCTTCAAATCATTTTTTTCTTGACAAGTGTGCGCATTTATAGTAATATCATTTTTCGGAAGTCATTCCAACGGTAACTTCTGTTACCGTCTAGGGGATTGGTCAAATGGCATGACAGGAGTCTCCAAAACTCTTAGCGGGAGTTCGATTCTCTCATCCCCTGTAAAGGCTGTAAGTTCATCTTACAGCCTTTTTTGTTTGACTGTTTGCCGCATTTATGCTATGATGTCAAGGTAAGGATCTGCTTCGCGTAAGGCGGTCCAAAAAACATCGGGAGGTTTTTCATGGATAAAAGCAAAGTTCTTCTTTCACAGGCCGAAATCGATGCTCTCCTTAATTTCCTGACGGAAAAAAAGGTCAGCAGCTCCATAATGGATCAGGACAGCATAGATAAACTGATCTCTTTCCTTCAGTCGGATGAATCTCAGGGCTTCAATTTCAACGAGATCTACGAAGCCAGCGAAGGCACCGGTTCCTCTGTATTGATCCTTCCGGGCAATGAAAATGTCAACGATCCCGAAGGCAGCAGGTTGCTGATGAACATAACCGAAAACGATACTGTCGAGATCGTTTGCAAAGTTCCCTCGGGTATGGAATATGCGATAACTCCCGATTGTGTTTCAAAAGTCAGATATCTGGCAGGGAATGCTTCATCCTGGGGTCGCGCCGTTACTCCCCGCAACTTTGATTCCGTAGCAAAGCTCTTAAATGCTAAATACTCAAAAGAAACCTATCTTTCCGTATGTTCAAGGTTCGCATCCGTAAATTATCCGGCAACGGGCGCAGTTATCGCAGCGCTGTTCCTTCCCGGCGAAGACGCGCTTATAGACAGGATGATAGAAGACTGAAAATAAATAGTTCCGGGAAACCCTCCGTTTCCCGGAACTTTTTTTAGTCCGCCCGATGACCGTTCGCTCTGCCCTTGACATGCAAGCAAGCTTGCGTCAAGGGTATTCGCTTATCACACAAAAATCCCGCAGCTTTCAAACTGCGGGATTTTTATGCTTATTTATGCTTATTTCTCTTTCTTCGGATTCTTTTTTCTCCCGAAAAGTATCACAAAAAGCGCTGCGGCAAGCACAACACCCGCTCCTGCGATCCCGGCTATGAGCCATGGATTGACAACGCTTCCCTCTCCTTCTTTTACAAGGACCATTGCCGAAATACCTTTAACGTTCACCTTTCCCGAAACCGTCTTAAGACGTTTTGTTCCGGCTTTTGTGTCGTTAACGTAAATACCCCATTTGCCTTCGGGGAGCTCAACATTTGCATCTGCTGTATCGGCATTGAACACAACAAATATAGAACTTGCGGTCTCTCCTGTGATCTGTGTTCCATCGATCGCTATACCGACAATATTCTTGCCGATGCCTTCGATCCTCTTGACTGCCTTGTCGATCACTGCAACATCCGTCGCTCTGAAAGCGGGGTGTGCCTTTCTGAACTCGATCAATCCCTTGTAATAATCGTTTACGGTCTTGACGGTATCGTCTGAAAGGCTGGAATAATCAAGCGCATTTACCGCATCGCCGGCATTATAGCTGTTCTCGTTGAAAGTACCGTCGGCATTTTTCTTTGAACGCAGCATTTCCTCTCCGGACATCATGAAGGGGATACCGTCGGAAGTAAGCGTTATTGCTGCGGCAAGCCTGTTCATTGCGGCAAGGTCTGAACCCTTGTCGGCAGAGAGAGCAAGCCTGTCATACAAAGTATTGTTATCGTGACATGATGCATAGTTCACGCTCTGTAAAGGTGTTTTGCACCAGGAACATCTTCCCGTAAAGCCTCTGAAGATCGTGAATTCCTTACCGCTCGCACCCGATACAAAGCCTTTTTCGGAAGCGTTGAACACGCCGCCTTTTACCGCATCCCTGAAGGTGTCGTTAAAATATGCGAAACCGGGAGTCAACTGGGAATTAGGCTGTGTTGCAAGCTTCACATCATCCTTTGTGACCATGGTTGTAAGCGACCAGCCTTCGCCGTAGAACAGGACATCCGGGTGTTTCTTGTGTACGGTCTCCACTATCTCATTGATGGTATCGACATCCATAAGACCCACAAGGTCAAAACGGAAACCGTCGATATGATACTCATCTGCCCAGTAGTTAACCGAATCAACAACGTATTTTCTTACCATGGAGCGTTCCGTTGCCGTATCGTTGCCGCAGCCGGAACCGTTCGAATACGCGCCGTTCTCCATTATCCTTGAGAAATAGCCGGGAACAAGCTTGTTAACGCTGAATTCCGCAGCGCTGTAAACATGGTTGTAAACAACGTCCATAACAACGCTTATCCCGTTCTCGTGCAGTGTTTTAACCATCTGCTTGAGCTCGCTCACACGCACGTTCCCGTTGTAAGGATCCGTCGAATAGGAGCCTTCCGGAATGTTGTAGTTAACGGGATCGTAGCCCCAGTTATAACCGCCCTTTGACTCGTCAACCGAGCCGAAATCGTACATCGGAAGGATGTGCAGGTGCGTGATGCCAAGCTCTTTGATATGGTCAAGCCCTGTTGCGATGCCGCTGCTCGTCTTTGTTCCAAGCTCCGCAACACCGAGGAAAGTACCGGGTTTTGAGATATTTGCTTCTTTTCCGACCGTAATATCGCGGATGTGAGCCTCATAGATTATCGCATCGGTATAGCTCTTCCCTGCGTTCGGGTTCTTGTCGGCATCCCAGCCCGAGGGATCTGTGGATTTAAGATCGATGATCATGCCTCGCTTGCCGTTAACGCCCGCAGTCCTTGCGTAAGGATCGATGGTCTCGCTCGTAACGCCGTCCACAGTAACGCTGTAGGTGTAATAAACACCGTTCTGGTTGCCGTTCTTTTCGGCTACCCAGGTACCGTTCACATCCTGTTTCATATCGATCGACTCGATAAGGTCAGCTGTGCCTTCGGTCCCGCTCTTGTAGAGATTTACCTTAAGAGTCTCCGCAACAGGCGACCATACCCTGAAGGTTGTCTTGTCTGCGGTCCATACAGCCCCGAGATCGCTGCCCGTATATGTAAACTCATTCTCAAACTTCTCTGTTGAGAAGATGTTCGGCATCGTTACAGAGCACGGCGAACCGTCATAATATACCGTGTATTTTGAAGTATCCTTAAGGGGCGCATCCAAATTGATCCTGTAGTTTGCGCCCATGGCATTAACAGACTTGATCGATACTTCGCCCTTGGGACCTTTTACGGAAAATACCGTATTGTGATCGCCGTCGATAGGCGCCGTCATGATGATGTCTATAGCGTCATTCCCGTTATATTTTGCACTTTTGATCTTTATGCCTCTCACTGCATCATCTCCGTAGGTCTTTGTGTAGCCTTCAACTCCAGATTCGACATAAATGTGTACCGTACCGGAAGCCATTTCCGCGATGTCGATGAACTGGTCCTTGGCGATATCCTTATCCCAGCTTGCGGTTCTCACAATAAACCC
Organism: Lachnospiraceae bacterium; assembly: GCA_016280395.1. Classification (GTDB taxonomy): domain Bacteria; phylum Bacillota; class Clostridia; order Lachnospirales; family Lachnospiraceae; genus SZUA-448. The sequence continues at coordinate 113,198 of JAEEGQ010000022.1, read as the reverse complement.
GATGCTTGAAGCACCGCTCGTTATCACTTTTGTTGCGACCTTTTCACCGTTTTCATCGGCAAATGCGTAACCTGCGCCGTCCTTGCCTTCCTCCCAGAGCCAGACGTCCCAGCCTTCGTAATTGCCGTCTGTCCTGTGGTAGTGCAGCTTAAGGGTGACACCCTCGCTTGCCTTCGCTTTCATGACCGGTCCGAAATATCCCGGCAGGATCATTGCGAGCACCAGCAGAAAAGCCAATACATTTTTTACTGTTTTCTTCATCTCTTCTCCTCTTTATTCATTGTTTGCGGATCATCCGCGTTTCTCCTCTATAATACATATGACAACGGACGAAACACCCGCTGTCATGTATTATCTTATTTAGCCACCCTGTCTCTTTCGATAAGTATCTTTACGGCTTCAATACCGATCCTTATTGCCTTCTCGGTATCAAATGCATCCGGTTCATGGAAGCCCGCTGCCTTGCGCTCCTGGTTCCATACAACATGGAATACGGAACCTGCGCGGACTCCGAGAGCTGCAGCCACGGTAAATACCGCTGCAGATTCCATCTCGCTGCCGAGCACGCCGAGGCGCTTCCATGCTTCCCATTTGTTAAGGAGCTCATAGGAAACAGGCATGCGTGAAGGCGAATGCTGTCCGTAGAACGAATCCTTGCACTGTACGACACCTGCGTGCCACCTTAAGCCAAGCCTCTTTGCGCCTTCAACAAGTGCTGTCAGGACCTCATAATCCGCAACAGCAGGAAATTCTATCGGCGCATATTCGCGGCTTGTTCCTTCCATTCTTACCGCACCGCTTGCGATAACACAGTCGTCCGCAAGCACCTTCATGTTTATACCGCCGCAGGTCCCGACGCGCACAAAGGTGTCCGCTCCGAGAGCCGTAAGCTCCTCAACGGCGATAGAAGCCGAAGGACCGCCGATACCGGTAGAACATACGCTTACCTTCTCCCCGAGAAGTGTGCCCGTATACGTGGTATATTCGCGGTTCTGTGCCACAAGCACAGGGTTGTCAAAATACTTTGCGATCTTCTCACAGCGGCCGGGATCACCTGGGATGATGACGTACTTTCCTACCTCTCCCTCTGCGCACTGGATGTGATACTGTACATTTTTTCTCTCCATACCGTAAACCCTTTCCTGCCGGTCCGCCTCTCCCGTCCCGGCATCTTGATTTTTTATGTTATTTGATCTTCTTTTCCACAAGATTATAAACTATCTCGAGCACAACCGTCATGCAAAGGTAAACCAGGATCGAGAAGCCTATCGAGAAGAAAGGATACATGGTGCGGTTTCCGATGTCCTGCATAACCTGGGTGAGCTCGTTAACACCTATGTAACCTGCGACGGTCGTCCACTGGAACAGCTGGATGACAAGCCTTTTCAGCTGGAATTTTGAACGGATGCAGCCCTCCGGGAACGCAGCCGTAAAAAATGCCTTCCTTAAGCGTCTGCGGATCTCTTTGTCCGCAAAATCCTCATGTTCCCTGACAGCCTTCATTACTACCTCGGAGATATGCCCGCCGCCATAAAGACCTATGGCAAATGCCGCCGTAAGAAGAGCCGGCATATGCGTCGAACCGAAAGGTCCGAAATTTAAGAACAGCATAAGCAGCAGCACCGGTGTGCTCCTGAACAGGAAGCTTAAGGATACCGCAACAGCGGAAACATATTTGACCTCATAACACATAAAATAGCTTAAGACAGCTCCTACAGCGGCTGCTATGATAAGTGCGAGGACAGTAAGTACAAGCGTCGATATGATCGCCTTGATGATAAGGCTGTAAGCCCCTCCGGCAATAAGATTGCTTTTGATCGCATTAAACAGATTAGACATGATCACCCTGATTCCCCCGGCTGTCTGCCGGCATTTATTTATTTACAAGAAGACGGTATTCCTTCATTCCGCAGTAACCGTCGGACATAATGTATTCCGGCACCTCTGCCGAATGGTTCTCGCTGGTTCCGTAGCAGGCCAGAACATCGATCTTTCCGGCCATGAGCATTGAAAAGGCTGTATCGTTGTCAACCCTTACAAACTCCACCTTCATGTCGACATAAGCTGCAAGATACTTTGCAAGCTCTACCGCCATTCCGGAGAAATTGCCCTTTTCATCGATAATTTCAAGAGGTTCAACGGTTCCGGTAATGCCGAACCGGAGCTTCCTTCCCTTGCCGGAAAGCCCGCACAGACTGTCATTCTTTGCCCCGTTGACAAAATATTCGTAAAGTCTTTGGGTTATGCCGTTGTTCCTGAACTTTTCGAGCATCTCGTTCGTTTTGTCCTTAAGGGCAACATCACAGCTCCTGAAGGCAAACCCGAACTCAAGCCTGTTCTCGCCCTTTCCCGGTGTCTCCGGAGCAGACAGTGCCCTGTAACCGCCTTCCCTGCAAAGATACTCGGCCGTAACATCGGAAACCCATATTGCGGATACCCTGCGGTTACGCAGGGCTGCAAGCGCTGTCCTGAAGTCCTTGAATTCTGTGTATTTCGTGAAGTTTACGCCAAAATAGCTCTTTAAGAATATCTGCGCCGAAGCCTTTGGCATCTTTGTCTTTACACCGCCGATCCCGGCTTTTGCAAGCTGTTCCGGCTGCTCATACACAAAGGCGGACTGTTTGGGCACAGCAAAAGCGCCAAACATTGTCAACACCAATAGTATCCCGGCAAAGACGGCTATCGTTATCCATTTTCGTCTGTTATCTATCATTATCTTTCACGCCTCATTCAAACTTGATACCGAGTATATATTCGCTTCGTAGTCCTACCGCAAGACGGTTGTCAAAGACCACCGGAGTGGCTTCGATATTTGACCCGAAATTCTTTGACGCGAGTATCTTTCCGGTCTTCGCATCCATAAGCAGGATATCGCCGTTGCCGCAGCACTGTACGTACTTTGCCGAACCGTCCGTATCATACAGAAGCGCTCCCGAGCTCCATGCATCGCATTTGAGCTCCGTACGCCAGTATTCCTCGCCGGTCTTCTTGCTTATCGCAACGATATAAGCCGTATCCACCGAAGGCACCTTTGATACCGCATAATAAATATAATCCGAATATTTACCCTCGCCGCTCGTGCCGGTAGAAAGAATGCCCCCGGCAAGACCGAGCACGGTATGCACTTCGTAAGGCTTCTTCCAGACGATGTCACCCGTCATGGCGTTGATCTTGTAGATGCAGGCCTCACCGAGATGATGTCCGTCTGTGTGGTATTTGAGAGTCGTGCCGACATATATGTACTTCTCGCCTGTTTCCGTAACTTCAAAAACAGGACTTGAGTTGATGTCCTCATACAGATCCTGCACCCAGACAGGCGTGAGTGTGTTAAGGTCAAGACAGTAGAATATACCGCCGTTATCGCCAAGGAACAGGTAATTCTCCCATACCACGGCGCTCGCCTCAGAGCCGTACCCGCCTTCGCCCTGATAAATGCGTTTTTCCGATGCCTCTGAATAGTAGGTATATTCAACCGGCTGCTCCGGATCCACGCTCAAGATGCCGTTTGCCGGGTCATAGACCGAATTGAGCTTTATCGTGTAAATGACACCGTTCTCGCCCGGTGCTATCAGGGTATCGGTCTCTGCCGAGAAAATGGCGGAACTGTCATACGCATGCCATATGCGCGGCGCAAAGTTGTCATTTGCACCGAACTCGTACAGCTTCTTTCCGTCGAGAAGACTGTAGATGAATACCCTGGCGCTTACCTGCTCACCGAAAAGACCGGGTGCGGAATCTCCGGAACCGCACACAAGCAGCGGATAATACGGATGCAGTGAGCATGTTCCCTTAAAGGTCATTCCGACATTTATTGCATCCCTTGTCTCTTTTCCCGTTTCCATATCAAGAAAATGGATCATTCCGTCCATTCCGGGATAAATGACTTCAACAAGACCGCTCTTTGCTTTAGCTTCGGGATAAAGGTTCATGACTGCCTTTGTGCCCTGATCCCACTGCACTGCGAGGGGCTGTCCCGTCCAGCCGTTGCCGGACCAGAAGTTCACACCGTCGCTCTTTAACACTTTTCCGGTCTTATAAGTCCAGTAGTCCTTTGAAATAGTGTTGGATTTAAGCGAGACCGTTCCGTAGGAACTCTTTGATCTTGAATAATTGCCCCTGAAGGTTATGATCCCGTTAAAAGCGGTAAAATCCTTAAGATAATCCTCGGTAAAGACGATCCTTTCGGCCCTGTTGAAAACATCGGTCTTTGCGCCGTTTTCAAGTATCTCTGTCCTCTTTAGGAACGCAAACGGTGCGGTCCCCGGCAGCGAAAAAGGCGCCGGAGAATCGGCATAAGCCGCTCCGTTCGGGTTCTTTTCGACACTTTTCCCGCCCTCGGTCTTTACCATGTAATTATACACATAGCTGAAATTACCCTTTACCTTTACGAGCAGGACAAAGGTTCCGCAAAGGATCAGTACCAGCACGGCGGCAAGCACCACTGAAGCGATCTTTAATATCCTGGTTATTTTGATTTCCTGTTCTTCGGTTATATTCATGACTTTGATATTATCGCGTTAAGGTCTTTAACGCTGCTTACTCCTATAAGCTCTATATTGGGATGCTCTTTTGCAAGCTCCTTTACCTGGACTGCAGGCATTATACACCTTTCAAACCCAAGCTTTTCCGCTTCGCGGATGCGCTGCGCGGCATAATTCACGCCTCTTATCTCACCTGTAAGGCCCACCTCGCCGAAGCACACCGTCTTCTCGTTCAATGCTTTGTTCCTGAAGCTTGAGAGGATCGCCGTGACGATGCAAAGATCGAGCGCCGGCTCCGTAACCCTCATGCCGCCTGCCACGTTCAGATAGGCGTCGCACCAGGCAAGCTCCGTTCCCAGCCTCTTTTCAAGCACTGCCATAAGCAGGTTCATCCTGTTGTAATCCGCTCCCGCAGCGGTCCTTCGCGGTATCTGGAAGCTGGACTTGCAGACAAGCGCCTGTATCTCCACAAGGATCGCCCTGCTGCCCTCGACCGCAGGCGCAACAACAGACCCCGGCTCTCCGAGCGGTCTTCCCTGCAGCATATATTCCGACGGGTTGGCAACTTCCCTCAGCCCGTCCGTTTTCATCTCAAACACACCGATCTCATCGGTTGAGCCGAACCTGTTCTTGACGGCACGAAGGATCCTGTAATTTGCGGATTGTTCTCCCTCAAAATAAAGGACCGTATCGACCATATGCTCGAGCATCCTCGGTCCCGCCACCTGTCCGTCCTTAGTGACATGGCCCACGATAAACACCGTGATGTTCCTGTCTTTTGCAATATGGAGCAGTGTGTTGGTGCTTTCCCTGACCTGGCTCACGCTTCCCGGAGCGGACGAGATGTCGTCCCTGCTCATGGTCTGTATGGAATCGATTATCATGATGTCCGGTGTAAACTGCCTTAGCGCATCTTCCACCGCATCAAGGCTTGTTTCCGAAAGGAGCTTTACTCCGTCGGAAAAATTCCCGAGCCTGTCGGCCCGCATCTTTATCTGTCTTGCGGACTCCTCGCCGGAAACATAAAGAATACTCTTTTTATCCGAAAGCTCCCTGCAAACCTGCAGGAGCAGCGTCGATTTGCCTATTCCCGGATCTCCTCCGACCAAAACCAGAGAACCCACGACTATTCCCCCGCCAAGGACGCGGTCAAATTCGTGGATTCCCGTTAAGATTCGTTCTTCGGATGTGAAGGAAACCTGCGATAAAGCTACAGGTGTGACATTGTGACTCGACTTTGAACCGGTGCTCTTTCCCGCTGCCGGCTCCTCAGATAAAGTATTCCATGCCCCGCACGCAGGACATCTGCCCTGCCACTTGGCGGTCTCATTACCGCACTCGGTGCAGAAAAATACTGTCTTCCCCTTCATTGAATCTCCCCAAGATCCATCAGCGTCTTATTATCTTAACCTCCACAGGTCTGTCCTTTTCAAGCTCAACGCTGACACTGAGCTTTCCGCTGATATTTGTCGTCATCCTTCCGACGTTTACATCATCTATAAGCACTTCATATTCCTCGTTCTCTGTAAGACCGAGTGTAAGCTGCGCCGTTTCCGTGCCCGATACGGTAAATGACATTCCGTTCATGTCGGCACTGAATTTCGAAACATTGGTGCCGGGCACCGATTCATAAATAAAACCCTCATTCTTTTCAAGCTTTGTCATCTCATAGAATGTCTTGATCTTGTAATAGTCGCCGTCAACTTCGTAGTCGGAAACTTTCTTTTTCTCCGGAAGTGTATAATCGCCGAAGCTTAACGTTCCGTCTTCATCAACACGAATAATGTTGTCTTCCATGATATTCCTTTCAGCCGGCATTCTCTGCGAGGCAGTTAGTTGTGTTCGGGGCGTATCGGAACATACGCCTCCGATTGAATTGTACCATAAAAGCTTCTACTTTTCCATCTTTTTTTGAGACGGCCTGCGTACCCTGAAAACAAGCTCTTTTTCGGCAGCAGAAAGAGATATCGTGCAGCCCGAAGGCGCGGTGCCGTTCAGGATCCTCTCCGCAATCTCGTCCTCTACCTTTGTCTGGATGGCTCGTCTTAAGGGTCTTGCGCCGTACTTTACATCCGAACCCTGCTCAAGGAGCAGCGCCACCGCCTTGTCGTCATAATTCAGTTTTATCTGCATCTGTGATGCGCAGCGCTTCTTTAATTCGTTCAGAAGGAGCCTTACGATATCCGAGAGGTTCTCCTTTGAAAGCTGCCTGAATACGATTATCTCGTCGATCCTGTTTATGAATTCGGGCTTGAATATACGCCTTACTTCTTCCATGACGCCGTCTTTCATGCGCTTGTAATCGGCCTTTTCGTCATCTGCGGCGCCAAAGCCGAGCTTCTTGGGCTCGATTATGGACTGGGCACCGGCATTTGACGTCATTATGATGATGGAATTCTTGAAGCTTACCTTGCGTCCCTGGGCATCTGTTATATGTCCGTCATCAAGCACCTGCAGGAGGATGTTGAACACATCCGGATGCGCCTTCTCCACCTCATCAAAGAGCAGTACGCTGTAAGGCTTCCTGCGGATCTTTTCGGAAAGCTGCCCGCCTTCGTCATATCCAACATATCCGGGCGGCGAACCGATAAGCTTCGATACGCTGTGCTTTTCCATATATTCCGACATATCCACGCGGATAACGGAATTCTCGTCGCCAAACAGGGCCTCCGCAAGAGCCTTTGAAAGCTCGGTCTTGCCTACTCCCGTAGGTCCGAGGAACAGGAAAGAGCCCACAGGACGTTTAGGGTCTTTTAACCCCGCCCTGCCCCGTCTTATGGCTTTTGATACCGCGGTCACGGCCTCATCCTGCCCTATAACGCGCTTATGGAGCTCACTTTCAAGGTTCATGAGCTTTTCCGCTTCCGTCCTTGTAAGCTTTGTTACCGGCACCCCGGTGATCCTCGCCACAACATCGGCGATATCGCTGTCGGTTATGCTGCTCTTCTGCCCGGACACATCATTTTTACGGGCTTCTTTTAAATCTTCGAGCTTCTTTTCGTTTCTGCGCAGCTTCCTGCTCAGCTTTGAAGCCTTATCCATATCTCCGGCGGAAAGAGCCTCATCTATATCCCTGTTAAGGAGCAGGTCTTCGTCGGCAAGCGCACGTATATCCTTCGGAACGGTGAAGTTGTTCAGCTTGACCGCTGCCGATGCTTCGTCTATCAGGTCTATGGCCTTGTCGGGCAGGAACCTGTCGTTGATATATCTGCCCGAAAGCTTTGCCGCAGCCTCTATGGCGCTATCCGTAATGGTTATCCCGTGGTGCTTTTCATATACACCCCTGATACCTTTAAGGATCTCTATAGTCTGTTCTTCATCGGGCTCTTCAACCGTTATCGGCTGGAACCTGCGCTCTAACGCAGGATCCTTTTCGATATGCTTCCTGTACTCTTCAAGTGTCGTTGCACCTATAACCTGAAGACTGCCCCTTGCGAGCGCCGGTTTCATGATATTTGACGCATCAAGGGCTCCCTCTGCGTTTCCGGCTCCGATTATGGTATGGAGCTCATCTATGAAAAGGATCACGCTGCCGTCGTTCTCTGCCTCTTCGATAAGCTGCTTGATACGCTCCTCGAATTCGCCGCGGTACTTTGTCCCGGCAACCATTCCGGACATTTCAAGGCTTAATATGCGCTTGTCAAGAAGGATCTCCGGTACATCCCCGAGAACTATGCGCTGTGCTAAGGATTCAACTATCGCGGTCTTTCCGACTCCCGGTTCACCCACAAGGCACGGGTTGTTCTTGGTACGTCTGCAGAGCACCTGCATCATGCGCTTTATCTTGTCTTCCTTGCCGATGACAGGGTCCAGAAGCCCGTCCTCGGCCATTCCGGTAAGATCCTTTGTATATTTGTCAAGGGCGGGTGTGGGCGATGCCCCGCCGCGGAGTGCTCCCACCTCGTCGCGGATATCCTCCGCATCTATGCCCATGGAAGTAAGGACTTCCGTGTATATCTTCGGTATGGCGATATTCATTGTGTTGAGCAGCCTTACCGCCACACAGTCGGGTTCATGGAACATCGAAAGAAGCAGATGCTCTGTCCCGATACCTGTATTTCCGAAGCGTTCGGCCTCACGTTCGCTCCCCTCGATCACCTTGTCGAGTCTCGGAGTGTGTTCAACATCTTTAACGGCAGCCTTGCTCACACCCTCGGAGATAAGTTCGGCAATCATGCTCTTGAGCCTTTCGATCCCCACACCGTTCTGTTCGAGCACTCTCCCCGCAAAGCCTTCCGCAAGCACAAGCCCGCCGAGAAGATGCTCCGTTCCGACATAGGTATGGTGCATCTCCTTTGCAAGCGACTCAGCAAACCCTATCGCCTGCTTTGCCTGTTTTGTCAGTTTAAGTTTCATGTTCTAGACCTCTTTGGATTTTCTGATAAAAAAGATGAGAAGTACAGCGGTCACAAGCCACAGACCGGCTACAAGTGCAAGTGCAAGGCCGAGTCCCGTGACCCCGTCCTTATATTCTTTAAGCTGCTTTATAACCTCTTCGTTTACCGTATTCTCGGTCCGTCTGATGGTTATGTCTTCTTTAACAAAGCGCTGCAGTGTTCCGTCGGACCTGTCATAACGGTAAACGGCCGCATCCTGCCCGTCTTTTCTTAAAACGAGCAGCACAAACTCACTTCCCGCGGAAGCATCCGGCGCAAACACCGTAACCTGCTTTCCCGCGATAACGAGCTTTGTTTTTTCGAAACCCGCCGGTATCTCATACCCCTTCGGGTCCTCGATTATCTCAAAATTAAATGTCCCTGCGATAAAGGAGCTTCCGTCCTCATCATAAGTCTCGATGCGCCAGCGGTAAATACTCTGAGTCGGGGTAGGCTCCGGAGTCGGAGTTGGTGCTTCGGTAGGTGTTTCGGTGGGTGTCGGCGTCGCATCGGGATTATCCCTTACGACGACCACCGAATATTCCTGCATGGAACCGTTTTCGGCAGTCACTATTATCCTCACCGTATTTTCGCCGGGGAAGATGGCCGTATGCCCGTATATCCCAACCTTTGCCTTTTCGTCGTTTGCAACCGCGCTTACATAGATGCTTCCGGTAGCGCCCGAAACTTCGGTCCTGTATTCGTAAACATCGGGTGAAAAAGCCGGTGTCAGTGTCCCGGGGCTTATCCTGAGGCTCTTTAACGTCGCATCGGAATTCGCGTCCTCAGCGGCTTTTATCTGGATCGTCAGGTCTTCGCCCAAAAGGGAGATGGGCATTCCCGCAACATCAAACATCTTAGCGTCGGTTGCCGAAAAAATAATGTTTCCCGTAGCCTTGGCCACAAATTTCATGAGTATCTGCTTTGAATCCGCTGCGGTCTCGGTGCTGTGGACGGAAACCTTTAAGGAGCCGTCGTCGCCCTGTACCGAGTTATCGCCCTTGTAAAAGCCCAGCCTGTTCTCATCATAGAGGATATAGCAGGAGAACTCTCCTATCTGGGTGTCGGATTCAAGGCACAGATATACGGTAAACACCTCGTTTACGTCAACCTCTGTCTTATCCGTCTTGAAATACACTTTTCCGCTTGCGGCAAAGACCTTCAGCGGCCGCATCATAAATGCCGCCGCTAAGATCACCGCAAATATCATTATTGCTCTTAAACCTTTGTTTCTCATATCATTCCGGACTTTCACGCACAACGTTGATGATATATTCCCTTACGTCGCCGTTTTCGGCTGTTACATACAGCACGATCCTGTTCAGGCCGTATTCAAGGGGATACGTTCCCGCGCCCGCTATCTTTGCCTTGCGGCTTACAGTGGTCCCGGCAACCGTTATCGCATCATAAGAAGGATCAAGGATAACGGCATATTCCTGGTTAACGCTCACATCAAAGGTAGGCGATATCGTCACATGGTTTCCGGCGGTATCGGTAACGTTCATGTTCGCAAGCCAGTTGTTTGGATTATAAGCCTTTGCCGGTGCGGCGCAGGGCAGCTCAGGCATGTTCTCATATACAGGTATGGAGAACACTATCGGAAGCTCATAAGCATCACTGCCGTATGCCGCAAGCACCTTCGTTGCTTCGGCCCACGGAGCCTCAACATTGCCCATGTACTGGTGGTAATATGTCGAGATCGGCGTCACGTTGAACTTCTGCAGGTAGATAGTGCTCTGGTCACGTCCCACTATGTAATTGTACCCGAGTATATAGCCTCCGCCGAGTATTGAACGGTAAGGACTGTTCCACGGGATAAGGGCGTTTGCATTGTACGAAGCGTTCGAGCTGCCGTATTTTGCATACTTAAGGCCGTTTGCTATGGCACCGCCCTCGGCTGTACTGTTGTAAGAACCGATATTGAAGAAGTTGTACAGGCCCTCGTAATTCGGGAATGTTCCCGTAACGCTGCCGCTTAAGGTCGTAGGTCCCCCGACAACCTCCTGCTTGATCCTTGACGCAAGATGATACGGGCTTACACCCGAATATTCCGCTGCTTCTATTATGGTCTGTCCATAGGTTATCGTGGCATTATTTCCGTTAAGGTCAACGTAATTGTAGGATTTGTTCGAGAACGGCGTGTTCTTCAGTATCTTCTCAACACCTTCAAGTGTCTGGTACTCGCTCTGGTAAGTCAGGACCTCGAACATGAACACATAATTCTCGACAAGCCAGTTCCTCGGATCCATGAAGTACTTAAGGCCTTCCTCGGAAACGGTTACCCAGTAGGAACCGTCATAAACGATAAAGCTGTCCGTCTTCCAGTTGTAAGCCCCCTTTGCAAGGGATTTCCATTCGACGGATTTACTGTTCGGGATAAGGTTTGTCCCGACAACATTCTCGTTCTTAATGACGTTGTTCCAGTTAAGTCCCGTGTGATATGCCTTGAACTCCCAGTTCGGATATTTCTCGTGGAGCGCACGAAGCTTCACTCTGTAGCTTTCGGGGAAGCCCTGCTGTTCAAGCTTTGTCTCGAAATCAACCTCTGTTTCGGGAGTCTCCGCATACCTTGCGTCGATATAGCCGGTATATCCGGTATTCTCATACTCGAACGCGATCTCAAGCCACTCGGTCCCAAGCACTTCCTCACGGCTTATGATATCGATCGGCATATCGTTTGAAAGGAGCACGGCATTTCCGGCCGCATCCTTTACGATAAGGCCGCCCGGTCCCGCTGCCGTCTTCACATAGAGCACGTTCGGTATCCTGCCTGCCGTTGCATCGCCAAGATACGGTGTAGGTGTAGGTGACGGCGTGTTGGTCGCAGTCGGTGTCGGGGTGCTCGTAGCCTCCGCCTGTGATGTGGGCTTTGGCGTTACAGTAGGTATAGGTGTCGGCGACATATACGGCGTAGGCGTATTTGTCGGAGTAGGCGTAGGTGTATTCGTTGCCGTTGGCGTCGGCGTATTGGTAGGCGACGGCGATGCCGTAGGCGTAGGCGAATTGGTCGGTGTCGGAGTATTTGTAGGCGTCGGTGTCGGAGTCGGCGTCGGCGTTACGATATTAACATCGGACGACAGTATAAAGCCCTGATAAGTGTTCTTTCCATCGCTGTATTCAGCCTTGAACCAGTAGGAATCGTAGGAAAGCTGTGATATCAGGTAAATGAACGTACCCGAACTGAAGGTAAGTGCTTTGCCTGCTTTATCCGTCATTATCGCAGAGCCAAGGCTGTTTGAGGCATGCATTGAACTCTTCTTTGCACTTATCACTGCTTCTGCCGGAGGTTTTAAGCCAAAGTAGATATACAGGCCGTAAACATAACCGGTCTCCTGTTTTCCGTTCACATCAACCGCAACCTTGTACCAGGTCTCGCCAAGCGAATCGTCCTCATCCACAACTATAAGCTTCTGTCCGTATTTAAGGGACGCAAGTATCGTCGTTCCCGTCGAACCGGGCTTATTCCTTAAGTTCAGTACTGTTGACGAAACATAAGCAGTATGCTCGTATTTTGAGCCGGGTACCTGCCTTGTGTCAGGAGTGGGTGTCGGTGTTGCCGGCAGCTGTGTAGGCGTCGGCGTTGCAGTAGGCTTTGGTGTCGAGGTAGGCTTTGGTGTCGGCGTGTTCGTAGGCGTCGGAGTCGGGGTAGGGGTAGGCGTCGGCAGGATTATCTGCGTCTTCGGCGTGATGTACTTTGAAATACAGTACCCCTGCACTTCCGTCCCGTTATATGTCACCCTGACGGAATACCATTCTCCGGAAACGCCGGTTATCACAAGTGCCTGGCCCTGCTTAAGAACGACCTCCGCACCGTCGAGCATGTATTTGGCAAAAGAGGTTCCGGGGCCCAGACGAACGTTTACTTCTGCGTTTGTCTTGGCAGAAACTTCGTTTTCAAGGACATACGGAGTGGGCGTTGGCGTAGGAGCCACGGTCCTTATAACAAAAGGCGAATAAACATAGCCCGTGTATTCCTTACCGTTCACCGTGCCTTTTATCTGATGCCAGTCATTGACTGTACTAATGATCTCGATAAGATCGTTTTCTTTGAGCGCGAAGTCCTTTCCGCCTATCTTTACGCGGTCATACTCCGTACCGGGGCCCGTGCGCACATAAACCTCACCTGCGCTGATATAGGCATTGATGCCGTCAGGTGTGGGAGTGGGAGTAGGCGTATTTGTTGCTTTTGGTTTTTGAGTAGGCGTCGGTGTATTTGTGGGTTTCGGCGTAGGCGTTGCGGTAGGCTTCGGAGTCGGGGTCGGTGTAACGGCCACCCTTGTGAGGTAAGCCGAATACATATATCCATGGATCTCCTGCCCGTTGAAAGTAGTGCGGACATAGCTCCAGTCGCCGTTTGTGCTTATTATCTCAACCTGTCCCTTGTAAGGAACGTACGCGGACTGACCGTTCACCTTCACCATGTCGTAGAGCCTTGACGAAGGGCCCTGGCGAACATTTACGGACGTAATATTGACATAGGCGTTGTAAACACCGGATACCGGCGCCTGTGTCGGCGTCTCGGTATGCAGATCGGAAGTAAGCGTAATATAATCCGCATACATGTAACCCTTTATCTCGGAACCGTTGAATGTGGTACGGACATAATACCAGCTCCCGCTCTTGCTGAAGGCTTCGACCTTCGCGTTTTTCATGAGATACGCCTGCTCGCCTTTTACCGTGATGCGGGCATAGTTAGTTGACGGGCCCGAGCGGATGTTTACGCCGTTGGCATTCACATAGCCGTTCCATGTTCCCGTCTGGTTTGCTGCTTTTGTAGGCGTGGGCGTCGGTGTCGCGGTATTGTTCGAGCTGCGTGTGATATAGCTGCCGTACATATAACCGTAGATCTCGGTGCCGTTAAAGGTCGTCCGGACATAATACCACTCACCCGAAGTCTTTAATATCTCCACCTGAACATTTTTGTTCATGGAGGCCTGCACACCGTTGACGGTTATCCTTGCGTAATTGGTTGAAGGGCCGGTGCGGATATTCACGCCGTTGGCGTTGACATAGCCGTTATATGTGCCGGAAGCCGTGCCCTGAGTGGGCGTTGGCGTTGCGGGAGCGGCAGTTACGGGATTTCCCTTCGTAACATAATCCGAATACATATATCCGCGGTATTCGGTGCCGTTAACGGTCACGCGGACATAGGTATAGCTGCCGGATGTGTTTATGATCTCGAGAGGGGTGTTTTTTGAGACTGTTGCGGTCGTGACGCGGTCATATGCGGAAGAAGGGCCGGATCGCAGGTTTACGCCGTCCCTGTTGCAATAGCCGTTGTAGGAGCCTGTCTGTGTCACCGCGGTGACCGTAACGTAAGACGCAAAAACAAATCCGCTGATCGACTGGCCTTCAAAAGAAGCTTTGATCTGATACCAATCACCGGATTTGCCCAATATTTCAACTTTTGTATTTTTAGTCAGATATGCGGCCACACCGTTGACCATGACCCTCGCGTAAGCAGTCGAAGGACCGGTGCGGACGTTAAGGATATCGACATTGACAACACCCGAAGATGCCGCCAGTACATTACCCTGTATATGAAAAAGTGACAAGAGCATGCAAAGTGTCAGCAGAAATGCAACAGCTCTGCGCTTTTTTGTGGCAACGGACATTTAAATGTTCCTCCCTCGATAAAGCACATGGAGCAAGGCCGGATAAAACAAGCCAAATGGCTGTTTTAAATACTACTCCATATGTTTTATCGGTAACATTATACCCGTTCTTTATACAAAAAAGCAACATTTTACACGCATTTTTCATTATTTTTTCATATTATCTCCGGCACTCACGGAACACTCGATCTCCCGCCTTTCCGGCATGGACCTGAAGGCACCTTTTCTGCAGATAACAAGCGCTGCCGCGGCATTTGCGAACGAAAGCGTTTCCCGGATGTTTTCATCCGAAAGACCGTCAAGGCCGTGCCTTATCAGGCCGTCAAGGACACATCCGCAGAAGGTGTCTCCCGCTCCCGTCTTTTCCACGGGATTTCCGACATGCACCGCGGGTACCGCGATCCGCCTGCCTTTGTAATACGCAGCACTTCCGTCTTCACCTGCGGTAAGTGTCATGAACGCGATCCCGGGATACCTTCTGAGGAGCATTGCTGCCCCCTTTTCAAGGTCGTCCTCTTTTGTAACGAATCTCAGCTCGTTATCGGATATTTTTAGGATATCGCAGTTCTCGAGTCCCCAGCAGATCTGCCGGAGAGCTTCCTCTTCGCTGTCCCAGAGGCTTTCCCTTAAGTTAGGATCAAAAGACACCGGCACACCGGCGCTCCTTGCCGCCCCGACAGCCTTCCGTGTTGCCTTCCTGCACGGCCCGTCGCACAGGGAAAGCGATCCGAAGTGAAATATCCTGCTGTTCCGTATCACTTCCTCATCCACTTCGTCTTCCGTAAGCATCATGTCGGCTCCCGGATCGCGGTAGAAAGAAAAGCTTCTCTCCCCGCCCTCGTGCGTGTGCACAAAAGCAAGGGTCGTGCCTGTCTTTTTGTCGCGCATGAGACCGTTTGTCCCGATCCCCGCTTCTTTAAGCGTTTTTTCAAGGAGATCGCCGAAATCATCATCTCCGACTTTCCCGATGAATTCGCATCTTCTCCCGAGCTTTGCAAGCATCGCAAGAACATTTCCCGGCGCTCCGCCCGGATTTGCGGTAAATACGGGATTTCCGGCTTTATCCGCCCCGTTTCCGGTAAAATCTATGAGAACCTCGCCAAGGGCTGTAACATCCGTTGTTTTCACTTCGTTCCTCCGGTCAACTTTTTCAGTGTGCAAGTGTGTATTTCACGATATCCATCATCATGCGGCCTTTTGCGGCGAACCTGACCGCTGTCGCGTCCGCATCCGTAAAGACCGCTGTTGTCAGGACTTTTTCACCATCATTTATAAACACCTCTGCGCTGTACCTGTCAAGTATAACGCGAAGGCTTATCCGTCCGCCTCTGTCCGTAACCTTGCAGCTTCTCTTCTGCAGCGCACCTTTGCATGTTCCGGAATCCGTACGGTCGATCTCCACCGTGTTTTCCGAAGGTATAAATCTCAATACGGTACGGTTCTCTTTGTCGGCCGCAAAAAAGAGTTCAAAAGCGCTGCATTCATCACCATTTTCCAAAGGCCGGAGTTCCATCTCCATATCGGCGCATCTGCCGTTGATGCCGTCAAGTTCAAGAGGCTCTTCCGTACCTTTTCCTTCAAGAAGTACATTCGTATAAACCGTTTTCTCCCTGCGCAGGCTTTCAGTTTCCTTTACCGGGCGCTGGTACAGTCTGCCCTCTTTCACGGAAAGTTCCCTCGGGATGCACATCTGCCCAAACCACTTATGTGCGCTGTGATCCATATCATTGCAGGTCTCCCAGTTCTGCATCCATGCGATCATGATCCGCCTGCCATCCAGTGAAAGCACCGTCTGAGGCGCATAAAAATCGATACCGTGATCTATCAGGCTGTCCGTTTCCGGGACAAACCTGCATTCATTTTCATCAAAGGAACCGATCCTTACAAGGGTACCGTTCCCTCCGTGGAACCGGGGTTCTTGCTTTGCCATCTCCTGCGGGCTCACAAGGATCACTGCCTTGCCGTCAAGAAAAAAGAAATCCGGACATTCCCACATCCTGCCGAACTCGCCACTGTTCCTGTCAAGTATCCCGCGGTATTTCCATTCATGACCGTCTCTGCTCAGAAACATGAGCAGCACTCCGAGGCCGTCCGCATCCTTTGCGGCGACAACACAGGCATAACCGCCGTCTCCGGTCTTAAAGATCTTCGGATCCCTGAAATTCGCAGCATCAAAACCTTCCGGGAGCATATTGCTGTCTATGACCGGATTGCCTGCGAATTTCACATAATCCCTTCCGTCACCGGTCGCAATGCACTGTACCTGGAATTCCCTGCCTTCTTCATCCTTCCTTACGCCTGTGTACATAAGGAGCTGTTTTTCGCCGGTAAGCTCTGTTGCACTTCCGGAGAAGCATCCGAAGGAATCGTACTTTTCGTCAGGCGCAAGTGCCGCAGGCAGGTACTCCCATGTCAGAAGGTCGCTGCTCACGGCATGTCCCCAGTGCATGGAATCCCACACCACATCATAGGGATTATACTGATAAAAGAGATGATATCTGCCGCCAAAGTACGAAAACCCGTTGGGATCGTTCGTCCACCCCACGCGCGGAGTAAAATGAAATGCCGGCCTGTCTTTGCAGGGTATCCTCTCCCCCTGTTCTTCCTCATACTTTCTCGCTCTCAAAAGACTGTGTTCAACCATTCCGACTTTTCCTTTCAATTTTTGTCCGCCTTAGAGCCGGCTTCTCTTGTATATTCATGAAGATCACTGAAAGTGACCGTATTGTTCGCTGCGTAAAGCCTTATGCTCTTTCCGCCGACACCGTACAGGCGGACGGTAAGCGCTGCAGATCCGTCTATGTAAAAGATCCCGACAGACCCTTCCTGTATATACGTAAAGGCATATTTCTCACCCGGAACAAGCGTGCATCCGGTTTCGGTTATCGGTGTCATCCCCTCGTTAAACAGGAGCTTTATCCTGCCTTCATCCGGGCACAGATCGATCAGTTTATACTTATCCCTGCGGCCGTTGTGATCAAAGGCAAGTCCGAAGTCACCGCTGCCGGTAAATGTGAAATTACCTTTAAGCATAAAGCTTTCATAAGCCGTGAAACAATCGAAATACGAAAATGCGGAACCTGCCTCTGCGACAACTGTCCCATCCGTTGCATCCGTTACCCGTTCTTTTGTAAACTCCGCAACTACGCTCTCAACAGGAGCAAGATACAGGCTTCCGTCTTCTCCCGCCTCAATCTTCTGTACCGCAAGATTTCCGGCCCATGCCGCCACATCCTGTGTTGATGACGGTGAACCGCTCCTTCTTGCCCATCCGGTCATAAAATGCCCCTCAGGGCCTTCCGTATGCTTTGCTGCATAGAAAAGCTTCGCATCAAGCCTCCTTGCGTCCGAGAAAGGTCCGTAAGGAGCATCCGACACGGCATACCAGAGCGTGTCGTCCTGTGCGGAATAAGTAAGATAATACCGTCCGTTGATGCTGAAAGTATCGCTGCATTCAAGGTTCCAGAAGGATCTTTCAGGGTCGCTGAATATAATGCCGTCGTATGCAGCGTTCCCTCCGTCCGCATCCGTTGTGAACTTAAGGATCCTTGCAATACCGCCCTGGGCCGCAGTTACGGTAAGCGTTATCTTCCCCGTTGCTTCATCATAATGCGCTTCAGGATCCCTGAAATCCCGCTTCTGGCCAAGCGAAGCGGGTGGCGTTATCGAATATCCCCCGACTTTTTCAAACTTATAAGGTGTACTGCCCTTTGCGAGCATTATCACTTCCTTGTATTCAAAGTGGTCCGATGCGGCGTGTCCCGTGTAAAAGAACAGGTATTCCCCGTTCACCTTTACCACGGAACCGGTGCCTATCCAGGCATCCTGGCCGCCGCCCCGGTCCGATTCAAGAACAGGCTCCGGATATTCGGTATAGGATGTAAAATCTTCCGTTACCGTAAGAAAGACCGAATGATTGTAGGAATCTCCGCCGTCCTTGAGATAATAGATATAATACTTTCCGTCCTCGTAATAAGGCATAGGATCCCCGACATACGGCTGTCCTTTGGGGCCTGCCTTTGGCAGGAAGAAGGCATTGTACTCAAATGCCGCTTCCATGCTTCCCGGAGTCTTGAATGCAGAAAGATCCTTATCTTCCGGCAGAAACTTTGATGTCGCAGGTTCTTTTTTTCCGCAGGCGCTAAGGAACAGTATTCCAAAGAGCAGGAATATCATCAAAACAGGAGCATAAATGCTGTTTTTATCGTATCTCATGGGATCCTCCGGGACCTGGGCGGCAGCTTAAGTGCCGCCCAATAAAAAATCATCAGTTAAGTACTTTGGTACGTAATATCTTTACATCCTTGAATTCAACGGTAACCTCACCGAGAGCCATCGTAGCTTCGGAACCGAACTGGAACAGGAGCT
Source organism: Lachnospiraceae bacterium (assembly GCA_016280395.1). Lineage (GTDB taxonomy): Bacteria > Bacillota > Clostridia > Lachnospirales > Lachnospiraceae > SZUA-448. The sequence continues at coordinate 94,358 of JAEEGQ010000022.1, read as the reverse complement.
CGAACGCCATATCGGTTATGAGCGTTTCCGTGGTGGAAAATGTAAATGTCTTGAATTCCGTGGTGATATCCATTCCTTCAGCAACTCTGGGATCCCAGCCGCCCATGGGATTTAAGAATACTCCGCAGGATACGTTCTTATCGGCTCTTGCCGTTATCTCCACTGTGTAATAGCTGTCGGCCTCAAGTGTGAGGGGATTGCCGGTAAAACCGCAGATCAGCTTGTTGTGCCAGTCAACGATGCCGCCTTCGTCTATGCGGTAGAAAAGGCTGCCGTCCTTCATCCAGATGGTGCCTACACCCTTTTCGTTATCCTCATCCGTTCCGTTAAAGGTCTCCCAGGGGATATCCTTGTTTTCACCGTTGCCGCTGATGCGCCCGAGTGCGGTAAATGCCTCGATCGTCTTGCTTGTCTCTTTATCGCCTTCAAGCTTTCCGAAGACCACATCGCTGATCGTGATGGTATTGCCGTTTGCGCCTTCAGGTGCATTTCCGATCTGAAGCCTGATCACGGGATCGTTCACATCCGCTTCGGCCGAGAAAACGGCTTCGACAGTAACTTCCTCGCCGGCGCCCGCACCGAGCCCGTTAAAATTCGCCCTGCACTCCCAGCCCTGGGCCGCGCTCTCAAGAAGTGCCTCGCCGTTCTGGCCTTTTTCTGCTTTAAGCTTGAACGAATAATAATATTTCTGACCCTTTACGATACTGATCCCGGGAAGAGCGATATCGGCCTTAATGCTCCATACTCCGCCCTCTGTGGGATATTTGCCGATATTTATTACAGCCTTGCCGTCTTCCTTTGCAAGAGCAGCTTCAGCCCCGTCTCCGGCGCTTACAGCGATCGCATCATCTTTTGACAGTTCTGCCGTATATACGGGAACCTTGTGTTCTTCGCCAACGATCTTGTAGATCTCGATCTTGTCAATGGTTACGACAAAATCATTCGGAGTCGTATCTGCCGCATTATCGGGGTTCGGGGTGATCTTTCCGAGGTTGATGAGCAGTTCGGCACTTCCGCCCGCTGCCGAAAAGCTTATCTCGACAGGAGCCATCTTCTCGGTGATCGGAAGGTTAAAGCCGCCCCCGAAAGTGCTCCAGCCCTCGGCATTTTCATCTCTTGCTATGATATGCGCGTAGGTCGGTTTTGTAGACTTTGCAAACACCCTGATCCTGTAATCCGCATTCTCAAGAGCAAAGCCTGCTTTTGCAAGCTGTACATCCGCATCGCCGTTACCCGGATCTGTGATGCTTATAACATAAGCACCTTCCTTAAGCTCGGCCGAAGCCTTGGCACTCTCTCCGATCTTCGCGTTCCAGCCTTTGTTGTCCGTCACCTCGCGCGTAGAGAAGTCAAATTCCCTGTAAACTTCGGCTTCCCCTGTTTTCTTTGTAACGGTAAGCGTTGAATAAGCCTCGGCACTGTTGCCCTTCTCGTCCTTTACGCTGTAGACAAGCTCATAATTGCCCGCAGCTTCAACAGTGGCCTTTCCGTTGAGGAAAGACAGCTTCGGGGTGGATTCCACGGTTATCTTTCCGGTGATATCCTTTCCGTCGGCGTCCTTAGCAGTGACACCTTCAAGTGCGTCAAACACCGAGCCTGCAGGCAGCGCCTTGTCCGCAACGCCTGTTATCGCAGGTTTTTTACCCGTGTTTTCCTGCCCGCCGGTCGGCGCAGCATCGGTCTTTCCGCATGCCGCAAGCCCAAGCACCATAAAAACGGCAAGCAGCAGGGCGATCGCTCTCTTTTTCATCTTTTCTCCTCCTTTTTTGTGAAACCTTTATTTTCCCTCCAGGTATCTGTTGTAGGCATCCTGGTATACCTTTGCTATATCATCGATCTTAACCTTGTCGTGAAGATCTTTTTTGAAGGCTTCCCATGCCTCGGCGGTAACTCCGCCCTTCATGAGCCATACGATCATATTTGTCCTTATATAGTCGTTAAGGTTGCTCTCATAGCTGCCGAGTGTATTAAGCTCTTCAAGTGAAAACTGGAGGTTCGGACACGGTTTTACGCCATCCGGGATGAACGGGATCGCATTGGCCTTAAGACGATCAAGTCTCAGCTTCGCCCTCGGCTCCATATTCACAACGTTGTTCCATGCATATTCACCAAGATAGATAAGCCCGAGCGGCGCGTTCTGCAGACGCAGTTCGTCCGCAGTCATCCCCTCCGGAAGCGGCTTCTGAACGAGCATCCCCTTCGCATCACGTTCTTCCTCATACACTATCCCTATCGGGCCGTAATTGATCTGAGCCGATACCACGGGGTCGTAATATCTGTCAAAATAAGCAAGCAGTACCTCCGGATACTCGCAGCTCGAGAAAACTATTACTTCGCCCGTTCCTGTCTCAGGGTTGTTTGAAACGCATACCGTGCGGTCTCCGTTTGGTCCCGCAAGAGGATTGCATACTATGTAATGCTCCGGATCCGATACTACCGTCTCGCTCTCCCACCAGTAGAAGGCACCGTAGGTCTCAAGTCCTTTACCGTTTGCGAGGAAATTGTCCTGGCTCTGCTCAAACGATACCTTGTCTATAAGTCCTTTTGTGACCCAGTCGGCGATAAAGTTCGTGGCTGTCCTGAACCTGTCGTCAAGAACCGTATAGGTCACCTTTCCGTTTATGATGACTCTGTGCTCAAGATTGTCGTTTAATCCGAACATCCCGTAAAGATCGCACTGATTTCCCTGCCAGTTGTTATAAACAAAGCTCAGAGGCCGTTCATCATCCGTTCTTCCGTTCCCGTTCATGTCATTGTCCTTAAAGAAGGTCAGCAGTGCTTCCATCTGTACGCAGTCAAGCGCCAGTCCGTCCTTTACCGCGTCTTTCGAAAGGCCTTTGACTGCTCCCGCTTCGATGGCTTTCAGCGTCCATTCCCTGTTCAGGAACAAAAGATTGGGATTCTGGAGAAGCCCCATCTCTTCTATCCTCGGGAGTGAATAGATCTTGCCGTCTTCGGTGTTTACAAGCTGTTTTTCGATATCCGGCCTGTCTTCGAGGATCTTCTTCAGATTCGGCATGTATTCAAGGTAATCGCTTATCGGCACAAGCACCTTGCGCTTCGCGTACTTGATTATCTCCCCGGCACTCATCCCGGCATGATATATCGCATCGGGCCTGTTGTCGGCATTGCCGAAGATAAGGTTCTTCTGCTGCGAATACACGGATTCCGAAACGTTTTCCCAGTTTACCGTAACATTGGTCTGTTCAAAAAGGTCCGCCATGACCTGCATATCGTTATAATCAAGGGCAGATGCGTTTTTTGACGAATATACCCTGAAGGACAGTTCTTTTGCCCCTGTGTCGTTAAGAATGGGCTTCGCCGGGTCTGTCCACTGGAAGCCGTATTCCGATGTCAGCTTTCCGAGATCCCCCGTCTGCCTGTTGCCGGTGTTTTTTCCGCCGCAGGCAGTAAGGAGCATCATCAGCGCCAGAAGGAGCGCCACCGTCTTTGCTCCGTTTTTCCTTACTTTTTTCATAATTTTCCTCCTCGTTATCTTTGCAGTTATTTAACTTAACTGTATGTATCAATCCTTTAACGAACCAATCATCACACCCTGTGCGAAATACTTCTGCACGAAGGGGTAAAGGCAGAGCACCGGAATGCTCGAAACGATGACCGATACGTATTTCAGCTGGTTAGCAAGCCTGTATTGCTGCAGTATCGTCTCGCCGCTTCCGCCGACAGTGCTTTCCGAAGCGATAAGTATCTCCTTTAACACAAGCTGCAGCGGATACATCTTTTCATCCTGAAGAAAGATCATGGCATTGAAATAGCTGTTCCATTGTCCAACCGCGTAGTAAAGCGCCATTACTGCCATTATCGCTTTCGACAGAGGGACTACGATAAACAGGAATGTCCTGATCTTCCCTGCGCCGTCGATCCTTGCTGCTTCAAGCAGTCCCTCCGGTATGGATGATTCAAAGAAGGTCTTTGTCATGAAGAGGTTCCAGACCGAAAGTATCGCGGGAAGCACTATCGCACCGGATGTATTGATGAGATGAAGCCTGCTCATGACGTTATAGAACGGGATCAGGCCGCCGCCAAAGAACATCGGGATTATGAAAAATACGATCAGGAATTTCCTGAAGGGAAGCTTTTTCCGGCTTAAGGCCCAGCCTGCGGGGATCGTGACAAGAAGCGAAAGGACGACCGTTTCGGCGGTATACACTATCGTATTCCTGTAACCGGTCCAGATGTCTTTTCTTTCAAATACCTTCCTGAAACCGTCCCAGGTTATATTCACCGGACAGAACACCACTTTTCCGGCTAGTACGGCATCCGGATCGGATATGGCCGCGATAACTATAAAGTAGAGCGGATACAGGATCAGGATGGCTAACAGCCCCAGGAACACGGCGTTTACGAAGAAAAACACCTTATCTCCTCTTTTTATCCGTGTCACCGCACCGGGATTTATCTTGTTTATTCCTTGTTTCATACCATTACCTCTGTTGCCTGATATTTTCGAACAGTTTTAGGAGACAGTGTGCGAAAGCTCCGTGCAGACATCCCTTCGCAGCGCAGCACCGCTTCTCTTACCACAGCGAATTGTCCGAAAAGCGTTTTGACGTGGTGTTTGCTATGATCAGCAGTACAACATTTATCACCGAATTGAACAGACCGATCGCAGTGGCGTATGCCTGATCCGGCACTCCCGTCAGACCTTTTTTGTACACATAGGTCGCGATAAGCTCGCTCACTCCGAGATTACCGTCGGTCTGCATGAGCAGGGCCTTTTCATATCCGACACCCATGAGCCCGCCTATCGACATGATCAGCATAACGCTTATCATGGGCATGATCGCAGGTATATCCACGTGGAAGACTCTCTGCAGGCGGCTTGCGCCGTCGATCATTGCCGCTTCGTGAAGCTGCGGATCTACATTTGACAGTGCAGCTATGTATATGACCGCGCTCCAGCCGAAATCCTGCCAGTTGCTTGACAGGATGTACATTGGCCTGAAAGCGGGATTTTCAAGGAAAAAGGATATTCTTTCCGCACCGAGGGCCGCTGCCGCGTTGTTCACAAGGCCGTAGCGTCCGAAAAACAGACGGAGCATACCTACAAGTACCACAAGCGAGATGAAATGAGGCGCTGTGTAGATCGTCTGAAGCACCTTCCCGGCGCGTCTGTTCCTGACGGCATTAAGTGAAAGTGCCACGATTATAGGCAGTGGGAAACCGATAATAAAGCCGTAGATACACAGAAGAAATGTGTTTTTCATAAGCGGAAGGAACTGCACATCGGAAAAGAAACGTGTGAAATTCCTGAAGCCGACCCATATAGTAGTGTCGGCAAGGATCCTGTCTCCCGGCATGAAATCCTGAAAGGCGATGAGTACGCCATAGATGGGAAGATAACAGAAAACAAACACCGTTATCACTGCCGGGAGCAGCATCCAAAGGTAGGGACTGTTATCAATAAAGGTGCGGATCCTTTTTTTCATCGGGATCTTTCCGTTTCTTTTCGCCGGGTTTCGTTTTACAAAACTCATCACTGACCTCCGGAGTAATTTGAAATCTTACAGTAAAGACGTATTCGGAAACGTTCGTATGTTTACATCAGATTTACATTGTTTACATTTCATGATCTGATTTTACATCCTGCACTTCAATATGTCAATATGTTATCTTTATCGCAGTCCATTTTTGTTCAGAATTAACAAATATACATTTGATACCTGTGCAAATTTTACAAAAATGTTGTCTGAAATTTTACATTTTGTAAACTTGTTTTATAGAAACGTGTATGATATCATAGGATCAGCAAAAAGAAAGGTAATACAACGATGAACAACAAACGAGTGACAATGCAGGATATAGCCGATGCCTGCGGTCTTTCAAGGAATACGGTCTCTAAAGTCTTTAACGGAAGAGGCGCCGTTCCCGCTTCAACAAAGGAACTGATCTTAAAGAAAGCGGAGGATCTCGGTTACCGGCTTCCGGTGATGACAGATGAAAAGCATCCCGCAAACGACAGCAAGACCATTGCGCTCCTGACTGCGAACATGCCCGTGGATTACCATTTTGGTACATTCTTTGTTACTACCTTTACGGACCAGATATGCCGTGCCGGATATACCCTTAAAATGTTTGAGATTTCTAAAGATGAGCTTGAACAGAAGACTCTCCCGCCCCACTTCCTTCCGGACCGGACTGCGGGGATAGTCGGGATCGAGCTTTTTGATCCCGAGTACCTTGACCACATCTGCAACCTCGGGATCCCTACGATAATGATAGACAGCCCCACAACTTCCGCTGCGAGGCTGATGAAATGTGATTTTATCTCCATGGAGAGTTATTCGAGTGTGATCGAACTTGTTAACCACCTTGTTCAAAAAGGTGCCGGGAGCATCGGTTTCTTTGGCGACAAGGAACACTGCGGCAGCTTCAGCGACCGTTGGGCCGGATTATGCCTTGCTGCGAAAGACCACGCTCTTCCCGACCCGACCGGCTACAGCATCCTCGCGCCCGATTCCTTCCCCTACGGTGATACTGACTGGATCTACGACAGGCTGAATGAGCTCAAGCACCTTCCCGATGCCTATGTATGTGCCAACGATTATCTTGCGATCCATCTTATGTATGCCCTTAAACAGAAGGGCCTTAAGATACCAAAAGACATCATGGTCGCAGGTTTTGACGGCATTACCCAGTCTGCCCTTGCAGACCCGCCCCTTACGACCGTAAAGATACCCGGAGTCGAGATAGGGCGTCTGGCTGCAGATATACTGCTTAACCGCATTAAAAATCCGGGAATGCCCTTTACAAAGACGCTGGTTGCCACCACTCCCGTCTGGCGTTCAAGTACGGGAGCATGATCCGGAAGCCGTCCTTGCGGCCTGCCGGACACGAAAGACCTTTCACCGGTTCAAAACACAGCATCTGCTTCGATCCGATATATGACCATTACAAAACCAGGCAGGAAGGACAACTCCTTTCTGCCTGGTTATCATTTATCCGTTATGGATCTATTATTTTGCAAACAGCGGGTATGAGTCGGTAAGCACCTTCACAAGTGATGCAGCCTGCTCCTTGTTGCCCTCCGGATCCTTTGCGACAAGCGAGATCGCTTCAGCGATAATTGACATATCCGATGCCTTTAAGCCTCTTGTTGTAACAGCCGGTGTTCCGAGCCTTATTCCGCTTGTGATCCCGGGCTTTTCGGGGTCGTTGGGGATAGCGTTCTTGTTGCAGGTAATGTTCACCGCGTCAAGCGCATGCTCGAGTTCTTTACCTGTCCTGCCGACGCTTCTAAGGTCAAGCAGCATCAGGTGGTTGTCAGTGCCATCGGAAACAAGCTTGAAGCCTCTCTCTTTAAGACCGTCCGCAAGGGCTGCCGCGTTTGCGACGATATTGCCGGCATATTCCTTAAACGAAGGATCGAGTGCCTCCTTAAAGCATACAGCTTTTGCAGCGATGACATGCATCAGCGGACCGCCCTGGATCCCCGGGAAAAGCGCCTTGTTCAGCTTGTGCTCTTCCGCAAATTCAGCTGAGGAAAGGATAAGGCCGCCTCTCGGTCCTCTTAAGGTCTTGTGGGTGGTTGTGGTTGTCACATGTGCGTAAGGGATGGGGCTTTCATGATACCCCGTGCATACAAGGCCCGCGATATGTGCGATATCTGCCATAAGGTAAGCGCCTACGGAATCAGCTATCTCACGGAAGCGCTTAAAATCTATCTTTCTCGCGTATGCGCTTGCGCCGCAGACGATCATCTTCGGCTTGCATTCTTTTGCGATACGCTCAACTTCATCATAATCTATGAAGCCCTCGTCGTTAACACCGTAAGGTACGATATTGAAGTAGGAACCGGAGAAATTAACGGCACTTCCGTGCGAAAGGTGGCCGCCATGAGCAAGGTTCATGCCCATGATGGTGTCACCGGGCTTGCAGAGTGCGAAAAACACCACCATGTTTGCCTGTGCGCCGGAATGAGGCTGTACATTCGCGTAGGTGCAGCCAAAAAGCTTCTTTGCGCGCTCGATCGCAAGGTTTTCTGCTATGTCAACGAATTCGCATCCTCCGTAATAACGCTTTCCGGGATAACCTTCCGCATATTTGTTGGTAAGCGGGCTTCCCATAGCCGACATAACGGCTTCACTGACGAAATTTTCCGAAGCAATGAGCTCGAGATGGCTCTCCTGGCGCTGCATCTCGAGGCTTATGGCCTCTGCGAGTTCCGGATCTGTTCTCTTAACTGAATCGAATGAATACATGTTGCGGTGCCTCCTTAGTTTACATTGTCTGCCGATCTGGCGATGTCAGTACGCATGTACTTGTTTGCGAAGTCAACCCATCCGGTTGCTTCGTAAGCCTTTTTGCGCGCCTCGTGAATATCTTTCCCGAGAGCTGTAACCCCAAGCACCCTTCCTCCGTTTGTGACGACACTTCCGTCGTCGAGCTTTTTCGTCCCCGCATGGAACAGGAAATAATCGTTCTTTCCCATGAACCTCTCCTGTCCGGTTATCTTAAAGCCCTTTTCATACTTTTCGGGATATCCGTCCGACGCAAGCACCACGCAGACTGCCGCATTGTCCTCAAATTCAAGGTTGATGCCGGCAAGTGTTCCGTCTATGCATGCCTCAAACACATCCACTATATCGTTTTTCATGCGGGGGAGCACCACCTGTGTCTCGGGGTCTCCGAACCTCGCATTGTATTCAAGGACTTTCGGTCCTTTATCCGTAAGGATAAGTCCGAAGAATATAACGCCCTTGAACGGCCTGCCTTCCGCTTTCATTGCGTCCACGGTAGGCTGGAAAATGTACTTTTTACAGAAGGCATCAACCTCTGCTGTATAGAACGGGCTTGGTGAGAAGTTGCCCATTCCGCCTGTATTCAAGCCTTCGTCGTTGTCTTTCGCGCGTTTATGGTCCTGAGCCGAAGACATGATCTTTATGGTTTCGCCGTCCACAAAGGAAAGTACCGAGATCTCGCGTCCCTTAAGGAATTCCTCGATAACCACCCTGTTCCCGGCGTTTCCGAACTTCTTGTCCTGCATCATGGAACGTATGCCGCTTATGGCATCTTCCAGCGTCTCGCAGATCAAAACGCCCTTTCCGAGCGCAAGTCCGTCCGCTTTAAGCACTATCGGATAATCCGCTGTTTTCAGGTACTCTTCCGCTTTTTCGCAGGAATCGAATACCTCATAGGCTGCTGTCGGGATCCCGTATTTCTTCATGAGATCCTTTGAAAAAGCCTTGGAAGCTTCAAGGATAGCTGCATTCTTGCGGGGTCCGAACACTCTTAAGCCTTTCGCTTCAAGCGCGTCCACGATACCAAGCGCAAGCGGATCGTCAGGTCCTATCACCACAAGCCCGACCTCATGATCCTTTGCGAAGTTCCCGATGCCTTCAAAATCGGTTACCGCAAAGGGTACGCACTCAGCCACTTCCGCGATCCCCGCGTTTCCGGGAGCGCAGTAAAGCTTTTTGCACCTCGGGCTTTGCGCGATCTTTGTGCAGATGGCATGCTCGCGTCCGCCGCCACCGACTACAAGTATGTTAATGCTCATTTATGCTTATCTCCAATCCCGAACCGGCCGCAAACACCAGCAAACGGCCGTTTCTCGTGTTTACCCGTTTGCTATCTTGTCTATGGCTTTCGGGAGCAGCTCCCATTCAGCCTCTTCCATAATGCGTTTCTGCAGTGTTTCCGGTGTGTCGCCTTCTTTTACTTCTACCGCCTTCTGGAAGATTATAGGGCCTGTATCCGTGCCCGCGTCAACAAAATGGACCGTCGCGCCGCTTACCTTGCATCCGCGCTCAAGCACGGCTCTGTGCACTTTGAGGCCGTACATCCCGTCCCCGCAGAAAGCAGGGATAAGCGAAGGGTGGATGTTGATGATCCTGCCCTCGTAGGCATTTACAACCTTTTCGGGAACTATCACAAGATATCCCGCAAGCACCACAAGGTCCGTTTTAAGCTCTTCAAGCTTCAAAAGCAGTGTATCCGCAAAACCTTCCGCATCATAATCCTTAGGTGAGATGCAGATGGCCGGAATGCCGTTATCCATCGCCCTCTGAAGAGCATATGCCTCTTTCTTGTTGCTGATGACACCGACGATGCGCGCGTTACGGACTGTCCCGTCCTTTATCCTGTCAATTATGGCCTGCAGGTTCGTTCCGCCTCCCGAGACCATAACAGTCACGTTCAGCATAATGTGATCCCTTTCTCGCCCGCCTTGATCTCACCGACGATATAGGCTCTCTCGCCGGCCTGTTCGATAAGCCTTACGGTTTCGTCCGCATCCTTCGCATCAACGGCAAGCATCATTCCGATACCGCAGTTGTATGTGTTGTACATCATATGCTCATCGATGGAGCCGTCCTTTTTCAGCATGCCGAAAATAGGCGGGATCGGGTAGCTGTCCTTCTTTATCACGGCATGTGTGCCTTCCTTGAGCATTCTCGGGATATTCTCGTAGAAACCGCCGCCTGTTATATGGCTGCAGGCCTTTATCTTTACCCCGCCCTTTTTTACCGAGTCGAGCGCTTTCACATAGATCTTGGTGGGTGTGATAAGCGTATCACCGAGAGTGCTTCCGAGGCTTTCGTAGTATCTTGAAAGCGACTCTTCACTCATGACAAACACCTTACGCACAAGGGAATATCCGTTGCTGTGGATGCCCGATGAAGCGATGCCGATGATGACATCTCCCGGCGTAAGCGTACTTCCGTCGATAATGTTCTTTCTGTCCACGATACCTACGGCAAAGCCCGCAAGATCGTATTCATCCTCGGGATAAAACCCGGGCATCTCGGCAGTCTCACCGCCGATGAGTGCGGCATTTGACTGCTTGCAGCCCTCCGCTACTCCCGAAACTATGGTCGCTATCTTCTCCGGTATATTCTTTCCGCATGCAATGTAATCGAGGAAGAACAAAGGTTCTCCGCCCGCACAAGCAATGTCGTTAACACACATGGCAACGCAGTCTATGCCTACCGTGTCGTGTTTGTTAAGAAGAAATGCGATCTTCAGCTTCGTACCGACGCCGTCCGTACCGGACACGAGTGTCGGTTCCTCCATGTTCATGAAGCCTTTCATCGAGAAAGCTCCCGAAAAGCCGCCTATCCCGCCAAGCACTTCGGGACGCAGCGTCCCTTTTATGTGCTGCTTCATTAGCTCTACGGCCTTGTAACCGGCTTCAATGTCAACTCCGGCTTTCTTGTAGTCCATACAACACCTCCGAAATTAATATTCAAAAGCATCTCCGGCGGCTCAACCCCCGGGAATGCGTTCTGACTGGATCAATAGTCTTTGTAGCCCGTGGTCTCGATGCGCTCTTTTTTCTTTAAGACACCGTTTTTAAGCTCTTCTTTATAATCTTTTATTTTCTGTAGAAGGGAAGGATCGGAAGTCGCAAGTATCTGTGCCGCAAGGATGCCTGCGTTCTGGGCGGCATCTATCGCGACCGTTGCAACCGGGATGCCGGACGGCATCTGAACGATCGAATAAAGGGAATCTACTCCCGAAAGCGCTGCCGTCTTTATCGGCACGCCTATCACGGGAAGAGGGAATATCGCGGCTGTCATGCCCGGAAGATGCGCAGCTCCGCCTGCTCCGGCAATAATGACCTTAAAGCCTTTGTCCAGCGCATTCTTTGCGTAGTCGACAAACACATCCGGCATACGGTGTGCCGAGATTATCGTGATCTCGTATTCGATGCCGAAGCGTTCAAGCATTTCCGCTGCTTTTTTCATTACGGGAAGATCGGAATCACTGCCCATTACGATACCAACTTTGTTCATACTGTTCCCCCTTTGATATATCATGATAAGATGGCGGTCATCAGAAACCCGAAAAATATAAGATAAGATAAAATATTACGGTAAGTCCGTTTAAGGCAAGCGCTGTTATCAAAAGGGCCATCGATCCGTCTCTTTTGTAGAGCCTTCGCAGCGATATCACAAGTCCCGCTATCGCAAGAAGGTTTACAACAAGCGCAAGCACAGCCAGAGCAGGCCCTGTCTGCCCCGCAAACTTCACCGCAAATATCACCAGCGCGATGGTGATCACGGATACAAGTATGCCGATAACAAATCCAAGCAGCCCCTTAGGCCTTTCCTTGCCCATCTGGAATTTGAATTTATTATGCTTACTCAACAACTTTGCCCCCATTTTCAAATACAAATCCGATTATACACGAACAGTATGATTAAAACAATAGGACATTTTAAACAAAAAACGGACCGCAAAAATGCGATCCGTTTTTATCGGAGTGACAAGATTTGAACTTGCGGCCTCTTCCTCCCTAAGGAAGCGCTCTAGCCAAACTGAGCCACACCCCGAAACATATTGCGCAAACCTTTGTAGCAAGTCTGCGAGAGCTGCTGACCGGATTTGAACCGGTGACCTCATCCTTACCAAGGATGCGCTCTACCGACTGAGCTACAGCAGCATAGTTTTCAGCGCAATCGTTATGATACCACAGGCATTCTGTTTTGGCAAGTATTTTTTTTAAGAATTTTGAAAAATCTTTGAGCATGCTCAAAACCGGCATTCCGGGCCCTTTTATGGCCCGGAAATGCCCTGTGTTTTACTTAAAGTTTTTATCGCTTTATCAGATCGAAACGTCCTGAACGTAAAGAGTACGTACTCCGTCTTTTGAAACTGCGGGCTTTGCTGCAGGCTTAGCTTCCTCTGCAGGCTTAACCCTTCCGTCGCGGATATCAAGGAACTTGGGTGCAACCTGAGGGAACATTGCCACGCAGAGAACATCCTCTTCGGACTTGGCGATAGCCTTTGTCTCTTCACGGTACTTGGGCATTTCGGGCTCGATAAGGTCTGCGGGACGGCAGGTGATGACTTCTTCATCGCCGATAGCTTTCTTACGTACTTCCTCGTTAACCTCGCCCGGAAGCTTACCGTACTCACCACGGAGAAGACCTTTGGACTCCTTCGGGAATACCTTGTAGCGCTCGCCGTAAAGAACGTTCATAACTGCCTGTGAACCGACGATCTGGCTGGTAGGAGTTACAAGAGGCGGATATCCGAAGTCTTTGCGGACCCTCGGAACCTCTTCGAGCACCTGATAATACTTATCTTCTGCCTTTGCATCCTTAAGCTGCTTTAAGAGGTTTGAAAGCATGCCGCCGGGTACCTGGTAAAGAAGTGTGTTTGTATCAACGTGGAGCACCTTGGGGTTGAGCACGCCTTCATCTGTAAGACGCTGTGCGACTTTACGGAAGTGAGCTGCTGCTTCGCTGAGTTTGTTAAGGTCAAGGCCTGTATCGCGCTCAGTGCCCTTTAATGTAGCAACAAGGGACTCTGTGGTAGGCTGCGATGTACCGTTAGCCATAGGTGAAAGCGCGGTATCTACGATATCAACGCCTGCCTGTGCGGCCATAAGGTAAACCATGTCGCCTGTACCTGTTGTGTTGTGTGTATGAAGATGGATGGGAAGGCCTGTGTTCTCCTTTAATCTCTTAACGAGCGAATATGCGTCGAAAGGAAGGAGAAGGTTCGCCATATCCTTGATACAGATAACGTCTGCGCCCATCTTCTCAAGCTCGAGAACAAGCTTTACAAAGTAATCTTCGTTGTGTACGGGGCTTGATGTGTAGCTGATGGCAGCCTCAACGGTGCCGCCGTACTCTTTTGTGAATTTCATGGCTGCTGCCATGTTTCTCGGATCGTTAAGTGCGTCGAAGATACGGATAACATCGATACCGTTTTCAAGAGACTTCTTAACGAAGGATTCAACAACGTCGTCTGCATAGTGCTTGTAGCCTAAGAGGTTCTGTCCGCGAAGGAGCATCTGCAGCTTTGTCTTGGGCATAGCCTTTCTTAAGGTGCGGAGTCTCTCCCACGGATCCTCGTTGAGGAAACGCATGCAGGAGTCGAATGTGGCACCGCCCCAGCACTCTAAGGACCAGTATCCCATATTGTCAAGGAGCTCGCATGCGGGAAGCATGTCTTCTATCCTCATACGGGTTGCGGCCTGTGACTGGTGTGCATCACGAAGGATGGTATCTGTTATGTATAAGGGTTTTTTAGCCATTTTTTACCTCCTGACCTATCAGCCGAACAGAGCAAGTAATGTACCTGCTGCGATGGCGGAACCGATAACGCCTGCAACGTTGGGACCCATAGCGTGCATAAGAAGGAAGTTCGAAGGATCCGCCTTCTGGCCTTCAACCTGTGAAACACGTGCTGCCATGGGAACCGCGGAAACACCTGCGGAACCGATAAGAGGGTTGATCTTGTTCTTTGTAAAGAGGTTCATGAACTTTGCAAGAAGCACACCGCCTGCAGTGCCGCAGCCGAAAGCTACAACGCCCATGAGCATGATAACGATGGTCTTGATGGAAAGGAAGGTGCTTGCCGTTGCCGTTGCGCCTACGGAAATTCCGAGGAATATGGTAACGATGTTCATAAGCTCGTTCTGTACTGTCTTGTTGAGACGTTCGGTAACACCGCACTCTTTGAAGAGGTTACCAAGCATTAAGCAGCCTACAAGAGGAGTTGCCGAAGGAACAAGAAGTGCTACGAAGATGGTTACAACGAAGGGGAAGATGATCTTCTCTGTCTTCGATACGCTGCGGAGCGCTACCATCTTGATCTTGCGCTCTTTTTCCGTTGTAAGGAGTCTCATGATCGGAGGCTGGATTACCGGAACGAGAGCCATGTAGGAATAAGCTGCCACAGCGATGGGTCCGAGGAGCTGGGGAGCAAGCTTTGATGTAACGAAAATAGCCGTAGGGCCGTCAGCGCCGCCGATGATACCGATGGAGCTTGACTCAGCCTTCGAATAAAGGCCTGTGAGCTGTGTTCCTACGTATGTAAGGAAGATACCGATCTGGGCTGCTGCGCCGAGAAGAAGGCTCTTGGGATTCGCGATGAGGGGTGCGAAGTCTGTCATTGCGCCTACACCTACGAAGATGAGGCAGGGATAGATGCCGAGCTTAACTCCAAGATAGAGATAGTCGATAAGACCGGGTGTGATGGTCTTGATGCCGTTGTCAACATACAGGGAAGTGAAATGTGCGATCTGCTCGGGTGTAAGGCCGTGAGCTTCGCCTTCCGCAAGGAAAGCAGCGATGTCTCCGCCTCCGAACAGCGACCAGTTGGCATGTCCGCCTGCGTAGAGTATCTCATGGAATACTTCTGCGCCCGGAAGGTTGGTGAGCAGCATACCGAATGCTATCGTAACAAGAAGAAGGGGTTCAAACTTGAAAACGATCGCAAGTACCATCAGAACAAGTGAGATAGCTATCATGATCAGCATCCTGGGGTCGGAGCCGAGCTGATAGAAACCTGTCTGCTGTAAGAAATTAATAATAGTTTCCATTGTTTCCTCCAAAGAATAAGTCAGTGTGAAAGTGTCCCGCAGGGTTTACCCCTGCTTTGAACCTGCGTGTTTTTCTTATTTGATCACGCAGAGAACAGAACCACTGTCAACCTGGCTTCCCTTCTGAACATTAAGACTTACAACGGTGCCGTCGCAGGGAGCGAGGATCTCGTTCTCCATCTTCATTGCCTCGAGGATCATGAGAACATCACCCTTCTTTACAGAAGCGCCCTGTGCTACTTTGATGTCAAGGATCGGGCCCGGCATGGGAGCGGTAACTGCCTGTCCGTCAGAGGGTGCTGCGGCCGGAGCTGCCTTGGGTGCTGCAGGAGCAGCTGCCTTTGCTGTTGCTTCGTCGATAAGCTCGATTGCTACTTCGTAATCTGTACCGTTTACGTTTACTTTGTACCTGTTCATGATAAAAATCCTTTCTTAAATGAAATGAATCGTTTGAAATCCGGCCTTAAAGGGGCTTTACGGATAAAATACGGATCGCGGAAACATCTGTTCCAAGCTCTTCTGCAATCGCAACAGAGATGGCTGCAATGAATTCCTGACGGTTTGCTATAGGTGCTGCCTTTGACGCAGCAGGCGCAGGCTTAGCCACAGCAGGTGCGGGCTTCTTGTTCTTTTCGAGTGCCTTGATGATCGCGCTCATGGCAGTGCAAAGAGCAACGATGCAGACAAGACCGATGAAAACGATACCAATGCCCATCAATACAACAAACCAGTTTGCGACATCGGGCTCACCTGTAGAGCTTAAAAGCGCAAATGCCTTGTATAGTGTCATACGTACTTCCTCCTTCCGGGTTGTGTAAGTATTTTGTTAATTAAGCCACAAATCTCCATAAACATAGCACAAAACGAAAATAATAACAAGTGCTAAATTGAAAATCTTTAAAGATTTTCTTTTTTGACCCGATCTGTTATTTTCTCAGACTCTTTCTTATCCTCTGGATGGCATTGTCAACAGCCTTTTCCGAAATGCCCAGTCTCTTTGCGATCTCTTTGTAGCTGTATCCGTCCATCCTGTCGATCAGTACCGCATACTCTGTCTCGGAAAGATTCCTTTTCAGCTCCTTTTCGAGCTCCATGCTCCTCTCTTTTTCAAGGTAAATGGCCTCGGGGTTTGTCTTTACATTATCTAAAAGATACTCCTCCCCGGCTTTTTCATCATCTTCCGGAAAGGGTACGGCATCATTTAGAAGGCTGTTATAACGGCTGTTTGCTTTATCTACAAACTTCTGGATCTTTCTTCCTATGCAAAGACCTGCAAAAGAGGCAAAGGCTCCCTTGTTTGTATCAAAAAAGAGCACAGCTTCGTAAAACCCTTCCATACCTGCAACGACGATATCATCGGCTTCCGCCCCCCTTGCATAATAGAAGTTAGGCTGTGATTCGATAAGTTTTTCATAGCGCTTAAAAAGAAAATCCCAAGCGGCTGTATCTCCGCTCCGGAATTTCTCTATAAGCTCACTGTCTTTTAATTCATTATAATCATTCATGATCGTTATTTGAAATCTCTCTGGCGTCTTATCTCAAACATCAGCACTCCTGCGGCAACAGAAGCATTGAGGGAATCTATGTCCCCTTTCATCGGGATCCTTGTCACATAGTCACAGTGTTCTTTCACGAGCCGGCTTACGCCTTCGCCCTCGCTGCCTATAACAAGTCCGATAGGGCCGGTAAGATTTTGGCTGTACATCACCTCTCCGTCCATATCGGCGCAGACGAACCATATCCCCTGCTCCTTCAGTTCTTCTATGGTCTTTGTTATATTCGTGACCTTGGCTACCGGTGTATAGTTAAGGGCTCCGGCAGATGTTTTGGCCACAGTTGCCGTAAGGCCCACCGCCCGTCTCTTGGGGATGATGACACCGTGGGCTCCGGCCTGGTTCGCGGTTCTTATGATCGCACCCAGGTTATGCGGGTCTTCTATTCCGTCCAGGATCACAATGAAGGGCGGCTCGCCTTTTTCCTTTGCATTGTTCAGGATATCTTCGACCTCTGCGTATTCGTATGCGGCTGCGTAAGCGATAACTCCCTGGTGCTTGCCGGTCTCCGAAAGCTGGTTCAGGCGTTCCGCCGTAACGTACTGTATTATGGCATCCGTTTTTTTTGCCTCACGGAGCACTGTCTGTATCGGGCCGTCCTTGCAGCCGTCAAGCACAAACACCTTGTCTATGGTCTTTCCCGAGCGAAAAGCCTCTATTACGGCATTCCTGCCCTCTATTGTAAATTCTTCGTATCTCATGCTGTCTTCCGTATCATTTCCTTTATGGTGCCCGGATTGCTCTCAGCGGTTGCCGGAACCTGCTGCCTCCTGATCAAGGAGTCCTAAGGAATCAAGGCCCGCTTTCAGCAGTTCCAGTATCCTTCCGTACCTTTCGGACATATAGAGATATCCGACAAGAGTCTCGACTCCCGTTGCGATCCTGTAATCCGAAACAGAGGCGTTCTTTGCCGTAGTATAGGATTTTGCGTTCCTTCCGCGTTTGAAGACAGCCTCTTCTTCTTCGTCGAGGCTGTCCTTTATCACAAAATACAGTTCTTTCTGTGTTTCCGCTTTTACGATCGCGCTCTTCTTTTTATGGAGCTTGTTTACCTGGGTGTTCCCGTGCTCCACAACAAGTGTGCGAACGATCAGGTCATATACCGCATCACCGATGAACGCAAGCGTAAGGGGCGAATAGTCCTTCGGTGATGCGGGTTTTAAGCCGAACCTTTCGCAAATACCGGAAACAGGCAGAAATGCTTTTAAGCCTTCCTCCATTTAACGCCCTCTCTTGTATCCTCAAGGATGATACCCCTGGCTGCGAGCTCGTTCCGTATCGCATCGGCCTTTGCAAAATCCTTTGCCTTTTTGGCTTCTTTCCTGAGAGCGATCTGCTCTTCAACATAAGCTGCAAGCTCGCTGTCCTCTTCGCCCTCTTCTTCCTTCCTTACGGAAAGATCGAGTCCGAGAACATAGTCAAAATCATTGATGAGCGCAAGCTTTGTTGCATCATTTGTCGGTGCCTTGAGCACATCATAGAGCACCGTGAGAGCCATGGATGTATTGATATCGTCCGAAAGTGCATCGGAAAAACGCTGCTTATACTCGTCGAAAACCGCTTTATCAACGGCTCCGTCATCCTTCAGTTCAAGCACTCTTTTCTTAAGCTTGTTGTATGCCGCAACGGTATTGTCAAGGATCTCGAAGGAGAACTCGAGAGGCTTCCTGTAATGCGACTGCAGGCAGAAGAAGCGGTAAACAAGCGGATCGTAGCCTTTTTCCTTAAGGACGGATACGGTAAGGATCGCGCCTTTTGACTTGCTCATCTTGCCGCCGCGGTCGTTCAGATGCTGCACATGGAACCAGTAATTGCACCATTTATGTCCGGTAAAGGACTCACTCTGCGCGATCTCGTTCGTATGGTGCGGGAAGATATTGTCAACGCCGCCGCAATGGATATCCATATATTCGCCGAGATGCTTCATACTGATGCACGAGCACTCTATGTGCCAGCCCGGGTATCCTACGCCCCAGGGGCTGTCCCACTTAAGAGCCTGCTGCGCAAATTTTGATTTTGTGAACCAGAGCACAAAGTCGTTTTTGTTGCGTTTATTGGTGTCCTCGGTAACGTCATCGCGGGCGCCTATCAGAAGCTCCTGCTCGTTCTGATTGCCGAAAACATAATAATCTTTAAGCTTCGAGGTATCAAAATAAACATTCTCGCCTGCTTTGTAGGCATATCCCTTGTCAAGGAGCACCTTTATCATGTTCTGGAACTCCGGGATGCAGTTTGTAGCCGGCTCCACAACATCGGGTCTCTTGATGTTTACAAGCGCGCAGTCGTCAAAGAAAGCTTTTGTATAGAACTCTGCTATCTCCATGACCGTCTTGTGTTCACGCTCGGCGCCTTTTACCATCTTGTCTTCGCCGTTATCGCCGTCATCGGAAAGATGCCCGACGTCCGTTATGTTCATTACACGCTTGACATCAAACCCGAGGTATCGAAGCGTCTTTTCCAGCACATCCTCGCAGATATAGCTGCGCATATTACCGATATGCGCGTAATGATATACTGTCGGTCCGCAAGTATACATTGCGACCTTTCCGGGAACGTTTGGAACAAATTCCTCGGTTTTTCTCGTCAGACTGTTATAAAGTTTCATTACATCAATACTCCTTCATCCTGTTTAAGGATGTATAAATTGTACTTGTCGCGTTTTTCACGCCTTATGATGCAGTCCCCTGCCCTTGTGAATTCTTCAAGTCCTTCCTTGGCCTCTTCAGCCTCTGCGATGGCCTTGAAGATCATGTCGGGTTCCGAACTGATCTTATAGAGCAAAAGCTTTAATATGCCCTGTTTGATCTCTGTATAATCCTTCTTGCCGAGTCTCCTCTCGGAGAACGTATAGCCAAGTCCCGAATGCAGCTCGATATGGTACTCGTCGTTGTTTACACTGAACTTTATGCAGGGAACACGGTAATCGCCGGAAAGATTGAAGATAAAAGTGGAATTGATGAGCAGCACGCCGCATCCGTTCTCAACAAAATCCTTCATGCCTTCCTTCTCGACATAGCTCATATCCTTGTCATCCGGCCAGTAGATACTTTCTTCAGGCACTCTGAATTTCTGCATACGCCTGATGACTCTGCCGCCAAAAAGCACAAAATAATCAGGCTGGATGTATTTGGGTTCGGGTTCGGGCTCAGGTTCGGGTTCGGGCTCCGGCTCGGGCTCGGGTTCAGGTTCCGGCTCAGGTTCAGGCTCAGGTTCCGGTTCGGGAACGGGTTCAGGTTCGGGAACGGGTTCAGGCTCGGGAACGGGTTCAGGCTCGGGAACAGGTTCAGGCTCGGGAACAGGTTCGGGCCCGGGAGCTTCTGGGATCTCCGGCTCGATAGCGGTCTCAGGCTCTTCCGTATTTTGCGTCTCCTCTTTCTTTTCCGAATACTTGATCCATGTCTCGAAGGCTGTTTCCTTCTTTACACGCTCTTCAAGGGGTTCTCCGTTCTCTGTAAACACCGATCCGATCGGAGGACAGTTCTTGATCACGCTCAGAGCCGAGAAAACATAGATCTTCCCATACCCGTAAACGGCATACGAGCTGCTCTTTACACGTCCGCCTGAAAAAACAAAGTAATTGCAGAGGGTACGAAGGCTTGCGGGCGCAATATGAAGCCCGACTTTCTTTTCATAAACGGGAGCAGGCAAAAGCTCATGCTTTGTGGTCTTTCCGTTTCTCGTGAACTGATACTCGATCTTACCGGCCATGTATGTATTAAAACATACGTCCGATCTTCTGATGATGAACTTCCTGCCCTCTTCCGAATAAACAAAGCCAAGCTTTTCGCAGAGCGCGGGCGCAAAGATCAGCGTCCCGTCCGTCCCGGCGGAGAGGATATCCTCGCTGCAGGCCACCCATCTGCCTTTTTCGGTCTCAATAAGCGTCAGCGCTTTAAGATTCTCGTCTTCTCCCGTCTCAAAACTCTTCTTATCGAACTTCATGATAAAAACATCTCCCCTTCAAATGTCGTTACAGCAGGACCTGTCATGTAAATATGACCATCTTCGCTGTTATATCTGATCTTAAGTGTACCGCCGCGCATTTCGACGGACACCTCATTGTCAACAAGACCGTTCAGCATACTCACATATGCGCATCCGCAGGCTCCGGTGCCGCAGGCCATGGTCTCGCCCGAGCCTCGCTCCCATACACGCATCTTCAGCCGGCTTCTGTCGATCACCTGCACGAATTCCGTATTAACGCCCTCCGGAAAAACAGGACTCTTTTCAAACTTTTTCCCCTCTTCTTCAACAGGGAAACTGTCCGTATCGTCAACATATACAACCGCATGCGGATTCCCCATTGATACACAGGACATGTTATATACCCGCTCGTTTGTCGCAAAGGGTACCTTAAGTGCCGGGGATCTGTCGCATTTTACGGGTATCTTATAGCTTTCCGTCTCCGGAACGCCCATATCGACCGTCACATCCGTAACTTTGCCATCCGTAACATGGAGCTCGATATATTTAACACCGGACAGTGTCTCGATCGTAAGCTCCGTTTTGTCCGTAAGACCATGATCGTACGCAAATTTGCCCAGACACCTTATGCCGTTGCCACACATCTTTCCGCGTGAACCGTCGGCATTGTACATGTCCATGGCAAAATCCGCGATCTTCGACGGCGCAAGACATATAAGCCCGTCCGAACCTATGCCGAAATTCCTGTTGCTGACCTTTTTGGACAGCTCTGCACGGTCTTCGATCTCATTACTGACTGCGTCAACGTAAACATAGTCATTTCCGCAGCCCTGCATTTTGGTAAACTTCAAAGCCATAACCTCCGTTTTCCGGTCCTTCAGGCCTTATTTCCTTTTTTATCGATAAAACGTCTTATGGTGGAATACAGGTTCTTGACCACGATGGGCTTGATAAGATGTTCATTCATGCCGGATCTTAACGATTCGTCAATGTCTTCCTTGAAAGCGTTGGCCGACATCGCAATGATCGGTATCGTTCCCGCATCCGACCTTCTCAGTGCCCTTATCGCCCTTGTGGCGTCGTATCCGTTCATGACAGGCATTCTGATATCCATAAGGATCATAGCATAGTAGCCGACTTTTGACTTCTCGAATTTCTCTACTCCAAGCTTGCCGTTCTCAGCAGTGTCGACAACGATCCCTTTCGCTTCAAGAAGCTTCACCGCTATCTCGAGGTTAAGAGGATTGTCCTCGCATACGAGAATGTGCTGGCCCCTGAGGATGCTCATATCCGTTTCCTCAACACCTGCTTTGGGTACCACGCCGGCAAAGCGCTCGAGTTCCAGATAAACTGTAACCGTAGTGCCGTGGCCTCTCTTGCTGTTTATGGTTATCGTTCCGCCAAGGAGCTCCGTGACTTTCTTGACGATGGCCATTCCAAGGCCCGTTCCGTTGCCTGCCGATATACCGTTGTCCTCCTGCGCGAAGGGCTCATAAATATGCTTCTGGAACTCTTCTGTCATTCCGATTCCGGTATCCGCAACCGTAAACCTTACGCATACCTTGTCTTCCGGTCCCTTAACCTCTTCAAAGGTGCAGACCACACTGCCGCCGGGCTCGGTAAACTTGAAGGCATTGGATATGATATTCGTAAAGATCTGCTGGATGCGCAGCGTGTCGATATTCACGCTGCAATCCGAGAGATTCTTCTTTTCGACTTTGAATGAGATGTTCTTCTCTTCAACAGCAGGCTCAAATACGACAAGCATGTTCTCGATGAAATCAAGCCAGCGTGTAGGTTCGTATTTGAATGTGATATTGCCGTCTTCGATCTTTTGCAGATCCAGAAGATCGTTGATGAGATTTAAGAGATAGCGGCCGGTGATATCCATTTTACCGAGGTTCTCGCGAACGACCGGCGTAAGTCCCTTTTCCTGCAACGTAAGATGAATAAGCCCCAGAATACCGTTCATGGGTGTGCGCATGTCATGGCTGGCCCTGGCAAAGAAATCACCTCTCGCCATACTTGCTTCATTGGCCTTTTTGACCGCTTCCTCGACAAGCTCCTGCAGACGTTCGTTGGTGCGCTCGACCTGCTGGCTCTCGGCAAAGATATTCTGCATGGGGATGTATCTCGTTGCACCGATCAGGATGCCGAGTATGTACATGACAATTATATACACATACATTGTTGCCGGAGCATCGAAAATGGCGGCAAATACAACAAAAACACCGCAGTAGACGGTCAGGATCGGAAGGAACGCATAAGCCCTTATCAACGAATAGAAACACAGCGTTGTAACAAAAAGCGACATCGTTATGGCGTATTCCAGCTGGTCTTCCTTCATTACGGCAGCAAAAGAATAACAGCAAAGAAGCGACAACAGGCACCAGAACACCCACATGGCATCAGTTATGCCCCGTTTCAGCTTTCTGTTGCCGGGTTTGCTTTTGTTCACATACCTGTAAAGGAACAGGCCTGCCACGGATACGGCTATGAACGCAATGACCGACCACAGCCTTATCCTGAGATATGATGATGTTCCTATATCGCCGCCATGATATGTAAACAGAATTATACACGCAAGGATGCCGATGATGATAACTTCTATCGAAACGCTGTTAACGTTATGCCACCGGTCTTCATCTACTTTTTCGCGGAATTTTTTCCTGAAAGTAACATCAAGCCCGCCAAAATCGGTCAGATATTGTCTGATCTCTTCGCTGATCTTGCTCATACTCACTCCTGAAACCCATTTTTAATCACTTTATTGTACCATTTTTTCAACTATAAGTAAAGAGTAAAACTTGGAGACCGCTTACACAATCGAGCAGGCTGACTCCTGCAGGCTCCGGACAAAAACACGGAGACTGCTTTTCACAGTCTCCGTGGTAATGCATTTTATCAGTCTTCGTCTGTATCTGCCGGCTTGTCTGCTTCCTCGATGACCTTTGCCTGAACATCTGCGGGAGCGGGCTCATAGCGGTTGAACTCATATGAATAGTCGCCGATACCGCCGGTCATGGAGCGGAGTGCAGTGCAGTAGCCGTAAAGCTCTGCAAGCGGAATATCCGCAAGTATCTCCTGCTTGCCGTTGTGGAGCGGATTCATGCCGAGCACGCGGCCGCGGCGTTTTGAAAGATCGCCCATAACATCACCGGTGAATTTATCCGGAACAACGACCTTAAGGGAAGCGATAGGCTCAAGAAGGATGGGGCTTGCTTCCATGATGCCGGCCTTGAATGCCTTGATGGAAGCCATCTTGAATGCCATTTCGTTTGAATCGACAGGGTGGTAGGAACCATCAACGAGCGTAGCCTTGATGCCCACAACGGGATATCCCGCAAGCGGTCCGCGAAGGACTGACTCGGCGATACCTTTTTCGATAGCAGGGAAGAAGTTCTTCGGAACTGCCCCGCCGAATATCTTCTCTTCGAAGATGTAAGGCTTCTCAAGATCACCCGAAGGCTCGAAGTCCATCTTAACATCACCGAACTGGCCTGCGCCGCCTGACTGCTTCTTGTGACGTCCCTGGATCATGGCTGCTTTCTTGCGGATCGTCTCACGATAAGGAACACGGGGCTTCGAAAGCTCAACATCAACTTTGTAACGTGTAAGAAGCTTGCTCACCGTTACATCAAGATGCTGGTCGCCAAGACCGTAGAGAAGACTCTGGCGGTTCTCGGGATCGTTAACGACTTTAAGGGTGAGATCTTCTTCCATAAGCTTCTGAAGAGCCTGTGAAACCTTGTCGTCATCGCCCTTGTTCTTTGTTTCATAACGCTGGTAGGTGTAAGGAACCGGCATCTCCGCACGGTCAAAGTTGATGGGATTGGCCTTTGTTGAAAGGGTATCACCGGTCTTAGTGTCGGAAAGCTTGCCGATGGCACCGATATCGCCTGCATAAAGCTCTTTTACTTCGATCTGGTCCTTGCCGCGGAGCACGTAGAGCTTGGATATCTTCTCTTCTGTATCCTTGTCTGCGTTATAAACGGGATTGTCGGTATTAAGGATACCCGAGCATACTTTAACGAGCGAGAACTTACCTACGAAAGGATCTGCGATGGTCTTGAAGACTTTCGCGGTCATAGGCTTGTTTGCATCATAATCTGCGTGGAAGTTTGCGCCTGTTGTTGCATTAACGCCTGTGATGACACACTTGTTGGGCGACGGGAAGTATGTAACTATCTCCTGAAGGAGCATCTTTACGCCCTGCGCGTTAAGGCCCGAACCCATAAGAACGGGAACGATATCACATGCGCTTACGCTGCTTCGAAGGGCTGTCGAGATCTCCTGGGGAGTGAACTCTTCACCTTCAAAGTATTTTTCCATAAGTTCCTCGCTTGTCTCCGCAACGGAATCAAGCAGTGATTCTCTGTATTTTTCAACGTATTCCTTTGTGTAATCTGGAATCTCGCATTCTTCGTAGTCAGAAAGCTTTGTAAATCTGCGGCCTTTCATCTTTACAACGTTTACAAAACCGACAAACTTCTCGTTTTCACGGATAGGTGAATGGAAAGGCGCGATCTTCTTGCCGTAAAGCTCCTGGAGCTTTTCAACGACTTCACGGTAGCTTGCATTGTCATCATCCATGTCGGTTACAAAGAACATACGCGGAAGATTCTTTTTCTCGCATGAATCCCATGCCTTCATGGTGCCGACTTCGATGCCTGCTTTGGCGGAAACAACGATAACTGCAGCATCTGCTGCATCAAGTGCTTCCTCAACCTCGCCGGCAAAATCGAAATAACCGGGAGTATCAAGGACATTGATCTTAACATTATCCCAGATAACGGGAACTACTGATGTTCCGATAGAGAAAAGGCGCTTGTTCTCTTCTTTGTCATAGTCGCTGATAGTAGAGCCGTCTTCAACCCTGCCCAGTCTGCTGATGGCTCCTGTAACATATGCCATGGCTTCGACCAGCGTTGTCTTGCCACAGCCGCCGTGCCCCAACACAGCTACATTACGGATCTGTTCGTACTTGTAAACCTCCATAAATTCCTCCGTCCCGTCACTTAAGTGACACTTATGATCGTGCTGCCGGGATGGCCGGCTGCACATAAATGTATTTTACCAATTTTTCGCTCCAAAAACAACTGTTTTTGTGCTTTTTGCATAAACTTTTTGGAAGCGGTGTCCTAAGCAGCGCGCCTTATACCGAGCCGCAGTCTGTTTACTGAGCCGCAAGCTGTTTCCTGAGCCCCAGGCCGTTTCCTGAGCAGCAGGCCGTTTGGTGCCGCGGTTATGCGCAGATATCAGAAAAAGCGCCATCTCGCAAGGAGAAGACCGGGTATAACAACAATAATGAAGAACGCCCAGCTGATAAGCGTGAAAACCTTAAGGAACTTCCCGCCGTTCCCGGGATATTCGCGGACATAGATCCTGTAGTTGATAACGGATGCAAGGGATCCGATTATCGACAGAAGGCCCGCGGTGTCCGCTCCGTAGATAAGTCCTGCGTAATTCTCGGCAAACGGATAGAGGACTATAGTTGAAGGAACATTGGAAATGATCTGGCTTAACCCTAAGCTCCACCAGTATTCGTTCCCTGCGACCGCGGTTTTCAGAAATCCTGCGATATTCCCGTTTGCGGCAATTGATGACGAAAAGATGAAAAAGCACAGGAAAGTGAACAAGAGCACGTAATCGACCTTTAAGAATATCCCCCTGTCAAACAGGAGCAGCGCGCCGACAACTATCGCTATAGCAATGTACCAGTACTGCGTCCTTGTGACGATAACTGCTATCACCAGCAGGAACAGCGCATAATAAACGCCTTTTTTGACGGTAAAGCTCCCGTCCTTTTTTACAAGTTCTTCATCGACCGAAAGTGTCCTGACAGTGCTCTTTCTGTAGATAAACAGTATAAATATCACTATGAGCACCGCAGACATTGCGCAAAGCGGTGACATGTGGAGCATGAAATGCCAGATGCTCACCCCGAATTTGCCGTACAGGAACAGGTTCTGCGGGCTTCCGAAGGGCATCAGCAGAGAGCCGCGGATAGCAGCGATATTCTGCATCGTGATAATGGGAAGGATGTAGTTTTCAAGCCCTGTTCCGCGAAATATCATGATAGTGAGTGGGACAAAGATAATAAGCGAAACGTCGTTCGTCACGAACATCGACGAAAAGAACACGCCAAACACCAGAAAAAGCGACAGCGTTACCGGAGCCTTAAAGCGCGCGGCCAGCCTCACGAGCGGCGAAAGCAGCTTTTCCTGCTTAAAGCCTTCGAGCACGCAGAGCATCATAAGAAGCGTGCCAAGTGTCCTCCAGTCTATGTCGGAAAGCAGCTCCTTTGTGGGCGGCGTGATAATAAGAGCCAACGCTGCCGCGATAAGCGACAGCGTCAGCATCAGTTCTTTTTTTAGAAATGCAAATATCTTTTTCATAAATTCCCCGGTCCGTACCCGGCCTTTCAGTCGCCGGTCCGGTTTTTAGGTCCTTTCATTCAAGCACGGTGATCCTGCCGTCGACGTGCGCGTCAAGACCGCTGTTTGTAGCAAAGTATTCCATGATCAGGTTCTGCTCGGAGGTTGCGACCACTCTCGGTTTCATGTTGGCGGCCACTTCCTCGACCGGAACTCCGAAGAAAGCAGTAAAATTCTTGAAGTGATAATCCTGAAGGCCAAGCTTTATCCTCATATCATCGGTAACGGGCTCGCCCCTGAAGGTCAGGCTCTCAATGGTGTGTGTGGATTTTCTGTAGGTTATGCGGAGCGCGCTTGATATCTGGTAAAACTCCGTCTCTCCAACCCATGCTTCATCCCTCATGAGGTGCTGCATGATCCTGCGAAGCTGCGCTCCCGTGACCTCCACCATATGGATGGGGCCGTCAAACGGCGTATTTTCAACAAGATCCTGATATTCAATAACAGGTCCGGCCTCTTTTTTCCGGATACTGCCGGAGCCCATGAACATAACGTCGTAACTTGCGTCATCGGCAAGGGCATCCGCATAGAGATTGCCCATCTCGGTTTCCTGCTCGCGTGAAGGATGCGTAAGCGCCCTTGCCCAGCGCGTGATGACCCGCTTATACTTTGTATCAGTCTGTGTTTTGTAGCTTTCGAGAAGCCCCGTCATTATCTTGTCTTCAGGCGCCGTTTCAGGATTTATCGGCACGCAGGTCCATTTGAAGCTTTCCACGCCGCCCCCGTCTTTAAGCTCTATCTCAGCCTTTCCGATAACGCCCGTGCCGGTTCCTGCCTGAACAATGGGGATACCGTTGACAAATTCGGGCTTTTCCATGAAGGTGTGGGAATGACCGCCGATTATGATATCAACGCCCCAGTCGGGGTTGAGCATCTCTGCGAGTTTGATATCGTTCTCAAAACCTATATGCGTAAGAAGCACTGTATAGTCCGTGCGGGTGGTTCTGTAGTTATCGCAGATTATACCTACTTCCTTTGCCGCATCCTCAAGGTCGATGAAGGTTCCGATGATGTGCTCCGACTTGGTTGACGCAAGCACTTCTTCCGTCAGTATGCCGATGAACATGACGCGGATCCCTCCGACATCGATATTGATATACGGCATGAACACACGTGAATTGTTTATTGTAATGAAGAGGTTCGCGTTAACGATCGGAAATTTCGCGCATTTCTCAAGGAAAAGAAGGTGCGCGAAGCCGTAATCGACCTCGTGGTTTCCGACCGTCACTACGTCCGGGCGAAGGTTGTTCATGAGGTCGATGGTCGAAAGACCGCAGAATTCCGAGTCTATGACCGAGCCTCTGAACATATCGCCCGCGATGGCGTATATTACATTTTCTTCTTCTTTACGGGTATTCTCGACATAGCCCGCAAGACGGCTTAGACCGCCGCTCTCCTTCCCGTCCTTCTCCTTTGGAAAGAAATCGCCGTGAAGATCATTTGAGTGCAGGATCGTAAATTTTCTGTTCTGTTTTCCCATTGTTACCCCCGTCATTTATAGTTTTCCGCTGCGCTTATATTGTAAGAGCGCGTCGTATTGAGAATACATCCTTTGGACGCTGTTTTCAAGTATATAATAATGTCTCACATAGGGAACGAGAAGCACAAGGACCGCCACGGTAAGCACCGTTGCCGCTATATTTCCGGTAACAAGCGACATAAACAGCGCAACAACCTCTAACACCGCAAAAAGTGCAGTCACGATCAGGTGAATAAGCCTTTCGTGTGAGAAAAAGTTTATTTGTGTCAGGTGTTCCGTGATAATGTCGTCGATATCGTTTGCGGGCACTCCGCCGTTTTTCATGTCATTTAGCAGGGCATCGACCTTCGCAAGATATTCTTTTATCCGTTTTTCCATACGTCAAAACCTCTTAAATGCATCGTCGGCCACCCCTCAAAGATCGGCGTCGCGCTCCTGTCTGTCATCCGGCAGTGCCCGTTTTCACCGGAGCCTCCTCATGTAATTCAGTATTTTCCGTACGCGTCGGGCTTTCCCGGTATCACCGCAAGCCCGATGGCCGCAAGTATGAACGTGCTCTCTGTCAGGAGCAATGCCACGCTCTTGATAACATTGATCTGAGCCATGGTGCTGCTCATCAAATTTGCGTTTAATATGCTCATCGTTTCTTTTACGATGCAGATAGCGAACAATACCGCGCATATCACGGCAAATATACGCCGTTTTTCATCTTTTAAGAGAACAGCTGTGAAAAACATTGCAAAAGCTACCAGGAAGATCAATGTCAACGCATTGCTGATAAGCACCGCTCTGTCTGTCCAATACCTGTTACCGTAAATCCTGTATACCTCTATATGTGTGCGCGCCCATGAGATCAGGGTCATCACACTGAAAAGCGCTCCCGCGCACGCCATTACAAGAGGCTTCTTTCGAAGCAGCGCGCTTCCTGCAATAACAGCGCCGAAAGCTGCAAATTCCAGGATCAAAAGCAATAAATACTTCGGATCGGAGAAATAATAACGCAAAAAATCGATGAACCCCATCCCCATGATCACCCTGCCGGCCAGACAATAGTACAGGATTTCCATGAAAAATGCTGTCAGGGAGAACGCAAGGCACGCAATGGCAAAGCCCTTATGCACCCGGTATTTCTCCGGATTGATCCGCATTTCCCCGCAGTTTGGGCAAATATCGCTATTCGACGGCATCAGAGTGCCGCAATTTGAACAATACATATTCTTTTCCTTCCTGTTTTCCGGTATACCCGTAAGATGCCGTTCCGAATTTCAAAAGCTGCATGTACACAAAGAAAAACAAGGTGCCGGGAGCCCGGCACCTTGCAATGATTGACAATTACCTTAAGAAACCAAGGTTTCTTATGATAGCAGGCTCGATCGACTTGCCCTGGAAAATCTGGAATACAACTATGATCTTGAGGACCAGGATAATTATACTGCAGATAGCTGCTGCAAGCGGAACGATAAGAGTCCATACAAGAAGTACCGTGCAGATACCAATAAGACTGCTTACAACGGTAAACTTGATAGCCTGACGAAGATGGAACTGAACAAAAGGTGATTCCTTGCTTATAAGCGCGGTAACAAGGATACCGATGATACCAAGAAGGTAAGGAAGCACAGCATAGCACTTGTTGTCAGAAACATCCTTTGCAGAAAACTCTGCAGTATGATCGAACTGCGCATTGGGATCAACTCCGGCAGCCATGCCAAGCTGAGCACCGCACTGCGGACATACATTTGCACCGTCAGGTATCTGAGCGCCGCATTTAGGACAAAAAGCCATAATAATACCCTCCTAAGGTTTTATTTTTAAATCTGACATGATTTTAGCATTATTCGAATTATATGTAAACACTTTTTTCGAAAAGATAAACCTGCTCACCTGACCCTGAACACTGCCGCTCCGGAGGCCCCTGTCTTGTAGATAACAGCAGAAACAGCCTCGAGGCGTTGAAGGAGTTCTTTGTGCGGATGGTTGTATACATTTCCCTTGCCGAAAGAAACTACGGCCGCAACCGGCTGCAGAGATTCCAAAAAGTGCTCGGATGTTGAGTACCTTGACCCGTGATGAGCAACCTTCAGGATGTTTACAGGCGTGCTCACAAGCCCTGACTTGCAGGCGTTTATAACAGCCTGTTCCGCGGTCGCACCCGAATCACCCATAAGCAGTGCCGTAAACTCCCCGTACCGGGCCGCGAGCACTATCGAGCCCGCATTATCTGCGGTATCCGTTGATGCATCAGGCGAAAGGCAAAGCAGCGACAAATTCCCGGCCTTAAGTTTGTCTCCCGCAAGAAATGTAAATACATCAACACCTTTTTCTGCCGCAATATCAAGGATTCCTGCTATCTTTTCATTCTTCAGCGTATTCGGCGTCACCGCAAAACGTTTTACCCGCACCGTCCCCCTGTATGTTCTGTCATTCGTTATCTCCCGCAGAAGTTCTTCGATCCCGGAAAAATGATCCTTGTCGGGATGTGTCAGGAACACGGTCTCTATCGTATCGATCCCGCTGTATTTCAGAAAAGGCTCAAGCCTGTAACGTACAATGTTTTGCGCCGAACTGCTCCCGCAGTCGACTATTACCGCGCTCCTGTTTGAAACCTTTATCACACAGCAATCCCCTTGTCCTACCGAAAGAAAAGATATCTTTATGCCGTTCTGCGGAAACTTTATGAAAACAAGAGGTATCAACAGCAATATCAATGCCGCATATGGCCGTTTCTTTGCGCTTATTTCCCCGTTTCCGTACTTCTTTCCGATAAGCGCCGCTGCCGCAAAGAACAGGATTATCAGCGCATAGCAGATAACCATCCGGATCCTTTCCGGCTTCCCGTAGAGAAGGATCGGGTTCGGAAGTTTCAGCATTACCGTGCATACGAATTTATACGCCTTAAGCAGGAAGAACACGCCGCCGGCAAAAAACCTTGAAACAGAAAGGAATACGAGCCCCGTCACGCCGGTAATCGAGGAAAGCGCCACAAGCAGTGACATTCCGGGCAGTATTATCATATTTGCAAGAATACTGTAGACAGGGATTTCGTAGTAAAAATACCAGATAAAAGGCACAGTCGAAAGCTGCGGCGCAAGTGTTGAAAGCACCGCTCCGAGAGCTGCCGCCGAACGCGTTTTCTCAGAAGTTTTCTCCCACTTTGCGAACTCTCTTGTAAAATAACCGATCCCGATCGCCGCAGCAAAGGAAAGCACAAAAGAAGCGCCGAACAGCATCAATGGGTGTATAAAAAGCAGGCCCAGGCCGCAGAGTGCGCAGGCTTCACCGGAGTCGTAGGAATGTCCCAATATCTGTGCAAGCATCCTGACTCCCGTCATAAAGACAGCGCGTACCGTTGAAACCGAGAAGCCTGTGAGCATGCCGTAGCAGAACACAATTCCGAATGTTACCGCTGCCGCAGGTTTAAGCGGAACTTTCAGCGCACGCAAAAGCGCATAGAGTCCCGCTGCCACAAGTGAAATATGCAGTCCCGATATTGCAAGGATATGCGCTATCCCGTTTCGTCTGTAAAGATCCCTTGTGTCATCATCCAGTGTACTTTTGTCCCCCAGCACAAGTGCCTTCACAAGGCCGGCCTCCTCTTCGGGAAGTACGGCATCATACACGGCGGAAAGCCTCTCCCGAAGCCTTCCTAACATGTTTTTCAGCGGTTTTTTCCGGGCATCGGTTACCGCAAAAGAAGACACATAAAGCTTACAGGCAAACCCTTTTGCCCTGTAATACCCAATTTCATCGAACTGTCCCGGGTTCTCCGCCTTTGAAAACTCCCTGAGTGTGCCCTTTACCGTCACGGTATTGCCGATATCTATCCCGTCTGCCGTGTCAAAGTAACAAAGCACGGCTCCTTCGCGAAACTCAAGACCTTCCGCAAAGATAACGGCATCTCGAAGTTCAATCTTAAAACCCGAGGATGACCTGCCAATATCAAAAACCTTTCCGGTAACGGTTCCGTCTGTTTTTCCGGCCTTTGTCTGTGAAAGACACAAGTCGATCTTCAGGTCCTTTGAGGCATTTACCCCAAGCAGCATGCCAAGGGAAAACAGAAACGGCGCAAGTACTGCGATTTCACACCTTTTAAGCACCACCCGGATGCGCGGGTGAAGTCTGTAAACAACAAGAAATGCCATGTAACTTCCGATGGTCAATGCGGTCAGAAGTGCAAAATGCGCCCTGCAGGCAATTCCCATGCAGAACGCACACAACAGAAGCGTAATAGGCCGTTTTATCATCTACTCCACACTTATCCTGTCTTTGATCTTTGAAAAAATCCCGTCTTTTATTCCCTTTACCTGCATAATATCCTCTTTTTTCAGGAAAGGACCGTTCTTTGTCCTGTATTCGATTATCCATGCCGCCCGGCTCTCGCCTATCCCCGGAAGACTCATTAATTCCTCTGCGCCGGCCGTATTTATGTTTATAACGCCGGTTTTTAAGTCTTTCCACCCGTTTTCGCCGGCCTGTCCCGCCAAACCGCCGTTGCCGCTTTGCTCTCCGCTTCCGCTGTCCGCAGGCTTCTCCGTTGGTGTAGGAACAGGCGTCGATGTTACGCTTTCGGCTGTAACGGCAGTATTCCCGCGCGTTATCTCCACGCGGGTCTCTTCTTTTGGCAAAAAGAAAGAATAGAAGACGCCGCCGACTGCTATAAAAAGGCCCAGTGCCGCTGTTTTAAGCTGTTTTGACCGTTTAATGCTATCACCCTGTTTCCTTGTGATTTATTAACTATATTTTACTTCGCAGACATATAATTTCAAGTAAATAATTGACATGCGGATTTGTAAAAAAATACACCCTTCCGTTTTGCGAAAAGGTGTATTTTCCTGGGTTTTCCCTCATTTTTCTTCTTATTTGATTTTATTCTACAGGTTTAGTCCCTCAAGAACACCCGACAGAATACCGATCATCGCATCAATGTCCGCCTTTGATACAACAAGCGGCGGAACAAAGCGGATTACCGTATCTCCGGCGTTTATGAGCAGCAGTCCGTTTTTCATCGCTTTATTGATGATATCCCTTGCCGAAACGGAAAGCTCGATTCCCTGCATGAGTCCAAGGCCTCTGTGCGCTTTTATTACATTCGGGAACTTCGCCTTCAGCTCTTCAAGCTTTTCAAAAAGATATGCTCCGCTCTGCTTTACATTGCCGATGATCTTTTCTTCTTCGAAGATATCGAGAACTGCCGACACAGCCGCGGTAACAAGCGGGTTTCCTCCGTATGTCGAACCATGATCGCCCGGAACGAGAGCCGCTGCCTTCTCGGTTGTGAGGAACGCCCCCACCGGAACACCGCAGCCAAGCGCCTTTGCTGTCGTAAGCACATCCGGTTTCACACCGTACTGCTCGAAAGCATAAAGCGTACCAGTACGGCCCATGCCGCACTGTATCTCGTCGAGGATGAGCAGGATGTCATGCTCATCGCAAAGCTTGCGGACCCCTTGCAAAAACTCCTTCGTTGCGGGATAAATGCCGCCTTCGCCCTGCACGGTCTCCATGATGATCGCACAGGTTTTATCGCTTATCTTCGCTTTTACTGATTCAAGATCGTTAAACGTTGCAAAAACCACTCCGCCGATAAGCGGTTCAAAAGGCGCTCTGTAAGCCTCTTTTCCCGTTACCGACAGGGCTCCCATGGTCCTTCCGTGGAAGGAGTGGTCCATGGCGATGATCTCACTGTCTGCCTTCCCGGTCTTGTTATAATAATACCGGCGGGCTGTCTTTAATGCCCCTTCCACAGCTTCCGCGCCGCTGTTTGTAAAGAAGACTCGGTCCATACCGGATGCCTTCGTGATCTTCTCAGCAGCCTCGGCCATCGGGACACTGTAATAATAATTCGAGGTGTGGAGCAGCTTTTCAGCCTGCGAAACAATAGCCTTATTGTACTTTTCGTTGCCGTAGCCGAGCGCAAAGACTGCGATACCGGCCACAAAATCAAGGTATTTCCCGCCGTCGGTATCGTAAAGATATACGCCTTCGCCATGATCCCAGACCTTCTGATATCTGTTGTATGTATGGAGGAGCGCGCCCTCTGCTTTATCAATGTAATACTTTTTATCCATATCTGTCATCCGTTCCTGTCTCAGTCCCCTACGATCGCAGTGCCAATGCCCTTTTCCGTGTAAAACTCAAGCAGCAGGCAATGAGGCATGCGTCCGTCAAGGATATGCACTCTGGAAACGCCGTTCTTTACGGCATCAACGCAGTTCTTGAGCTTCGGTATCATGCCGCCGCCCACAAAACCGTTGGAAATGAGTTCGTCCGCCTCCGATACCTTAAGCACTGATATCAGGGACTCTTTATCGTTGAAATCCCTGTAAACGCCCTCGATATCCGTGAGGAACGCAAGCTTTTCGGCACCGAGCGCGGTTGCCACCGCACATGCGGCATCATCCGCATTGATATTGTAGTTCTGATACTTGTCGTCAAGGCCGATGGGGGCGATGACCGGCACAAAATCATTGCTGATGAGCGTATTCACGATCTCGGGGTTCACACACTTGATCTTTCCGACAAAACCGATATCCTTGCCGTTTGCGAGCTTTTTCTCGACCTTAAGGAGATTTCCGTCCTTGCCGCTTATACCACAGGCCTTTACCCCTTGTTCTTCAAGCATCTGTACAAGCGACTTGTTTACCTTTCCGAGGACCATCTCTGCAACTTCCATGGTCGTCTCATCGGTAACACGAAGTCCTTCAACAAATTCCGGTTCCTGGCCGAGGAGCTTCACCCATTTGCTTATCTCCTTGCCGCCGCCGTGGACGATGACCGGCTTCATCCCGATCATCTTGAGCATAACGATATCCTTGATAACACTGGCTTCAAGCGTAGGATCTGTCATGGCGCTGCCGCCGTATTTAACAACAACAGTTTTATCCTTGAACTGCCTGATGTACGGAAGCGCTTCAAGCAGCGTTTCCGCCTTCTGTGTGATGTATTCGTCCATCTGTCCTGTCTCCTTTTTATCCGATAAGATCACGCCTTTGCCGCATTTTCACGGCTCTGTTTTACGACCTGTAATCCGCATTGATATCGACATATTCATGTGTAAGATCGCAGCCCCAGGCTGTGGCTTCGCCCTTCCCGCCGTGCATGTCGGCAATAATGGTCACCGCCTTCGCGGAAAGGATCTTCGTAGCAACAGTTTCCGAGTATCCGCTGTCCATGCCGTCTTTTACAAGTACAAGCGGCTTTGTGACAAGCTTCCCCTCTATATCATCCCTGCCCTCGATCGTGATATCCACCTTTTCGGGATTGAACTGTGCCCCCGAATACCCAAGTGCGCACAGGATCCTGCCCCAGTTTGCATCTTTTCCGTAAACGGCGGCTTTTGTAAGGTTCGAAGTGATAACCGACTTTGCGAGGGTTACCGCGTCTTTCTTGCTCTTCGCGTTCAAAACCTTGCATTCGATAAGCTTTGTTGCTCCTTCGCCGTCGGCAGCCATGTGCTTTGCAAGATATGTGAGAACATAGAGCAATGCTTCATAAAACTCCGCATACTCCGGGGTTCCCGCCTTTATCGTCTTGTTTCCGGCCTTGCCGTTTGCAAGTGCAAAAAGCGAATCGTTCGTTGATGTATCGCGGTCAACCGAGATCATGTTGAAGGAGACCGCCACTGCATCGCTTACAGCCTTCTGCAGGGCCTTCTGCTCGATATCGGCATCTGTTGTGATAACGCCGAGCATTGTGGCCATATTGGGATGGATCATGCCGGAACCCTTGCTCATGCCGCCGACAGTGATCTTTTTGCCGCCGATCTTTGTTTCCACGGCGCATTGCTTTTCGACCGTATCTGTTGTCATGATGGCCTTTGCGGCGCGCGTTCCCGCATCAAGCGACGCTTCAAGCTTTTCGGTCATTTTCTTAATGCCTGCAACTGCCTTCTCAACAGGAAGCCTTCTTCCGATAACGCCGGTGGATGCAGTAAAAACTTCGGAAGCCTTAAGCCCAAGGCACTCTCCGACTGCCTTTGCCATTGCAAGATCGTCCTTGTCGCCGTCCTTACCGGTGCACGCGTTGGCTATACCGCTGTTGATTACGACTGCCTGTACATTTCCGCCCTTTGCAACGATCTTCATATCGCGTTTTACAGGCGCGGCCTTTACAACATTCGTCGTAAACGTTCCTGCGCATACAGTCGGATACGCACTGTAAACAAGTGCCATATCCGTTCTTTTTGCGTATTTGATGCCTGCTGCGGTATCAGCGGCAAGAAATCCGTTAGCTGCGGTGACTCCGCCTTGTATCCTCTTCATATTTACCTCCGTCACTCCACAAATGTCGTGATGTTGTTTTCGTTAAGCGTCAGATCGTAGTAGTTCAGATCTTCGCGCATCGTCCATCCAAGGCTTGTCCAGAAGCCGTTTCCAAGTCGGTTCTTCTTGAAGGCGATAATATTGACCTTATTGATCCCTTCCGCCTTCAGCGCATCAAGCGCATGCCTGACCATATTCTTTGCTATCCCTCTGAAACGGTAGTCTTTGTGAACGCAGACATGATAGAAACATGCCCTGCGTCCATCCTGCCCGGAAAGCATGGCGCCGACTATCCTTTCCGTTTCCTCTTCCACTGCGACCATTGAAAGACCAGGGTTTCGTTTCAGGAATCTGTCTATTCCCTCTCTTGAATCGTCCTCGGAACGGATGCCAAACCCGCTTATGGACAGCCAAAGCTCATATACCTTATCATAATCTTCGATTGTCATCGGTCGTACCGTGATCATTTTTTCTCCTTAAAGCGTCCCGGGACGCGCGTAATTTCCGTTCCGTGCCGGCAGCCGCCCCTGGTTTCAACGTTGTTTTTTGAATTTCAGGATGATTGATTTCATAATTATACACATGCGTTGTATAATATGCAAGTGTTTTTTTCGCGATCACAGAACTTTTTCTCCGAGACGCTCCAAAGCCTCTACAACAGCGCATACAGGCAGTCCCACGATATTGTAATAATCGCCTTCCACCTTTTCTATATAAGGGGCAAACCGCCCCTGTATGGCGTAAGCACCCGCTTTGTCCTTAGGCTCCCCCGTTGCAACATAGGCACGGATCTGTTCTTCGCTCAGTTTCCTGAAGAATACCTTTGTGGCTACCGAAAAATTCTCACTTCTCTCGCTTCCATCCTTTTCCCGTACTATCACCGCAACACCGGAATACACAGTGTTTACGCCGCCCGAAAAGGTTTTAAGCATATTTACGGCATCCTCATCATCCTTTGGCTTTCCGTAGATCTTTCCTTCATAGGATACTACGGTGTCGGAGCCCAGGACTATGCATTCTCCTTCGGTTTTCCCCGCAATATCGCGGGCTTTGAGCATCGCGAGTTTTGTCACGAGGTCTGCGGGCCCGTCTGCTTCTATGTTTTCATCAACATCGCTCACCTGTACCTTGAAAGCGATGCCGCACTGTTCAAGAATATCGCGTCTTCTCGCGGACGCCGACGCAAGTATCAGCGGTTTCATATTTCGGTCCTTTCCGTATCGTTTTCCCGGCAGGGTAACTTCCCTGTTTTCACCGGTTCAGTTTACTCTTTTCTTTTTCCTCATTTAATGGTATCATCCTTTTTATAAAAAGCAAGGATTTTTCGCACATATAAAAAAATAAAAAACCTCTTGCATTTTATACATCAATGTTGTATATTTATGAAAAATCATTTTTGAAAACAAAAAACCGATCAAGAACAAGGAGAAAAGATCATGAAAGAAAAGGTTATACTTGCTTACTCGGGCGGCCTTGATACAACGGCCATCATCCCGTGGCTCAAAGAAAACTATGATTACGACGTTGTCTGCTGCTGTATCGATGTAGGCCAGGGCAACGAACTCGATGGTCTTGAAGAGCGTGCAAAGCTCTCCGGTGCCACAAAACTTTACATCGAACACCTTACCGACGAATTTGTTGACGAATACGTTCTTCCCTGCGTTGAAGCAAATGCGGTTTACGAGAACAAGTACCTTCTCGGCACATCAATGGCACGTCCGTGCATCGCAAAGAAGCTTGTTGAAGTAGCCCGCAAGGAAGGCGCTACCGCTATCTGCCACGGTGCAACAGGAAAGGGCAATGACCAGGTTCGTTTCGAGCTCGGCATCAAGGCTCTTGCTCCGGACCTCAAGATTATTGCTCCCTGGCGCTGCACGGAAACCTGGAAGATGTCCTCACGTGAAGAAGAGATCGAATACTGCCATGCACACGGCATCGATCTTCCCTTCGATGCGTCCCACTCCTACAGCCGTGACCGTAACCTTTGGCACATCAGCCACGAAGGCCTCGAGCTTGAAGATCCCGCAAACGCACCCGACTACGACCATCTCCTTGTTTTAGGCGTTACTCCCGAGAAAGCTCCCGATGAGAGCGAGACTGTTTCCCTCTCCTTCGAGAAGGGCAAGCCCGTTGCATTAAACGGCAAGAAGATGAAGGCTTCCGACATCATCGCAGAGCTTAACACACTTGGCGGCAAGCACGGCGTAGGTATCGTCGATATCGTTGAAAACCGTGTTGTAGGCATGAAATCACGCGGCGTATATGAAACACCCGGCGGAACGATCCTTCTTGAAGCACACCAGCAGCTCGAAGAGCTCATCCTCGACCGCGACACGCTTTCCTGCAAGAAAGAGATCGCAAACCGTTTTGCAAACCTTGTATACGAAGGCAAGTGGTTCACACCTCTGCGCGAAGCCCTTCAGGCATTTATCGAGTCCACACAGAAATATGTTACCGGCGAAGTAAAGCTTAAGCTCTACAAGGGCAATATCATCAAGCAGGGAACGACATCTCCTTACTCGCTGTACAACGAGAGCATTGCTTCCTTCACAACAGGCGAGCTCTACAACCACAAGGATGCCGAAGGCTTCATCAATCTCTTCGGTCTCTCCCTCAAGGTTAGGGCAATGAAGTTCAATGAACTGAATGAAAAATGAGTCAGCGGGGTCGTTTCCCGGTGACTCACGCGAAGATCAAAAAAAGCAGCCGGAAATGCGGTTGCTTTTTTTATGCGGATTTATCACTAACCCATACCAAATTACTATCATGGCTCATGCCATTTTGGGCTTTATATGTCTCTCTTTTTCAAACTATCTGCTGCAGCATGCTTTCGTGGGCTTCGAGTATCTTTTTAACCTCTTCCCCGTTCTCCGCAAAGATCGCTGCTATCTGAGGATCGAACTGGGTTCCGGCGCCTTCCGTGATGATGGACATAGCCTTTTCGAAGCTGAACGGTTCCTTGTAGCTTCGCCTTGAAACAAGGGCATCAAACACATCCGCAACAGCCATGATACGCGCCGAAAGCGGGATATCTTCCCCTGCTTTTCCGCTCGGATACCCTTTCCCGTCCCATCTTTCGTGATGATATGTGGCAAGGTTCTTCGCTTCCTCTAAGTATCCGTTGTCGGAAACAAGAGCCATCGCGTTTTCAATAACCTTTCTTCCGGCTATCGTGTGCCCCTTCATGATGGCAAACTCTTCATCCGTAAGCTTCCCGCGTTTATTCAGGATAACGTCCGAAACCATGATCTTGCCTACATCATGGAGCGGGGCTGAGTTGCCTACGTCATTCATGTATTCTTCCGTAAGGATATCCGGATACAGGCCCTTTTCCTTCATTTTCTTCATGATAAGGCGCACATAGGCCGCTGTCTTGCGTACATGGTCGCCGGTATTCTTATCCCTGCTCTCCACCATATCCGCAAGAACGTAGATAAGACCGTTTTGCATATGGGCGATCTCTTCACCCTTCGCTTCAACATCCTCAAGATAGCCGACTGTCTCGGCAATAGTCTTTGAAAGGGATTCATACAGGTTTTCGATCTCGTCACCCGTTGAGATATCGAGATGCTGGAGCCTGTCAACGCTTATCTCAAGCGCCTCTTCACTGTCGTAAGCAAATTTTCTCGCGGAAACCGTCATTGCGGATATCGGATAGATGAGATGATAATCCACAAGCCAGATGCAGAGCGCAAGGATAAAGATATAAAAGCCCACGAACAATGAAAATACCTTAGTCATGTAATTGAGCGTCGACAGCTTTATATCCTCCACCTTTACATCTGCCGCGGCATAGCATACGCATTTTCCGGTGCTGTCAATGATGGGCTCAAAAACGGTAAGCAGCCTGCCGTATTTTGTGTTGTCAAGGAGCGGTTCTATCTCCTTGCCTTCAAGAAGATCGTTCTTGATCGAAAGCAGATATTCCTCATACTCGATCACTGCTCCCGGCTTATCCGCCTTTACTTCGGGCGTGTCAAGATCGAACACCACGGACACTCCGTTTTCGGTAAACTTGTAAACGTATATGAATTCTACATCCGGGTTTCCTTCTCTGATGGCTTCCAGCTTGGCTTTGACTTCCATGTAGCCCGGTGCGTTCTCACCGTCCCTGATGAATTCACCGACCCTCTCGGGATCAACGAGATTTGCGGTCACCTTTGCCGCGCTTGAACAGTTATATGTGTACTGTTTCATGGCAAAGTTCTGATACAGGATATAGCTGATGATCGTCGTGACGACCGCAACACAGACCATTATCACGGAAATTATCGTGACTATCTTCCCGCGCAGCGAAAATGACCTTGTGGACTTCTTCCTTACCGCCGCAAGAACGTCATCCGAAAGGGGTGCCTGCCGCCATCCTGTAAGCCACAGATCCGGCTTGATCTTCGCGGGAATTGCCTTTAATATCAGGAAAACGAGCACGACTGTTATGCCCTTGTCGATAAGATCGATGAAAATATCCGACGTCATCTGGGCCCAGAAGACTGTCATATGCCCGTTTTCAAGAAGAGTGCGGGCAAAAGGCGCACTGATGCCCTCTCCCATTCCGTAGCCGTAGAGAAGGTATGTCAGGATCGATCCGAGCGCACCGCCAATAAACGCAAAGAGAGGTATGGTGAGCAGTGCCTTCCCGAAGCGGTCAAATACGCCCTTTCTCCCAAGATATGTGCCGCACGCGGCGATCATGGTGGAAAGCACGACATAATACGCATTTCCGGGATTCCCCTGCATATTGATTATGTTGTTCAGATATCCCACGGTTATGCCCGGAACATAGCCGCCAAGCACAGCTGCAACAAGTGTTCCGACGTTATCAAGATACAACGGGAGCTTAAGTGCTCCCGCCGCCCTCGGAAGCAGGAAGTTGACGAGGACCGCTCCGGCAAAAAAGATCAGTTTGTTCGCCAGCTTTTTAGCGGTCTTTGATTTTTCTGTTCTGTCCTGATGGTTCATCTGCAAATCCCCCGTATTACACGGTATGCCGTGCCCGTGTCATTTCATTTTAAGCACATATATCCCGAGGCTTTTCCCTGCCCCGGTCCTCTTTTCGATCTTAAATACAGATGTCCCGACGGCTTTTTCAAATATATCCGTTTTTCTTGTCATTACAAGCATAAAGCCGTCGTTGGAAAGATGCTCCGCTATCTTCTCCAAAAACCTCCGGTAAAGCTTTAAGAGTTCCTTTTCCCCGTCTTTTTCATCCTTTGTTTCCGATGGCAGTTCCGTTATCACTTCTTCAAAGAGATAGTCATGCCGGAAATCAAAAAAGTCCCTGTTTATATAATTGGCGCGAAAGCCCGCATTGGCGGTGTTTTTTCTTGCCGCCTCAACAGCTTCCCCAAAAATGTCGATTCCATACAGATTTCTTGCACCGCATGCCTTTGCACGCTCAATGAGCAGCGTTCCCGCTCCGCAGAAAGGATCGAGGACCTGGGCATCCGGTCTTAAGAAATCCTTTGCGCACGCAACAGCAGACGCTGCGATGCAGGGTTTTAGCCCCTTTGCGATCACTTCTGTCCTGTAAGCAAACCTGTCATCCTTTAATGTGAACAGTTTCAGCAGACATGAAGCTTTCCCGTCCTTCCGCTCTGTGATCCTAAGCTCCGCCTCATAATCGTCAACAGAGTTCACAAGCCTGTGCCCCGTGCTGAATTCAAGCGCTCTTGAAATCTTTTTTACGAAAGCGGTCTCGTCCCTGCCTTCGGAAAGCTTAAGCTCTACGCGGAAGCGATACGGCCGGTCCTGCTCCTTATGTCTTCTGTCAAGGAACATCAAAAGCCCGCTCTTGCCGATGGCATCTGCGATATCATCCGGTTCCGCTTTTACCGCCGAGTATCCGGGTATCAGGAAAAGCATCTCATCAAAGGGCCTTACTTCAAGTATATCCCTGAGTTTTCCGACACTTACCCTTACTCCGCCGGAAACCGCTCTCGGAGAAAAACCGGCGACAGCCCCAAGAAGCACCTCTTCCGTTCCCGGGAGCGTCGTCAGC
Source organism: Lachnospiraceae bacterium (assembly GCA_016280395.1). Lineage (GTDB taxonomy): Bacteria > Bacillota > Clostridia > Lachnospirales > Lachnospiraceae > SZUA-448. The sequence goes on along the minus strand of JAEEGQ010000022.1, from coordinate 51,410 downwards.
AGCAGCTCGCAGGGACCTGAAAAGCCTGTAAAAGTATGTTTTCCGTGCCCGAGGTACTCCTGCAGTGCGCGGATCTCGGGTGCAATATGCTTTTCATCCTCTTTTGTCACTTCCGCTGCCTTAAGCTCCTTAAGCCGTTCGGAAAGCCTGTCCCTGTACTTTTCTGCACCGCAGGCAATGAGTGCCTTTAACAGCTCAGGCCTCACATACAGCGTATCCTCTCCGGCATACGCTTCAAAGAGCGCGTCGGAAAGACCGTCGTCCATAAGTTCTGCCGCGATCTTTGCGGCATTTTTCCGGATCTTTGCATCATCATTTTTTAAATAACCGCAAAAAGCGCTGCGAAAATCCTCATCACTTTTAAGAGAAACAGTCACAGCGCCATCTTTGATCTCTTTGACGATGGCGGCCAGGTCTTCGCGCCCGGCCGCACCGTCCTTAAATTTCACGATCAGTTCATTGTTCAAAACAGCCATATTTTATTCCGGTGCAACTTCAAGTGCAAGCTCCATCATCTCCTTGAAGCTGTCCTGTCTTTCCTGTGCCGACAGGGCTTCGCCGGTGTAGATGTGGTCGGATACGGTGAAGATGCCGAGAGCCTTCTTTCCTGCGTAGGTAGCGTTTAAGTAGAGCGCTGCGGATTCCATCTCTACGGCCAGCACGCCCATTCTCTTCCACTTGTCATTGAAGGTCGGATCCGCATGATAGAAAACATCACTTGAGAGCACATTCCCGACAACGGTCTTGTAGCCGAGCTTCTCGCCCGTCTCAACGGCTTTTCTTAAAAGGCCGAAATCCGCAAGCGGTGCAAAAGTTCCCGGAATGCCGAACTGGTCGGCATAGTTGGAATTTGTCGATGCGCCCTGGGCAAGGATGATGTCGCGCACATGCACTTCATCGGAAAAAGCGCCTGCGGAACCGATCCTTATGATATTTTCAACATCATAGAAATTGAAAAGTTCATAAGAATAGATGCCGATCGAAGGGATGCCCATTCCGCTTCCCATAACGGATACGCGCTTTCCCTTGTATGTCCCCGTAAACCCGAGCATGTTCCTTACGGTATTGAAGCATACCGCGTTCTCAAGAAATGTTTCGGCGATGACCTTAGCTCTCAAAGGATCGCCGGGCATAAGTACTGTTTTTGCTATATCGCCGGCTTTTGCCGCGTTATGCGGTGTAGGTACTGCCATAAAAAATACCTCCTGTATCTTTTTGATGTCTTTTATTTTAGACCATTTTGGTTTATAATTCAACTGTTATTAAAACATACCAGACATGTAGCCTCCGGAGGTATCATGCATACTTTTACAGTATCCTGCAATAAAAACGAACAATGCGATTTTTCTTCGATAAATGCTGCTTTTACGTCCATAAAAGACCTCGAAGGTCCGGTAACGCTTTTGATAAAAGAAGGGGTGTACCATGAGGTCCTTGAGCTTACCCGCCCCTTTGTGACGCTTAAAGGTGAAGGACCTTCAAAGACTGTTATCTCCATGAACCGCTATGCAAAGGAGATACTTGACGACGGACTTAAGCGCGGCACCTTCAGGTCACAGACTCTTTTTATCGATGCCGACAATGTGACCCTAAAGGATCTTACCGTTGAAAATACCGCAGGTCCCGGCGGTAAATTTGGGCAGGCGCTTGCGCTTTATGCCGACGGAGACGGGTTATTGTTTGAAAATGTGCATCTTAAGGGCTTTCAGGATACCCTTTTTACTGCTCCGCTCCCGCCTTCCGTAATAGAGCCCGGCGGTTTCAGGGGTCCGAAGGAATTTGCGCCCCGCCGTATGGGGCACCACATATACAGAAACTGCCTTATCGAAGGCACTGTGGATTTTATCTTCGGCGGAGCAGCCTGCCTGTTTGAATCCTGCGAGCTCCGTTCAAGGTTTGAAGGGAAGGGCGAAGGTGAGATCGCAGGCTATGTTACCGCTGCTTCAACACCGGAAAATGAGCCGTACGGCTATATTTTTAAGAACTGCCGTTTCACTGCCGAAGAAGGGATTGCCCCGGCTTCCGTCTATCTTGGCCGCCCCTGGCGCGACTTTGCAAAGACCGTGCTCATAAACTGTGAACTTGGATCACATATCCATCCAGACGGTTTCCACGACTGGGGAAAACCTTCGGCAAGAGAACACTGCTTTTATGCCGAATACGGTTCAAAAGGACCGGGAGCCCGCAAAAGAAGCAGTTTTTCCCATGATCTTTCGGAAACCGAAGCCGCGTACTTTTCGAATTTGCCTTTACTTTCATCCTGAAAACTGTTATATTGTAAGAAAGCCAAGTTACCCGGCTTTAATTACTGTTATCGGAGGTATGATATGTCTGCTTGCTGTAACCAATGCGAATGTGAAGACTGCCGCTGTGAAAAGAAAAAGAAAAACCGCAGTTCCTGCGGCTTCTTAAAGTTCCTTGCGTTCTGCGCCGTTGTTGCTTCACTGATCGCTCTCATACGCAAATTTTTCTGCATCTTAAACGAAAAAGACGCCCAGAAGAATTATAATTCAGAGATCAGGCGGTATGCCTCCTGTTTTCATGTGCTGAGGGAAAACCTTAAAGGGATAGAAGTACATTGCCTGAAACTTTCCGCTTTCTTCAGCGCTGCCGAGATCGACCTTCGCGAAGCAGTGATCGGACCTGATATCACAGTCGATATTTCCGGCCTTGCTTCCGCAATCAAGATCCTTCTTCCAAAAGAATGCAACGTGGTCAATGTTGCTGTCTGCAAGAATTCCGCTATAGACTTTGACCCCGAAAAGCATGACGGCGTTCCCACCGTAACCTTTGTTGGAAAGGTTACCGGCTGTGCCGTTTCATTTACCAAAGAAGTCTGATCAATATACGCCTGAAGGCTGAGAACAGCCGGGTGTCCCGGTTTTTTCGAACCCAACCTGCTCCGCTACTAAGGTTCTTCCGTCGCTTCGCTTAACGGGCTTTTAGCGTCAGAGACGCACAAGCCCTACTCAGCTCGGAACAACCTAAGTGCTTCGCGATGGTTCGAAAAAACCGGGGCACCCGGCTGTTCATATGCCTGTCTTGCGATCAAATCCTGTGTATAAACAGTCCGCTCCGAAGCTTCGGCTCAAACCAGGTGGATTTCGGAGGCATCAGCTTTCCGGCATCCGATACCGCAAACAGCTCAGTTATCGCTGTCGGATACATCGAAAATGCCACTCTCATATCCTTTCCGCATCTTCTCTCAAGCTCCTTAACGCCTCTTATCCCTCCGATAAAATCTATGCGATTATCGGTTCTCGGATCTTTTATCCCAAGTACCGGACCAAGCACCGTATCCTGTAGAACGGAAACATCAAGCGCTTCCACCGGATCTGTTATTGCCTTCAGGTGCTCTTTTTCCGAAAGGAGATACCACTGCCCGTCAAGCAGCATTCCAACCGTTCCTTTGATCGACGGCGAAACAGCACTGTCCTTCTTTTCGATGTCAAAATGCTCACCGATCCTGTCAAGGAACTGCCCGGCACTTAACCCGTTCAGATCCCTTACAACGCGGTTATACGGCATGATCATCAGCTGTTCCTCCGGGAAAAGGACCGACAGGAAGAAATTGAACTCTTCGTTTCCGGTAAACGCAGGGTTTTCCTTTCGTCTTTTCAGCCCCACTTTTACAGCAGAAGCTGCCCTGTGGTGTCCGTCTGCGATATATACGGCTTCTGTCTTTTCAAAGGCATTGCGTATGATATTTATCTCGTTGCTGTCGCTTATCTTCCATACCCTGTGGGAAATACCGTCATCAGCAGTAAATCCGTAAAGAGGCTCACCGGTCTTTGCGCGGTCTACCGCTTCATTGATCTCTTTCACGGCTCTGTACGCAAGAAAGATCGGACCGGTCTGGGCAGAGCAGGTATCAACATGCTTTATACGGTCTATTTCTTTCTCCTCACGGGTGTTCTCATGTTTCTTTATCACACCGTTCAGGTAATCGTCTATGGACGCGCAGGCAACTATACCTGTCTGCGGACGTCCGTTCATCACAAGCTCGTAAACATAGTATGCGTTGTCGTTATCGCAAACAAAATCTCCGTTTTCGATCTCTTCGTTAAGCATTGAAGCAGCTTTTTTATATGCTTCCTCGGAATACATGTCAAAATCCGGAGCAAACTGTGTTTCCGGCCTGTCTATGTTAAGAAAGCTCAAAGGCCTGCCTTTTACCGCCTCTCTTGCTTCCTCCCTCGAATACACGTCATAGGGCAGTGCTGCTATCAAAGCTGCTTTATCCGCAGCGGGACGCACACACTGAAAAGGTCTGATCGTTGCCATTTATCTTCCTCCTGCATAAAAGTATCTGGTTTTGCTTTTATCCCGTGTTTGAACACACTAAAGCGATAAAGTGATCTTTTATAAACAAGGGTGAAAAGCTTCTGCTTCTCACCCTTATCGATCAAAGTTTCTTTCTTGTGATGATGGAATCGTCCTCATCGAATGTAAGCAGCTTCTTTGCGGCAAGCGAATCCTTGTTGAGGTATCTTACATCCATGCCGAAGCGTACTTCCATGAGTTTGACGTCGGAGTTATCGTAAACTTCACCTTTTCCGAAGAACTTGTGATCAACGATATCATGCTGCTTTAATTTATCAAGCTTTGCACGAAGGATCGCACGTTCATCAGGCTCATTCTCCTGTTCCGCGCTTCTCGTCACATCACCGGAGCCGTCATCCACGATCCGTACCTGCGGCCTCTTTACCGTAACGGTTCCGGAACCTCGCGGTTCTTCCGAATTCTCGGCGACGGTCTTGAGATATTTCATCTTTTTGTTGATCTCATCGGTCTTGCCCTTTGAAACAACAAATCTGTTATAGACATAAATAGTAAGGATAACAACTACCGATATAACAAGAACTGCGATGACGACACGCCAGAACAGCCTGTAGAGAGGGCTCTTGTCGTTGATCTTCGGCGCCTCGGTAGGCCTCGGTGTACTTGTGGGCGAAGGGGTAGGCGTCGGCGTCTCGGTAGGTGTCGGCGTCGGTGTCTCCGTCACTTCGGGAGTCGGAGTGGGGGTTGCCGTAACGGTGCCAACGATATCGGCATATATGCTGATGATCCAGCCTTCAAGCTCTTCATTGTTAAGATAGAAGGAAATATGGTACCACGGTATTCCTGTTTCCTTCTCCACAGCCTCATCAAGCACGGTAAAGCTGGTACCGGGAGCAAGCTGAAGATTGTTGCCGTTATACTTTTTCTTTCCGTAGGTTGTGCTGCCGGGACCTTCACGTACGTTAACTACCGCTTTCGTCTGGCCCTTCTTGAAGGTCATAAGTTCTTCTTCCTCGGCATGTACCGCCGCAGGAATGATGAAAAGCACCAGGATCGCCAAAAAAACAAGTGTGATATTCTTAAGATTAAACAATTTCTTCATTTCCATGTTCCTCTTGATCGGTTACAGGACTTTTTGCCCTGTTTCATATAATATCAATATTCGGCCTGCTTGTCAAAAAGATTTTCACATATCTTTTAATTCCACTACTTTAATAAGATCCTGCTTCTGATAAAGCGACATTGCCTCGGCGGAAACGGGTTTCTGCGTGAAGAGGTATACCTCTGCGGGCTTGATCCCGGCGCTGTGCAGGATATCCAGTATCTCGTTATACATGTCGGCATTCGGCCTCTTGTCGCCCCAGTTGCATATTCCGGCGAGTGTCCCGCCGTCCCGGTCAGCGGCAAGGATGTCGATCCGGCCAGTTTTTCCGTGCCAGCTTCCCCACCTGTCATAGTCCGCTTTCAGACGTTTGTGGCGGGCCATAAGCCTTAAGTATTCAAGGCAAAGCTCCGCAAAGGATTCTCTCTGATATTCCCTGAATTCCGTCCTGATAACATCCTCGTACAGCTCGTCGCTTTTACCGAGGGCGATGGCGGATCTGTTGCAGAACACGAATCTGTACCAGAAGTCAAGGAAATTGTCCCGTATCCTGTACAGGCCCTTCTGCGCATTATCGTTGCTGCCGGCATCGGCCGAGAAGACCTTTTCGACCACATCAAGCCTGATCAGGCTCTTGATATAAACGCTTATCTTTGCCCGTGAAAAACCCGTCCTAAGGTATATGTCGTTCAGCTTGCATCTTCCCATGGCAAGCGAATAAAGGATGGTATTGTAGGCTGCAAGCTCTCGAAGCTCGGTGTTAAGGACATTTTCGGCTTCCCTGTAGAAAGGCGCGTTTTCCTCCAAGAACAGCTTTTTTATATTTGCGCCTGCACTCTTTCTTTCGTCCCAGCGCTTCAGATATGCCGGAACACCGCCCGTCACGGCGTTTACCGCGATACATTCTTCAATGGAAAAACGGGGGAACCACTGCCCAAGTTCCATAAAGCCCAGTTCTTTCAGCTTCATGAATTTGATGATATAACGCGCGGCTGCGCCAAGTTCTCCGACCATCTCGTTCTCGACCCAGTTCACAGAGCTCGAGCACAGGACAAACAGGACATGCTCAAAACGGTCTTTGTCGGTAAGGATGTTCAGCAGCACATCCTTGAGTGTTCCGCCTTTCATGCAAAGATGGAACTCATCAAGCACGATGATATGGCGCGAGGTTCCATCCTCACGGGGAAGAACAGCTTTTTGCAGGGTATCGCCCACAGCCTGTCCGTTTTCTCCTTCAACCTTCCCGTTTTCAAGCTCCCGTCTTATGATAAAAGCCTGCTCTCTGTCCGTGCAGTCGCGGCAAAGGTAGTAAAACGCATCCTTTTCGGCAATAAATTCCGATGCCAGAGCCGTCTTTCCGATCCCCGGCCTTCCGTAAAGTATCACAAGACCGGATTTCTGCGATGCGTAGATCTCTTCAAGTATTTTTCTTTCGGAAACTCTCCCAATAAACATTTTCTTCTCCAAAAACGTTATTTACATACGATCAGGGGCTTCAATCCCAAGAAGGCCCGTGCATATCTCAAGAAGCTTAAGTACGACCTTGATAAGGGCAAGCCATTCGTTACGCTTTGCGGTATCGCTCTCGGTCAGTATCTTGTTCTCATGGTAGAAGGTGTTGAAGCCGTCTGCGAGCTGATACATGAACTGGCAGACCTTATGAGGCGCCATCTCCTCGGCCGCATGCTCAACCATATCGTTGAAACGTGCGCAGGAAAGCATGAGATTTATCTCGCTCTCCTCGTGTTCCGCCCTTGTTCTTGCCGGGAAACAGTCCGGAATGCTGATACTCTCGTCCTTTGCCTTTGCAAGGATGGATTTAATGCGGACCATTGTATAAAGGATGTAAGGGCCCGTATTCCCTTCGAAGGAAGTAAATCTGTCAACATCAAAGATGTAATCCTTTGTGGCCTGATTCGAAAGATCGCCGTATTTTAAGGCAGCAAGGCCTACCTTTGAAGCGATCGCACGGGCTTCCTCCTCGCTTGTTTCACGGTTGCTCATCACCTTTTCATAAACCTTGCCATTGATCTCGTCAATAAGCATTTCAAGGCGCATAACACCGCCGTCCCTTGTCTTGAAGGGCTTTCCGTCAGCGCCGTTCATGGTCCCGTTCCCGATAAAGGTAAGACGTGTTTCGGGTTTTACAATGCCTGTCTTGTGAGCAGCCCTGAAAACGCGTTCAAAATACAGATCCTGACGCTTGTCAACCACATAGACTATATGATCCGGCGCAAACAGCTTCATTCTTTCAACGATCGTTGCCAGATCCGTTGTGTCATAAAGTGTTGCCCCGTTAGACTTAAGGAGCATTACGGGCGGCATTTCCTTTGTGTCCGTCTCCTCTTTTACATCAACAACAAGCGCGCCGTTATCGATATGCGCAAAGCCGTCATTCTTCATCTTTTCGATCATATCCGGAATATAGTAGCGTGCGTCGCTTTCTGTCTTCCATACATCGAAATCCACGTTAAGCCTGCCGTAAACACGCTTGATATCCGGAACCGATGTGTTCATGATATGCTGCCAGAGGGCAAAATACCCCCGGTTCCCGTTCTGGAGTTCAAATACATTGCTCTGGGCTTTTGCAAGGAATTCCGCATTCTCCTTGGAGTATTTGCTTGCTGCGGGATAGATCACTTCAAGTTCCGCTGCCGTAAAAGGAGCTTCTTTCGGGTACTCGCCGGTAAATCCCGGGTCAAAATACGGAAGCTCGGGGCGTTTTTCTTCAAGCCATGCTATGATGAGCCCTATCTGAAGCCCCCAGTCGCCAAGATGGGCATCGCCAACCACCTTGTGTCCCATAAATCTGAACATCCGCTTGATGCTCTCGCCTATAACGGCAGGACGCAGATGTCCGACATGAAGCGGTTTTGCAACGTTTGCCCCGCCGTAATCCACTACTATCGACAGCGGTTTTTCGGCAGGTTCCGCTCCCATTTTGGGATCCGTATCCATCTTTGCTATGTATTCGGTAAGATAGTTCCTGTCAAGATTGATATTAATAAATCCGGGCGCAACGGCAGCTGCATCAAAAACGCCTGCTGCATCAAGCTTTTCTATAACTTCGTTTGCAATGGCTATTGGAGCCTTTTTGTACTTCTTGGCAGCGGCCATGGCCCCGTTGCACTGATATTCACAGAGGTCGGGACGGTTTGAAACACCGGCGATCCCATAGTTTTCATCATATCCTGCGGCCGCAAATGCCGCTTTCAGCTTATCCGAAATGATATCTGTTAATTTCTTCATCCTGTTCCTTCTTTCAATCTCAGATTAAATCTCAAAATGTCAAACCACGATTTAATTATATTAGCACCAAATACCTATCCAGTCAATAGTCAAAGCGCGAAAAATTCAGTAAATCCGCAGAGAATTCTCCCTTTGTGCTTTTGACTTTTCAATTGTGTTGTAGTATAATCTCTTCACCGGCATTGCAGGAAACGCAATGCAAAGTTTTTGATCCGGAGGTTTGCCATGGATAACGAAAAACACCCCGAAAACGGGGCTTATGATAACACTAAAGAAGGAAACGGGGCCGAAGGGGCTGTCAAATTCGCTCCTCTCCCGCCCTTTGATGTTACGGCAGGCGAGTCTTTTGCCCTTTACGATTCCATGAAATACGTATGCGACACCGACCTTTGCAACAGAGGCATGATCAAGCTTGAGTCCGGCAATGTCTGCAAGGGCTACCGTGTCAAAGAGACAAAACCCGTAAAGATCGGGGGCGATGTTATAGACGACGAGGAAAGCACGGCGCTTGAAGCCGCCGAAGATGACGCCTGCGAAGAAGAATATCTTGAAGAAGACGAGGCATATGCCCCAGAGGACGGCGAATGGGATAGCGAAGGCGAGGATTCCATGTAACTGTATTCCCGTGGTAACGGTCCCGTTTGGCACAGTAACCGTACAAAACACATTATCGTAAAAAAGAGAGACGATACCGGATGACAGCAAAATGCGTTCCGGTATCGTCTTTTATTATCCTGTGATATACGGGTGTGCACGATCTTGTATTTCATGCCCCGTTATTGAACCGGCGTTGAAATGCAGGCTTTAGTCCCCCTTACCAGTGTCTCTTGTAGAAGCAGTGTCCGTGGTAAACATAGTAATCGTAGTAAAGGTCAAACCTGGCTTTTCCGATGGAGATGAAGAACAGATAGTCGCCGATATTGTTGCGGCCCATGACCGCCTCGATAGTGGCGCGCTTGCAGTCCTCATTTACCCGGTTCCAGAAAAGCTCGACTCTTCCGGAGTTGGCGCCCGTGAACTGTCCCGGGGCATAGACCACTTCCTTCAGCGTGTGTCCCCATTCTCCGTTAAGAATACGGTTGACGATGACATTTGCAACCATTACCTTGCCCTCGTACGGTTCATAGAGTGCTTCCATTGCAACGACAACGGACATCAGATAAAGTTCTTCGTCCGTAAGACTTATGGGTGCACGGTTTGTTTCCTTAGGCGGGTGCGCCTTAGAATAAGCCATGGCTTTTGCAAACCACTCCGCGCGAATACGCGCTTCTTCCTGCGCCATTGTCAGCGCCAGGTCGATGTTTGATGTTGCAATGGTATAACTGTTATGGATATATGCTATCATGTCATCTTTATACTGTATAGCATACCACTCATCCGTCGAGAGCTCGGGGTACCAGACAAATGTGCTGTCCGGTGCTGCGGTGCCGATTATGGGATAATCCGTACCCGGTCCCTTTCTGACATTGACATTGATGTCCTTGAACTTCATGCTGACTCTGAAAATGTCATTCTCAGCACTGACCTTTATGGCTTCTTCATCCATGTAGATAAGCGTATTCGAGATATAGCCCACAACATCTCCGGACTGTATCTTCGTCCAGCCTTCGGCACGCTCGAGTATCTTGCCATAGCACATTTTGTGCATCTTGCCTATGATCTGATATTCCATACCGGGGCCGGATCTGATATTCATGGAATCCATGACCTTGGTGATTATATAATCGCATGTAATTGGCGGAAGCTCTACAGCAGACGCCCAGTCCTCAACAGTCAGGACACCCACAAACTCCCCGCCGTTCGAAACGATCTTTAAGGCTTCCGTGGGAGTGGGAGTGGGAGTCGGAGTTGAGGTCGGTGTCGGGGTTGGCATAGCGGTTGGCGTCGGTGTCGGTTTGCTCGTTGCTGTGGGTGAAGGTGCCGCAGCAGTAGTTGTCGGGCTCGCTGTCTGCTGCCTGTCCCCGGCAGCTTCGTTGGGCTTTCCGGCACACCCCGACATGAATATACCGCAAAAGCAAGCCAATAACACTATTTTCACTAAATACGATACACTGTTTCTTTTCATCATTTCCCTCGATATACTGCATTGATGAATCTATTATTCACAATTTTATCAAATGTAAAATAAAAAGTCAAACATTAAGGCATCAGAAAGATCAGCAGAAAGATCAGATGAAATATGACTCCATTCGGGGTACTGCGCTCGTAATTCCTTGACAATGCGCCGTCCTTTGATTATATTATATTTTGGTATTGTATAATTCCAAGAAAGGATACTTTTGAAATGAAACTCTGGGGAGGACGTTTTACCGGTGAGACAGACCGGCTCGTATATGATTTCAATGCATCGATTTCCTTTGACAGACGGCTTTACAGGCAGGATATCACCGGCAGCATGGCGCATGTCACCATGCTTGCAAAACAGGGGATACTCACACAGGAGGAATGCGACACTATCCTTGCCGGTCTCGAAGGGATCCTTAAGGATATAGATTCCGGTGTTCTCGAGATAGACGGAAGTGCCGAGGATATTCACAGCTTTGTTGAGTCCGTGCTCACGGAACGCATCGGTGAATGCGGGAAAAAGCTTCACACCGGCCGCAGCCGGAACGATCAGGTTGCGCTCGATATGCGTCTCTACACAAGAGACGAAGTGATCGAGACGGGCAACTGCATTAAAGATCTGCTTGTTACACTGCAGCGTCTCATGCGTGAAAACACCGAAACCTTTATGCCGGGCTTTACGCATCTCCAGAAGGCCCAGCCCCTGACACTTGCGCATCATCTCGGTGCGTATTTCGAAATGTTCCTGCGTGATTATTCAAGGCTTTCGGACCTTTATGAGCGCATGAATTACTGTCCTCTCGGAGCAGGAGCGCTTGCCGGCACAACCTACCCGCTTGACCGGGCTTATGTGGCAAAGCTGCTTGGTTTTGAAGGCGAAACGCGTAATTCCATGGATTCCGTTTCAGACCGCGATTATCTTGTGGAATTCCTCTCCGCTCTTTCCCTCATAATGATGCACTTAAGCCGTTTCTGCGAAGAGATCATCATCTGGAACACGGACGAGTACAGGTTTATCGAGCTTGATGATGCTTACTCCACAGGTTCGAGCATCATGCCGCAGAAAAAGAATCCCGATATCGCAGAGCTCATCCGCGGTAAGACAGGCCGTGTTTACGGCGACCTGATGTCGCTCCTTACCACCTTAAAAGGCCTGCCGCTCGCCTACAATAAGGACATGCAGGAGGACAAGGAACCTGCCTTTGATGCGATCGACACCGCAAAGAACAGTCTGGTGCTCTTTAACGGCATGCTGAATGCGATCCGTTTCAACAGCGAACGCATGGAAAGCAGCGCTGCCCGTGGCTTTACCAATGCCACCGACGCCGCAGACTATCTGGTAAGAAAAGGCATGCCCTTCAGGGACGCCCATGAAGTGATCGGACGTCTTGTGGTCTACTGCATCGGAAAGGGAGTTGCCCTTGACGATCTTTCTCCCAAGGAATTCAAGAATTTCTCGGAGCTTTTCGATACAGACATCTATGATGCCATCGCTGTCAAAAACTGCGTCGCAAAGCGCAATACGGCAGGCGCGCCCGGCCCCGGGGCCATGAAGCGCTATCTTGACAGCAACGATATTATTTTAAGCAAGCTTAATTAAGCTTTGAAAGGAACATTATGCCGGACGGCGCCATATTCCAGTTGATAACCCTGCTGATACTGCTGTTTTTTTCCGCTTTCTTTTCCTCTGCGGAGACAGCGCTTACAGCAGTAAACAAGATCAAGATCAGAAAACTCGCAGATGACGGGAACAAACGGGCAGCGATGGTCTTAAAGCTTCACGAAAACCAGGACCGCATGCTCTCTGCCATCCTCATCGGCAACAACATTGTTAATCTCTCTGCTTCCGCACTTACCACGACTCTCGCCATAAATGTCTTCAAGAATATAGGCGTCGGGCTTGCTACGGGCATCATCACCATCCTTATCCTTATCTTCGGCGAGATCACCCCAAAGAGCATAAGCACCATCCGCGCCGAAAAGCTTTCCTTAGCCTACGCAAGGATAATATATGTCCTTATGCAGCTCCTGACACCGGTAAGCTTCGTACTAAACAAGATCTCGCGTTTCTTCATGCGCATAGTCGGCATAGACCCTGACGACAAGGCAGTCATTACCGAAGATGAGCTCCTGACCTATGTTGATGTAAGTCACGAGGAGGGCGTCATCGAAAAAGAGGAACGCGAAATGATCAACAACGTTGTTGATTTCGGCGATTCCTACGCCAAGGACGTTATGGTTCCCCGCATAGATATGGCATTTGCCGAGGATACCATGTCCTATGACGAGGTGATGGCGATCTTCCGCAAAGAACAGTACAGCCGCCTCCCTGTTTTCCACGAAACCAGGGACAACATCATCGGTATCCTGTATCTTAAGGACTTCATCTTCTTTACAGATGAACCCGCGAATTTTGTTATCTCTGAACATGTAAGGGAAGCCTATTTCAGTTTTGAATATAAGAAAACCTCAGAGCTTATGGACGAGATGAGGCGCAAATCCATCTCCCTTGCCATAATCCTTGACGAATACGGTGCAGTTGCCGGCCTTGTATCGATGGAGGATCTTCTTGAGGAGATCGTCGGCGAGATCCGTGACGAGTATGATATGGACGAAAAGGATGATATCCGCAACCTTTCCGAGGATGAGTTCATTATCGACGGCCTCACAAGGACCGAAGATATCAACGACCGTTTCGGTCTCGACCTTGATACCGACGACCACGACTCCATTGCGGGCTATGTGCTCGGGAAACTCGGCCATATTCCCGTTGTAGGCGAACATGTTGACGAAGACAACATCTCCTTTACAGTCGCAGCAATGGACAAAAAGCGTATCTCTGAGATACGCATCAAATTCAAAGAAAAGCCCAAAACAGAGGAATGATTGATGTGTGCTCTGTTTGCACGCCTCATCCCTCCTTTCCGGTCATTGGAGGATCATGAAAAAATACCCGCGCCAGACTGCATTGCTTTTGTCCGTGCTTGTCTTCTTATGCTGTTTCCTTCAGGCTCCAAAGCCTGTGAAGGCTGAAGACTTAAATCTCACGGGCCTTAATCTGAAAATCTATAACTGCTTAAAAGAAGAGGTTGAAAAGATCCTCACAGGAGAACGGACCAGTACCAAGATCACGATCTCCTTTGACAAGGTCGGACTCAGCAGAAAGGTCTATGCTTCAGACATCGGTCTTGACGGTATCCGTTTTACATCAGAAGGCGGCAAGATCACACTTTTGCCGGAAGTAACCGAGGCCATAAACAAAACCTTCGTCTACGACCCGCTTCTTGTGATGAATGCGCTCTTTCGTAACCTTCCCTATGGTTTTTTCTGGAGTTACGGCCAGGTCTTTTTCAACTCGCCTTTCCGATCCTATAACGCAACCCTTACCGGCGACGGTTCTCCCGATAATTACATCGAATTCAAAAAAGATTTCGAAATGCTCTTTTCTGTTGGAAAAGACTACACTGACAGCTTCGTCGCATCAGGTAACGATTTCTCTTATTCCGTTGACAAAGGTGTCCCCGCCGCCAAAAACGGGATGAATACGGCAAAGGCCATAGTTGCCGCAGCAGCATCCCTGTCCGATTATGAAAAGCTCAAATACTACATGGAAAAGATTGTTGAGCTTACGGATTACAATAACGAAGCCGTAGAATCCACCTGGGACGGCGGAAGGCGTGATCCCTGGCAGGCTGTCTGGGTATTCGACAGCGATCCTTCAACAAAAGTCGTATGCCAGGGCTACGCAAAAGCCTTTCAGTATCTCTGTGATCTTACGACCTTTAACAGTCCCCTCATAAAATGCCGCTGCGCAAGCGGCAATTTCGAAGTTCCCGGTACGGACACGAACTCCGCTCATATGTGGAATATCGTGACCATGGAGGACGGGAAGAACTATCTTGTCGATGTAACAAGCTGCGATCTGGGAGGCAGCAAATACACCGGTGCCCTGTTCCTTGCCGGCGCGCAGTCGGGCTCTCCCGCAGCCGGTTATTTGATAAAGCCTGTGATATATGATATTCCTTACGACTATATCTATACCTACGACGACGTGACAAAGCAGCTTTTTTCGGCAGCAAAGCTAACGCTTTCTGCAACATCCTACACTCCGTCGGCAAATCCAACACCCACACAGAAACCGGCTACGCCGACTCCGACGCAGAAACCGGCCACACCCACGCCGACGCCAACAGCCACGCTCACACCGACGCAAAAGCCTGCCACACCCACGCCGACGCAAAAGCCTGCCACACCCACGCCGACAGCCACCAACACGCCTACTCCGGTGCCCGCAACACCCACTCCTACTCCGGTTCCGGCAACTCCGACGCCGACAAATACAGCAACACCCACACCGACAAATACATGCACGCCGACTTCCACACCGACAGAAGTTCCGCCGACTGTTTCACCCGAGCCGTCTCAAAGCGGCGCAGAACCTACTGCAGAGCCCGGTACGACAAATAGTCCTACACAGGGCGGCTCAGAATACACGCCTACTCCGGAGATCACCTTTGAACCCGGCCATATTACCGCTCCCCCTGTTGCAACTCCAGGGATCACGGATGTCGATACACAGCAAGCCGTCGCCGGACTGCTGCAAAAGCTCGGAAAGGTCTTTCTGATCGGCCTTGGGGGCATAGCGGGCTTCATAATACTGATAGTTGTAATAACGATAGTGGTAAGCAAAAAGAAATAAAACGAAGATAAAGACGGCTCCGATACCCTGTTGTATCGAAGCCGTTTTCTTAGTTTTTCTTGTTTTTCTGTTTTTTGATTTCCCGTCGTTTACTTCATGTTCATCGGTATCAGTATATCGGGCGTATTCTTCACGCGCTGACCATAGATTTCTTTAAGTTCGTCAAGCGCCTCTTCCTTCTTTCGCACAAAGCCTTCATAATGGCTTACAAGCAGGTATGGCGCCTTCAGCGCGCTCAGTACTTCTATTTCTTCCTTGAGAAGCTGGGCGTTATAGATATAAAACCCGTCTTTTACCTTGCTGTACAGGGCATCTCCAACAAATGCGCAGGTCTCGTCCACTTCAAGTCCGAGACAGCCTTTTGTGTGGCTCGAAGGAAGCGGGAAAATATGCATGTCATCTATGAAGATGTCAGCATTTACAACAGTTCCCGCATGGACATGGTCATATGTAGTCTTTGACACATACAGGTCACCGACATTGAGTTTTTCGATATTTCCTGTATGATCCGCATGAAAGTGTGACAGGACTATGTTATAGCGGTCAGACAGCCCCTCAATATTTGCCTCGCCGTTTCCCACATCAAACAGCCATATGCCGCTTTCAGCCTTAATTATGCCTATTTCGGCGGAAAGCGGGTCATCCGCGGATTCAATATAGCTTATTCTGTTGTTGATCGAAACAGTCTTCATACGTGTCATCCTCAGCCGGCGGTATTCTGCAGCAGCTGAATGGCGATATTACAGTAAACAAGCAGTGACAGCGCATCAACTATGGTAGTGATGAACGGACTTGCCATTACTGCCGGGTCAAAGCCTATGCGTTTTGCAAGGATCGGCAATGTACAGCCCACAAATTTTGCAACCACAACTGTAACAACGAGTGAAATACAGATTATAAATGCAACAAGAAGCCCTACCTTGTCTATCAGCAGCAGTTTAACGAAATTAGCTGCCGAAAGCGTTACTCCGCAAAGGATCGAAACCCTGAACTCCTTCCAGACTACCCTGAAAACATCGCCATAGTGGATCTCATCAAGCGAAAGACCACGTATTATCGTGACGGATGCCTGTCCGCCGGCATTTCCGCCTGTGTCCATAAGCATCGGGATGAAGGCGATAAGTACCGGGAATGTGGCGAGCTGGGCCTCAAAAGCCGAAAGGATGCCGCCTGTAAAAGTAGCGGAGATCATGAGTAAAAGCAGCCATGGAATACGCTTCTTCCAGGTTTCGAAGACGCTCGTCTTCATGTACGGCTTGTCGGTAGGCGTGATGGCGGCCATCATTTCGATATCCTCCGTAGCCTCCTGCTCGATGACATCGACGATATCATCGATGGTTACGATGCCTACAAGCCTGTTCTCACTGTCAACAACGGGAACCGAGTTGATATCGTATTTCTGTATGGTACGAGCCACCTCTTCCTGGTCTGTAAGGGTCTTTACGGTTATGACGTGATCGTTCATGATATCGACAATGACATCATCCGGTTCGCTCAATATGAGCTTTCTCAAAGTGACGATCCCAAGCAGATGTCTTGCCTTGTCGAGCACATAGCAAACATCCACCGACTCCTTGTCAAGCCCGACCCTTCTTAGCTTCAGGAGGGCATCGGCAACGGTTATGTTGTCCTTGAAATCAACAAAATCCACAGTCATGATACTGCCTGCGGAATCATCCGGATACTGCAGCAAGGTGTTGATGTCGCGTCTTGTTTCCGGTGTTGTGTTTGCAAGGATCCTGCGCACAACGTTGGCCGGCATCTCTTCAACGAGGGCCGCCGCATCATCGGAATACAGGTTGTCGATGACCGAACCTGCTTCTTTTTCCGAAAGCGATGTAATGATCTCCTGCTCTATCTCTATCGGCAGGTACGCAAACACGTCTGCGGCGATATCTTTCGGAAGGAGCCTGAATACCTTCACACGTTCCTTCTCGTCAAGCTCTTCGAGTACTGCAGCCACATCGGCCTCGTTATACTCGACAACTTCTTTCCTGAACTGGGCAAACTGCTTCTGTTCGATCAGTTCTTTCATTCTTTCTGTCATTCTCTGGCCTCATTTCTCCGGCAGAGCGCAAAAAAACGAACGCCGGCGGTTTTATATCAGTACTGGGGTAGGGCGCGTCTGCGTCACACGTTCGACTAGTCATAAAACCACCTCCGTTCGTCAAAGAATAAAGATAATCTCACATTTCTATGGGCAGTTCCTTTTCGATTTTTGCTGCAGCTTCGTCAAGCTCTTTAAGCCCCAGCTTTTCAACCGCTCCCTTATCGATAGCGGCTGCTATCGACGGATCCATAGGGAGCTTTGCAAGGACAGGAACGCCGTATTTTCCGGCTATCTTTTCAACATGACTTTCTCCGAATACCGAAAGCTTCTTCCCGCAGTCAGGACATTCAAGATAGCTGTAGTTTTCAATGATCCCAAGTACAGGGATATTCATCAGTCCCGCCATGTTTATGGCCTTTTTTACGACCATTGAAACAAGGTCCTGAGGGCTTGTAACCACGATGATCCCGTCAACGGGAAGCGACTGGAATACCGTAAGCGGAACGTCGCCGGTTCCGGGCGGCATATCAACAAACATGTAATCGACATCGCCCCAGACAACATCCGTATAAAACTGCTTCACAGTGCCTGCGATAACGGGGCCGCGCCACACAACGGGCGCCTCCTCGTCTTCAAGAAGGTTGTTCACTGATATGACATTGATGCCTGACTCCGTCTTCATCGGAAGTATTCCCATCTCGGTCTGTCCTGCGTTTCCTTTAAGGCCGAAAGCCTTAGGGATCGAGGGACCTGTGATATCAGCATCGAGTATGGCGGTGCTGTAGTTCTTTCTTCTCATGAGGACTGCCATTGCAGATGCGATAAATGACTTTCCCACGCCGCCTTTACCGCTTACGACGCCTATTATCCTGGTAATATTGCTGTAGGGATTCTGTTCTGCAAGAAAGCTCTTCGGATCCTGTCTCGAAGGGCAATTTGCGCCGCAGGTTGAACAGGAATGCGTGCACTCCTCGGGTGCACCGCTCTGCCCGGTATATTCTTCATCAAAATCTTCGCTCATTTCTTACCTCTGAATTCTAAAAAATTATACTTCTCCCGAATGGGTAGTATTCTCATAATCATCTTCCGCGCCCGCTCCGCGGTTTAAGCCCGTGATACCGGTCCTTACAAACTCAAGTACCTTGAAATCCCCGAGAAGTTTGATAAACGCATCGATCTTGGCCTGGTTGCCGGTAAGCTCTATGAGCACCGAATCGGATGCAACATCCACTATCCTCGCGCGGAAAATGTCCGTAAGAGCCATTACTTCCTTTCTGTTGGCGTTATCGGCCCCGACACGTACAAGGACAAGCTCGCGGCACACGGAATGTTCGGGAACAAGCTCTTCGATCTCCTTTACATCTTCAAGCTTGTTCAGCTGGTTTCGTATCTGTTCAAGTATCCCGCTGTCTCCTTTTGCAACGACGGTCATGCGCGACAGCTTAGGATTTTCGGTAACACCTACGGTAAGACTGTCGATGTTGTACCCGCGCCGGCTGAAAAGCCCGGCAACACGGCTAAGGACACCGGAAGTATTCTCAACAACCATAGACAGTACCATCTTCTTCATAGCCAACCTCCATGCTGCTCGTTCATCTTTTTAAGATTAAACTTTTTGATAAGAAAAGTCAATATCATTCATCCTTTTCTCTTCTTTACAAGGAAAAATGCCGCCGAACCGCCTGCGAGCGCAACCGCACCCGCACCTATCAGTATAAATAAACCGATATTGGATCCGCCGTCTCCGGAAGGAGTTTTCGAAGGTCCTGCTCCTTCTGTCGGCGTGGAAGCCTGTGTAGCTGTCAGCCCCGGTTCATCCGTAGGGGTTACACCCTGCGTTGGTTCCGGCTCATCCGTATGGGTTATGCCCTGCGTCGGTTCCGGTTCATCTGTAGGGGTTACGCCCTGCGTTGGTTTCGGCTCATCTGTAGGGGTTGCGCCCTGCGTTGGTTCCGGCTCATCCGTAGGGGTTACTCCTTGCGTCGGTTCCGGCTCATCTGTAGGGGTTGCGCCCTGCGTAGGTCCCGGTTCGTCTGTAGGGGTTACACCCTGCGTCGGTTCCGGCTCATCTGTAGGGGTTGCGGCAGGCGTCCCCTCAGGCATCTCTGTCGGTGTCGGAGAGGCTTCCGGGCTTTCCGTCGGCCCCTCTGTAGGTGTATTTACAGGCCCCGGTGTGTTCGTAGGTGTCGGAATATCTGTCGGGGTCTGTGTCGGAGTGGGCGTAGGTGTATTCCATGGAGCCTGCGTAGGCCCGGGTGTCGGCGTCGGTGTGTTGGTCGGCACTTTTGTAGGAGTCGGGGTATTCGTCGGCACCCTTGTCGGCGTAGGTGTATTCCATGGAGCCTGCGTTGGCCCGGGTGTCGGGCTGGGGGTGTTTGTCGGCACTTTTGTCGGTGTCGGTGTATTTGTCAGCACCCTTGTCGGCGTAGGTGTGTTCCATGGAGCCTGTGTAGGACCGGGTGTCGGGCTGGGGGTGTTTGTCGGCACTCTTGTCGGTGTCGGGGTGTTCGTCGGCGTTTTTGACGGTGTCGGCGTATTAGTAGGCGCTTTTGTCGGCGTAGGCGTGTTTGTCGGTACCTTCGTGGGCGTCGGCGTGTTTGTTGAAGTTGGCGTCGGAGTGTTCGTGACTGCAGACGTCGTACTCCGGATATTGAAATAACGGTTTACTGTCCAATCGCAGCTTCCTATTCCCTCAATAGTCACCGTTCCCTGTCCGGGTTCGGTATTATTATAATATGACAGCCTGTAATCCCTGTCCTTTACAAGTCTTGTCCCCTTATATGTTATGACCGGTTCAGGCCGTATTTCGCCGCCTGTATAATTGCAGTCCGGAATATCCTGAATATCGCAGGAATACAGGTACAGCGTTGAAACAAACAGCGTTATGGTCTCTGTATACTGTACTCCGTTATACCGGATGGCAGCGGAAATGCTCCCGTCTCCGGCCCTCCTGCCGGTTATCTTTCCTCCCGAGGAAGATGCGATATCAGGTGTATCGATAGTAACGGAGCATGTATAGGTGGTCTTTGGAATCTTAAGACCGTTTCCGAAGGTTGAAGCCGAAACGAGATACAGCTCTGCCACAGGCATATCGGTCTCTTCAAGGTATGAAAGGGTGAATCTGTCTGTCGAAAAACGTACCTGCGGAGAGAACTTCGACATATCAAGCGACACCGTCCTTGTGCCTGTTCCGTTGAGCGCAGTTGTTGCAGTTGTATTCTTCACAAAGCTGCTGAATTCCTGAACAAAAAAGGTTATACCATTATATGTGAAGCTTGCAAGACCAACCGCTTTATACGAAGTATCGAGCATGTTCCTGCGGTGCCCCTGTCCGGCATATTTTTCGTTATCCTCACGAAATCCGACATATGCCGCATGGGCGGAGGCATATCCCGCAGCGATGTTTTCGCCGTATGATGCAGTACCGTTATATCTTGCGGTAAACCACGAAGTACCGTCGGGTCTTGTATGTTCGAAGGTAAGCGCTATCTCGACTGCGCGCTGCATGGCTATCTGTTCGAGGTCATAATCATATACAAGGTTCCCAAGTCCTGTCTGGTACATTTTCTGGCTGTTGCTCTGGTTCCAGTACCATGCGTCGCTGCCGGTCCTGAAAGCATTGATATCCTTTAAGCTGTTGCGGGCATCTGTCTGGTTAAAGGTCCCCGTTACTGCAAAATCGTCCGCCTTTACCCGCATCGGCGCCGCAAGCATGGCAAGGCCGAGTATGGCACAGACTAATATCATCCGAAATATGGCCTTTTTTTCTTTCATACCCGGCTACCTCCGCTTTTTTGTGACAAAATGAACGCTGTTCATAACAGCTGGTTCTTCTTTAAGAATCTCTCCGCAAATTCATCCCATGTGTTCTCAAGTGAACGGTCCATCGAAAAAGCCTTGAGCGATGTTCCGCTCGTTACCGTAAGCGCCGTTCTGTCATACCTGATATTGAGGAAGATCCCGCCTATCTGATCGAGCGGTACCGTTATTCCGGAATTGTTCACAGTCTTTTCGGTATTGCTTGAATTGAGCCTGAAGGCGATCTGCATGGAAATGGGCTGTTTATTCCCTTTTACCATGTCATATACTATGTTCTTCACTTCTGACCAGAGAAGAAATTCCTTTTCCGGAAGCCCTTCAAACTCATCATCATCATAAAAATCCCTGTTCCTGTGGCCGTCGATGACAAAGCCGCCGGCATTGTTCATCTTAAGCTCAGAAAGCGCGAAATTGTCAAAAACGCTGCCTACAAGCAGCGCTGACATAAAAACTTTTACTTCTGTTATCTCAAATGCGCGCATATAATACCTTCAGTTTTTCTGCCGTCCAAAGCGGGTTCAAAGCACAAACATATTGACAAATCCGAGTATTGCCATATGTACCGGATACACCAGATAAAACAGCTTTTTGTCGTCCGGGCCTTTTTTGCCGTTGTAAAAATAGATCGGGATAAATGCAAATATCGCAAAGTACGGAGTAACGTTCCACTGATAATAAAAGATGCTGACAATCGCAAAACCCGCTGCCATTACAAGTACATGCCCTCTTGCAAAGAACATTATCAGGATCACGACAACCCCGAACATACCGTAATCGGTACCGAGGAACTCTGCCCCTAGTCCTGTCGCAAATATCACGATACAGGAAAGGATCGTGTATATTCCCATCTGCATCGGGTAAAACTTCTGCTTCAGAAGATCCACAAGAGTGATCGCAAGCAGCCCGAACAGCAGTGTCCAGAGCACATTAAAGTTCTCCCATGCCGCAAATTTCCCGTCAGCCATCATATCGAAGGGAACTTCGGAGATGACAGCGAATATCAGGAGCCTCAGCATGTATTTCCATACATTTTTCGTGTGATGATAGCCCTCGACGATCAGAAAGCAGAATATCGGAAAAGCAAGACGTCCGATGCTGCGTCCGATCCTGAGAAGCGTAAGGTTATCCTGCAGGAAAACAACGGACATGTGGTCGATGATCATGGTTACCATCGCTATTATCTTAAGTACAAAAGCAGACATCATATCTCCTTAAGGATAAGCGTGCATCTTGCCGGAACGGTACATTTTCTGTCAAGCGCCGTTCCTTCCCCGCCGGTCTTTTGGGGATTTGAGCTTATCACGATCTCCCATTTGCCTGATTTGTTCACCAGCGGAAGATCAAAATCATGTTCAAAAAAGTCCATGTTAAATATCACATAAAAATCATCATCGGGCTCTCCGTTCCTTGCCGGAGCATAGCTGCCGTTAAAAAGCATGCCAAGATTCCTGCTGTGATACGAAAAATCCGGTCCCCAGGCGCGAAGTCCGTGGTAAGAAAGGTCCGGGCACCCGTAAGAAACATAATCCATAAGCCGCAGCTGCTCGGGATTCCTGAACACTTTGTGCGCGTTCCTGAGCCCGATCAGGCTTTTTGTAAAGAGCATCAGCTCTTTTGCCGTCCCTCTGTTGTTCCAGTTTACCCAGCCGCAGCTGTCGTCCCTGCAATAAGCATTGTTATTTCCCTGCTGGGAGTTTAAGAATTCATCGCCTGCAAGGATCATCGGGATTCCCTGCGCCGTAAACAAGGCCATCAGTGCATTCTTTATCATCACAAGCCTTGTCTGCAGGATCTTTCTGCTTGTGGTCGCGCCCTCCCGGCCGCAGTTCCAGCTGTAGTTTATCTCGTGCCCGTCACGGTTGTTCTCGCCGTTTGTCTCGTTATGCTTGACATCATACGAGTACAGATCGCACAGGGTAAATCCGTTGCTGTCTGCGATCATGTTGACCGCGGCGCTGCGTTTGTTGTTGCGCCTGTGGCATTCCGCAAACCCGTTTGCCATGCCTTCGTCGCCCTTTAAGAAGCGCCTCGCGGTATATTCGAAGCTCTCATCGATCACGGCAAGATGCTTTGTTCTCGGGATGGCGCCGTCTCCGTAGGCGCGCTCCTCGTCCCAGTATTCGGCAAAAAGCTTTGTATCCGCAAGATACGGGTCCGAGGATATGCAGATATCCGGGACAGGCATGCCTATAAACCTGAAACCGTCGATGTGATACTCCGTTACCCAGTACCGCAGGACATCCGTAACAAACAGAGCATTTACATTTCCTGTAAAAGATAATTCCATAAAGACCTCTATTCCGGCCTTATGCATGTTCTTTACGAGATTTTTGAATTCCTTTTCGGCATTCCCGGGGTCACTCGCATAAGCGGCTTTAACGGCAAAATAATCAGCCTTTGCACCGTATCCCCAGTAATTTACTCTGGCAGGCTTTGCAGGCTTTTCTTCCCTGTGGAAGCTGCCTTTGTCCATAAGTTCCTTTGTATATACCGGAACCGTCATGGCTTCGTCGTTCATGCATTCGTCGAACTCGACACAGGGCATGAGCATGATCGCGTTTATACCGAGTTTTTTCAGATACGGAAATTTTTCCGTAACACCAAGGTAAGTCCCTTTATGCCTTACACCCGAACTTTCATCCATTGTGAACCCGCGCACATGAAGCTTATAGATCACAAGCTCTTCGATGGCGTGTACCGGCCTTTTTTCGCCCTTCCAGTCAAAGGTATCATTAAGGATCGCACCAAAAGTCTTTTCGACAGGCTCACCGAAGGCTGTCCGTCCTTTTAGGCTCCGTGCATAAGGATCCGTGAACTCTCTTCCGAGAGCCTTGTATCTGTAAGTAAATTCCTTCGGAAGATCAAAGACCCTGACCGCAAAAACAGAACCGAAGCGATATGCATCATCAAGCACCGTCTCATATTCGCCGCCGCCAAAGGACAGCACGAGAGTACACCTGTCGGCACCCGGGACAGAAACCGCAAAATTAACGGCTTTCCCGGCACGGGTGGCTCCAAGCGTGAAATGATCGCCAACGGCTGTTTTAAGCTTTGCGGCCGTTTTGCCCATCAATCATCCTCCTCGCTGTTTACCTCGAGTTTCTGGCGCTTACGCGCTGCAGTATCGCTTTCAAGATATTCGTCGTAGGTTGTGATCTTGTCGATCATACCCGAAGGGATGATCTCTATGATTCTGTTTGCTATGGTCTGTATGAACTGGTGGTCCTGGGAAGTAAAGATGCATACGCCCGGGAACTTGATCAGGCCGTTGTTCAGGGCCGTGATGGACTCCATGTCAAGATGGTTCGTAGGCTCATCCATAAGAAGGACGTTCGATCCCATGATCATCATCTTCGAAAGCATTACACGCACACGCTCACCGCCCGAGAGCACCTTAACCTGCTTCGATCCCTCTTCGCCCGCAAAGAGCATACGGCCCATGAATCCGCGGACATAGGTCACATCCTTCTCCGGAGAGAAGGGCATGAGGAAATCAACTATCGTCTCTTCACCCGCAAAGAGTGCGGTGTTGTCCTTCGGGAAATATGCCTGTGACGTCGTTACGCCCCATTTTACGGTTCCTTCGTCCGGCTCGAGTTCTCCGGCAAGTATCTTCAAAAGGGTCGTATTTGCGGCTGTATTCGAGCCTACAAGAGCAACCTTGTCGTCGTGGCCGAGAACAAAGGAAATATTGTCGAGCACCTTTACACCATCGATGGTCTTTGAAAGGTTCTTCACGGTAAGGACTTCATTGCCGATCTCGCGCTGCGGCCTGAAGTCAATGTAAGGGTACTTTCTGCTCGAGGGCTTAATATCGTCAAGCTCGATCTTTTCAAGAGCGCGCTTACGCGATGTGGCCTGCTTCGATTTTGAAGCATTTGCGGAGAATCTCTGGATAAATTCCTGTAATTCCTTGATCTTCTCCTCTTTCTTCTTGTTTGCTTCCTTCATCTGCTTGATCATGAGCTGGCTCGATTCATACCAGAAATCGTAGTTTCCGGCATAAAGCTGGATTTTGCCGTAGTCGATATCCGCTATCTGCGTGCAGACCTTGTTGAGGAAATAACGGTCGTGAGAAACGACAATGACCGTATTGTCAAAGTTTATAAGGAACTCTTCAAGCCACTCGATCGCTTCAAGATCGAGGTGGTTTGTGGGCTCGTCAAGCAGTAGGATATCCGGATTCCCAAAAAGCGCCTGTGCAAGGAGCACCTTGATCTTAAGCGCACCGTTAAGCTCGCTCATTTGGGTGTAGTGGAGCTCCGTCTCGACTCCGAGCCCGTTAAGGAGCGTTGCTGCATCAGACTCGGCTTCCCAGCCGTTCATTGTCGCAAACTCAGCCTCAAGCTCGCTCGCTCTTATACCGTCCTCCTCCGAGAAATCCTCTTTTGCATAGATAGCGTCCTTTTCCTTCATGATCTCATAAAGACGCGCATTTCCCATGATAACGGTATCAAGCACATTGTATGCGTCATATTTGAAATGGTCCTGCACCATAAAGGACAGACGCTGCCCCTTTGTTATGATTATCTCACCCTTTGTGGGCTCGAGCTGTCCGGAAAGGATCTTCAGGAATGTGGACTTCCCGGCACCGTTGGCGCCGATGAGACCGTAGCAGTTTCCTTCCGTGAATTTGATGTTAACGTCCTCGAAAAGCGCTCTCTTTCCGAGTCGCAGGGTGATGTTACTTGCCTGGATCATTTGTATTTCCTTTCATAATCGTGTTCGTTTTACTCGTTCTTTATCGCATACTCGATAATTGCCGTCATCTGGCTGTAAAGTGTTTCTTTTGTTGATTTATCGTCATTAAGACCTGAAGCGCCGATACCAAAACATGTGCAGATCAGCTTTCTTCCGTCTTTTGCCACAGCGGTCACTGCCATGCAGAGACCCGCGGCTTTTGTGGAACCTGTTTTTGAGCCTATGGCGGTAAACTCTTTGCTTCCGTATTTCTCAGGATTTGAAAGATACAGGTTGCCGTTTCTTATCGTCTTTCCCGGTATCACCGTCCCGTCAGAAAGCGTGCAGTCCGGTACTTTATATTCCGTAAGCTTTACTATCTCCGCGAAATACTCATACTTCATGAACTTTGCACACAGAAGCGCGATATCCTCCGCGGAGGAATACATGTTAGAATAGTCATTGCCTATGTCGAGCCCGACCGGATTGTCAACATTCGTGCGGGTAAGCCCCATCCGTTTGGCTGTGGCGTTCATCTCCTGCAGGAAAGCATTGATATTGTTCTGGACCGCTCCGGTGATCACCGTGGTACATCTGTGTGCGACCACAAAGGCCGCATCTCCGCACGAATTCACGAGCAGGAGCCTCAGCCACACGCTCAACGGGAAAGTCTGCCCTTCAACAACGCCGTAATTCCACTCATCCTGCGGAACAAGCGCAAGAGCTTCCTTTGTTGCGGTCACCTCTGTGTTCAGATCAAGATATTCGAGCGCAACGATCGCCGTAAGCATCTTTATCGTGCTCGCAGGATATATATATCTGTCTCCGTTCCATGAGCAGAGTACTGTTCCGTCCTCATCCGTCACAACATAGGAATACCCGTTGAAGGGCGGAAGCTCTGTCTTCCCGCTCTTTGAATAATATCCCGAGCCTCCCGATGGTATTGCTGCCGGTTTATCCGGCGCAGGTGTTGCCGTAGGCGGCTTTGGAGTCGGTGTCGATGTCGGTGTCGGAGTCGCCGGAACCGGTGTCGGTGTAGGCGATACCGGCACAGCCGTCGGCGTCGGTGTTGCAGGAACAGTCGTCGGTGTTGCAGGAACAGTCGTCGGTGTTGCGGGCGCTGTCGTCGGCGGTATCGTCGGCGTAGCGGGCTGTTCCGTGGGTGTCGGCGTAGGTTCCTTTGTCGGATCCGGTATCGGAGTCCCTTCTTTTATGCCTTCAGGCGTCGGAGTCGGCGAAACCTCTCCGCCGGCAGGTTCTTCCGGAAGCGTCGGTGTAGGCGAAGCTTCGGGTGTCGGTGAGTACTCCGGAGCCGAAGGCCTTGGCGTAGCCGGGGCAAAAGTCCCGTTCAGGGTCATGTGTTCAGCCACAAGATTCGGCTTAGCGCACCCTGAAAGCAACATAATACAAAGCGCAAGAGCAATGAACCCGATCGTCCTCTTGCTCGTTACGCCTTGCAGACAGGTAGTTCTCTTTTTCATATAACTTACTTCAATTCCTTAGATCTCAAAAATAAGGTCGCCGTATGTAGGCACGGGCCAAAGCCTCTTATCCACTATCTCTTCAAGGGAATCGATCGGGGCTCTCAGCCTGTCCATGACCGGCACCACGTCATCCCTGAAGACTACGGCCTTTTCTTTTTCATCCTTTGTATTCTTCGCTTTTTCAAGCGCAGCTTTAAGGTCGAGCACAGCAGATTCCGCATCCGCAAGATAATCCTGCACCATTGTCAGGAGCCTCTCCTGTGTTCCCACGCCTATCGTGCTCGACGCATTGTTTATGTACGAAATGCTCTTTGCAAGTTCCCCGGCAAAGCGGATCGCTGCCGGTATGAACTGTCTCGAAGCCATCTCTATCATGGTCTCCGCCTCGATATTGATGGTCTTTGAGTAGGATTCGTAGTAGATCTCCGCACGGGCTTTAAGCTCGGTTTCCGAAAGGACGTGCTCCTTTGCAAACAGCTTTACGGCTTTATCATCCACCCAGGCCGGTATCGCATCCACCATTGTGAGCAGTTCAACGAGGCCGCGGCGTTTTGCCTCTTCACGCCATTCCCCGCTGTAGCCGTCTCCGCTGAATATAATGCGGCGATGGTTGTTCACGGAATTGGCGATAATGCGCTTTGCGCATGCTTCCCTGTCTTCCGAAGCCTCAAGGATATCCGAGAACTCATCAAGGGATTCCGCAACAGCCGTGTTAATGACTACATTTGCATCGGCGATGGACTGCGAGGCGCCAACACTCCTGAATTCGAATTTGTTTCCCGTAAATGCGAAGGGCGATGTACGGTTCCTGTCCGTGGCGTCCCGCTTTATCTGCGGAAGGGCATGCACTCCGACATCAATGCTTCCGCCCTTCTTCGAGCTTGTTGTATCGCCGTTTCTTGCGATCTGGTCAAGGATATCTTCAAGCTGTGAGCCGACAAATACAGATATAACGGCAGGCGGAGCCTCGGCGCCGCCAAGACGTCTGTCATTTCCGGGAGTTGCCGCCGAAAGCCTTAAAAGCTCGGGATATCTGTCAACAGCCTGTATCACGGCTGCAAGGAAGAGCAGGAACTGCGTGTTCTCATGCGGTACCTTGCCCGGCTTGAAAAGATTCTCGCCCTTGTCCGTGGAAAGAGACCAGTTATTATGCTTGCCGGATCCGTTTACACCCGCAAACGGTTTCTCTGCGAGAAGGCACGCGAGACCGTGGCGTACAGCCACCTTCTTCATGACCTCCATGGTAAGCTGGTTCGCGTCACAGGCGATATTTGCCTCGGCATAAAGCTGTGCAAGTTCATGCTGTGCGGGTGCCGCCTCGTTGTGCTGTGTTTTTGCATAGATCCCAAGCTTCCAGAGCTCTCTGTTGACTTCGCCCATATATGCTGAAACACGCTCTTTGAGCAGCCCGAAATAGTGGTCGTCAAGCTCCTGGCCCTTGGGCGGTTTCGTTCCGAACAGCGTACGCCCGGTAAAGATAAGGTCGTCGCGCCTTAAATACTTTTTGCGGTCGATAAGGAAATATTCCTGCTCCGGTCCGACATTACAGTAAACACGTTTTACATCTGTCCTTCCGATGGCATGCAGCAGCCTTACCGATGCCCTGTCTATCGCCTCCATCGAGCGAAGGAGCGGCGTCTTTTTGTCAAGCGCATCCCCGTTGTAGGAACAGAATGCGGTCGGGATACAGAGTACCGTAACTCCGGCATCTTCAAGCAGGAACGCAGGGGATGTACAATCCCATGCCGTATAGCCTCTTGCTTCGAAGGTTGATCTTATACCGCCCGAAGGGAAAGATGAAGCATCGGATTCGCCCTTTATAAGCTCTTTTCCCGAAAACTCCATGATAGCACGGCCGTTCCCTGCTTTGTCGGGAGCGATGAAAGAATCCTGTTTTCCGGCAGTTGTTCCCGTCATAGGCTGGAACCAGTGGGCATAGTGCGTGGCACCGCGTTCCACGGCCCAGTCGCGCATTGCCCCGGCCACTGCCTCCGCCACCTCGGGCGAAAGGTCGCTGCCGCTGCTCTTTGTGTCCTGAAGTTCCTCATAAACAGAAGGCTCCAGTCTCTCCCGCATCACGCGGTCGTCAAAAGTGTCGATCCCAAAGATATCGCTGATCATATTACCCATACCGGTCTCCAATCGGACTGTTTTCTTTACAATCCCAAAATGATGTTGTTCCATCAGTTACTTCAAGACTTTGCTGCCGTTTTCTTTACGGCTGTCTTCTTTGCTGCAGGCTTCTTTGCGGTCGCGCTTATATCTCCTGCCGTTTCTTTCGCGCTCTTCTTTGCCGCAGGCTTCTTTACCGTTTCCTTCTTTGCGGATCCGGCTGCTTTCCCTGCCTTTTCTGCCTTTTCTGCTTTCTCTGCCTTCTTTTCCTCATCGCTCGTGCAGGTAAACACGATAACGCTCAGAGGAGGGATATTGACAAGAATGGAATTGTCCTTACCGTCGAAAGGAACGGCCTTTGACCTTATGGCCTTCGGGTTTGAAACTCCCGTACCGCCGAATTCTTCGGCATCACTGTTCAATATCTCCTTGAAAGACCCCGCATAAGGTACTGCCTGGGGCCTTGCCTCGTAAGACACAGGTGTGAAGTTGCAGATGAACAGCAGCTGTTTATCATCACTTCCGCCTCTCCTCACAAAGCTTACGATACTGTGGTCGGCATCCTGGCAGCTCATCCATTCAAAACCTTCCGGTTCAAAATCCTTTATGTACATGCAGGGGTACTTTCTGTAAAGCTTTAGGAGTTCCTGCATGAAATGCAGCATTTTCGCATGAAGCGGTTCCTCGAGCAGGTTCCAGTCAAGGCTTCTTTCCTCGCTCCACTCGCGTTTCTGGGCGAAATCCTGTCCCATGAACAACAGCTTCTTGCCGGGATGTCCGAGCATGAAACCGTACGCTGCGCGCAGATTCGCAAACTTGTCCGTTTCGTAGCCCGGCATCTTGTTGATGAGCGAGCCCTTGCCATGAACCACTTCGTCATGGGAAAGAGCCAGAATGAATTTCTCGCTGTAAGCATACATCATGCTGAAGGTGAGGGCTCCGTGGCAGCCTTTCCTGAAGAGGGGATCCTGCTTCATGTACTCGGTGAAATCATTCATCCAGCCCATATTCCATTTGAAATCAAATCCAAGACCGCCGTCATTCAGGTCGCCTGTTATCTTCGGCCATGCTGTGGACTCTTCCGCAATGATCAGCGCGCCGTCCTTACGCTGCTTATATATCGAATTAAGATGCTTTATGAACTCCATGGCTTCAAGGTTCTCGTTCCCGCCATATACATTTGGTATCCATTCGCCCGGGTTCCTGCCGTAATCAAGATAGAGCATGGAAGCAACGGCATCCATGCGGATCCCGTCGACGTGGTATTTGTCGGTCCAGAACAAGGCGCTTCCGATAAGGAAATTCTTGACCTGAGGACGACCATAGTTAAAGATCAGCGTGCCCCAGTGCGGGTGCTCGCCCTTGCGCTTGTCCTTGTGCTCGTAAAGGCAGGTGCCGTCGAAATTCGAAAGGCCGAAGGCATCCTTCGGGAAATGGGCCGGTACCCAGTCCAGGATGACGCCTATGCCCTTTTTATGCATATAATCCACAAAATACATGAAATCTTCCGGTGTTCCGTAACGGGCTGTGGGAGCATAATACCCCGTCACCTGATATCCCCATGAGCCGTCAAAAGGATGTTCCATAACGGGCATAAGTTCGATATGGGTATATCCCGTTTTCTTTACATGTTCGGCAACCAGCGGTGCGATCTCCCTGTAATTGTAGAAGCTGTCCTTGTTTTCGTCGGGCTTTTTGAAGGAGCCTAAATGCATCTCATAAACAAAGAACGGCTCTTTGTCATAGTCCGTCGTCTTGCGTTTGTCCATCCACTCCTTGTCCTTCCATGCATACGAGTCAAGGTCCGCAACCACAGAAGCGGTTCCCGGGCGGAGCTCTGCGGCGTTTGCATAAGGATCCGCCTTATAGTAGGTCAGTCCGCCGCGGCTCTTTATCTCGTATTTATAGAGGGCGCCGGCTGTTATCCCCGGAATGAACAGTTCGAAAACACCGGAATCGGAATGACGCTGCATCGGAGCCCTTCTCCCGTCCCAGTTGTTAAACTCGCCAGCAACGCTCACACGGATCGCGCAGGGAGCCCACACTGCGAACAGCACGCCCTTAACACCGTTTATCTCACGTTCATGGGCGCCGAGTATGTCATATATCCTGTAATTGATGCCTTTTGAGAAAAGATCAAGTTCATCCTCCGATAAAACATCGGGGAAGCTGTAGATATCCTTTTCCTTAACCTTTGAACCGTCGGGATAGCTGACCTCATAGGTGTAGGACGGAACGGTGGTCCTTGGCAGCAGGCATGCAAAGAAGCCCGCAGGATCGACCTGCTCCATTTCTGTCTTTTTGTTTCCGGTCACGACGGAAACCCCTGTTGCATCCGGGAAAAACGCCTGGATGAGCACACCTTCGGGATGTACATGCGCCCCGAGTATCTGCTTTGGTTTGTCGTGCTCGGAGTAAACAACAGCCTCTATCTCCGGCCAGTTCATCATTTGATACATAACTCCGTCCATAATCCACATCTCCTACAGTTCATTCTTTATACCGCAAAAGCGGTGGTTTTTACTCCAGATACCAGCGGTCTTCCCTGTCTTCGCCTTCTTCGCCGTCCTTCTTGTCTTCCATCATCTTCTTTGTATATATCTTGAAAACGCGCTCAAGCACAAAGGACGAAACAAGGCTGTCAAGTCCCGGGAAGATCAGATAAAATGGCAGGCACACGACCACATACTGATCAAGCGCGGTTGCACCCATCAGATACGCAAATCCCACAGGCCCGAGCCAGAAGAATGCTGAGATAAGGAGCAGCAGAAGTGTTGTGGGAAGATGCTTTATCGACATCATAAACGACGAGAATACCGTGCTTCTGTATGTCATCGAAAAACGCGACATAACACGGAAAACATACACGAAGAGCATGGCAAGCAGCAGTATCAGTGCCTTGAACACGGACTGGAAGATAAAACGGGCCGTGTCGCTCTGGGTCCCTTCAGGTGCCTTTCCCGTTACATAAAGGTCTAAGAACAGTATGGTCCCGAAAAGTCCGTAAAGAGCGCCTGTTATGGCTCCGAATTTAAAATTGTTCCTGTATCCCCTGAAATACTCTTTTACGGCGTAACTCCGCTGCCTTCTGATCGATTTCACCGTTGAATAATATATCCCCGCAAGTGCCGGGCCGATAAGTGCCGTAAAAACCACGAACGCAAGCGCAAACACAAGATAAAAGCCTTCGGTCGAAGCAAATGTCAGTATCCCGAAAAACAGGGCGGGCAGACAGATTACATCCGTGATGACGCTTAAAAACAGCAGATCGACAAATTTGTTGATAAAAGTAAAGATCGGATTATCTAAATTAAAAAAACCGGCCATAATATATTGTTCCCTCTGAAAAGCATACTGTCTAAGGAAACACCTCTTTTTCGAAATGTTCCCTTAGGATATCATTTCTTATTTTAGCAAAGCAAAGCCTATTATGCAAGTGTTTATTGCGTATTGCCCGTAAACACGGAAACCGGGATCATGCAAAAGCACGATCCCGGTCCCCTCTAGTTTAAACCAGCCTGAAAGGAGGTATTGTCTGTCATTCCATTTTTGCTTTTTCCGCAAAGAGCTCTTTGACATTATCCTTGTCTTTGCCCGTCGCAAAGGCAAGCTCATTGTAAAGGCTGTCCTCAGCCTGCTTAAAATACCGTTCTTCGCTTGCGGTACTCTTCTTTCCGACGGCAAATCGCGCCTGCCTGCGGCTGTAAAGAGTTTTGATTATCTTGACAAGCTCGGTGCAGTCGTTGCTGCGGATGGCCTCTTTATAATGAGCCTCCCTGAGCTTGTCGTTATCTATCGGAGTATCCTCGATATACGGGATCTGTTCGATAAGCTTCATGGCCTCTTTCTTCGTCATCACCTTGCGAATGTTGTTGTTGTCCTCTTCTGCGGGCGTGAAAACTTCGCCTCTTGAATTAAGGGGCGTAAGAAAATAATAATCCTTATCATTGCCTCCCATTTCGGCGGGAAGCGGGGCCACTTTGGTTATCCGGCAGATACCGTTACTGCGATGTACAACATACTCACCGACCGAGAACATTACAACCTCCTTGAAAAATAAAAACAGACCTAAAACCCAATTAGCGCAATATCGAAATTTTTCCCGATACTGCGCTAATTGTATCACATTTTCAACTAAAATGCAAGTATTTTCTATTTTTCTTTGATGTGAAGCATTTTTGCCTTGAAATCGCCCATTCCGTACGGAGTATCAAATACTATTCCGCCATACATAAGTTCCTCGCCCGTATAGGTACGGTCTTCTCCTTCGACTGTATAAGTCTTTGCAGGATCGAGTCCCTTAAGCTTTACTCTCACGGGCTTTTCGCATACGCGGTTGATGACCCTCACGTATGTGACAAGGGCTTCTTTTTTGTCCTTCGTTACGGACATGTAAGCATCCCACCTGTTATTCTCGGAATATTGCGCAAGCCTGTAATAATCGCCGTCACGGACAATGTGATTTACCTCATGATACCGTTTTACCTGTCCCGGTATCTGCGCCCTGTCGGCTTCGGGTATCCTGGTTATGTCAAGCTCATAGCCGAAGGTTCCGGCCATTGCAACGATGCCTCTTGTCTCAAACGGCGTTGTACGGCCGGTATTGTGGTTCGGACAGTCGGAAACGTGAGCGCCGATGGACGAAAGGGGATAGAGCATTCCAAGCCCCTCCTGGATGGAAAGGCGCTCTATGGCGTCGGAATCGTCGGACGCCCAGATCTGCGGACCGTAGAAGAGCATTCCGGGGTCAAAGCGTGCTCCGCCGCTCGAGCAGTTTTCAAGGAGCAGATCCGGGAAGTCCGTAAGTAATCTTTCCTGCATTCTGTATACGGCAAGCATGTATCTGTGATGGAACTCGCCCATGCGCTCCGGAGGCAGTGTTGCGCTGCCTATATCGCAAAGCTGGCGGTTCATATCCCATTTCACATATTCGATGTTTGCGCTCTTTAAGACATCATAAACCATCTTATAGACCGCATCCGCAACTTCCTCACGGGTAAGGTCGAGCACATACTGGCTGCGTGAGCAGGCAGGCTTGCGGTCAGGAAGTGCTATCGCCCAGTCAGGATGCTGTTCATAAAGCTCCGAAACAGGGCAGATCATCTCCGGCTCAAACCAGATACCGAATTTCATTCCAAGGGCATTTACCCTGTCAACGAGCGGTTTTAAGCCGCCCGGAAGCTTGTCTTCGTTAACGAACCAGTCGCCGAGCCCGCGTGAATCATCATTGCGGATCCCAAACCAGCCGTCATCCATGACCAGCATTTCAATGCCGCTCTTTGCCGCTTCTTCCGCGATCGAAACAAGCTTGTCGGAATTGAAATCGAAATATGTTGCCTCCCAGTTGTTTATAAGGACGGGGCGTTTCTTATGAACATATTTGCTGCGGATCACATGATCCCTGTAAAAGTCATGCAGGCTCCTTGTCATGCCGCCGATACCTTCTTCGCTGTGTACAAGTACCGCCTCGGGAGTCTGGAACTCTTCGCCGGGTTCAAGCAGCCAGTTAAAGTTGTAAGGGCTTATGCCCATTACCATGCGCACCTTCTCATAGTGCACCATTGAAACGTTTGCAAGGAAATTTCCGGAATAGATGAAATGCATTCCGTAAACCTCGCCCTTGTCCTGATCCGCATTATGCTGCAGAACGGCTATAAAAGGCTGATATGTTACACCTGACTTTCCGTTTACGGATTCTACCCCGTGTTTCCCGTAGGTAAGGGGGCATCTGCTGATCTGTGCCTCTTTGGCCCAGTCGCCGTAAAGAGTAAGGATGTCGTAGTTGTCGTTGTCAAAATCCATTGCAGCACTTAAGGCTCTTGTCAGATACAGGGATTCGTTTCCTGCATTCTTTATGGTCGTGCTGCGGACGATAATATCGGTATCCTCAAAAACCGAATAATTAAGCGTGATCTCAAGGCCTGTCGGCGCATCCTCACAGATAAGCTCCAGCGTCGTTACGTTTTCTTCCGTTCCAAAGGCATGCGGCAGTCCCTTAAGAGCCTTTTTGCCTTTATAGATGTTATGGCTTTTATAATTCAGGCCCACCGCAAATGTTCCGTTCTTTCTGCGGATACTTAAAGCATCCTCCTTAAAATCCCCAAGACCTGCTGTAGGATATTCCTTCGGGAAATTGCTCATAAACCCGAGCCTGTCGCGGTCCATGGGCTTAGAGGCCACAGGCTCCTGCCCCATCAGCATCAGGTAATTCAGCTTATGGCTGTCAAGCTTATGCCCGTAATAAACGTGCGATACAAACTTCTCATCGCCGAGTATGTGGATAATGTACGTGGATCTGTTGGTGTCAAGCTTAAACACCTTATTGTCTTCGAAATAGGTTATTCCCATAAAAAACCTCCTTGGCGGTCAGACGGCACGCGCTGACGCACCGGCGAAAAATTAAGGACCGGTCCGTACCTGCCCCTACACAGGAGTATAATTAAGAATCCCTGCCGTGTCAAGATACTCCGCGGAATGGGTCACAGAGGTCGTCTGCCGGTGTCTCCTTTCCGTTACACTTGCAAAAAAAAGCATTTGTGGCATAATACTTATACGAGTGTTATAATATTCCCGCAAAAAGATATAAACCATCGATGAAAGCACGGTTATGGATCGGAAAGAAAGAAAAAAGCAGAAAAAGCTCATAAACCTGAACGGCACTCTGATGAAGACCTTAAAGGCCGTCAATTCGCTGCTTGGCAATTCCATGGATGAGGCGTCCTTAAAGCGCCACAGAAAAGGCATGGAACGCGCCGGGCTTCTGACTGCGCCGAGGGAAAACATCACGGTAACGCCCTTCTGCGTGGAAAGCATAAACTGTGAAGAGATAACGCCGGAGCTTGCACATAACCCGGGGTATGCGATCCTTTATGCCCACGGCGGCGGATATGTTACGGGGAATCTGAATTATGCAAGGATCCTTGGCGCGAAGCTCGCTCTCTCCACAGGTTTTACTACTTTTTCTTTTGACTACAGGCTTGCGCCGGAGCACCCTTATCCGGCCGCACTTGAAGATGCCGTAAAGGTTTTTGAATATCTTACCGGGCTGTATCCTCCCGAACGTATTCTCTTTGCAGGAGATTCCGCGGGCGGAAACCTTGTGCTCTGCCTTGCGCAGAAGCTCCTCGCGGAGGGGAAAAAGCTTCCGGACATGCTGCTGCTCTTCAGTCCCTGGACAGATATGACGGCAACGGCGCCCTCCTACGAAACCTACAAGAATATGGATCCGATCCTCACAAAGGAATACGTTACAGAGGCGGCAAAGGTGTATATCGCCGGTCAGGGCTCCGATGACGATCCCCGTTTCAGCCCCTTGTCAGGTACACTTTCCGGGCTTCCGCACGTTTATATAATGGCCGGCAGGAACGAGATCCTGCTCGATGACAGCCTGCGCCTTCGTGACAAGATACTTGAGCTTGACGGAGACGTCACCCTCGATCTTGATGAGGACGGCTGGCATGTTTACCAGCAGATGCCCCTCCCGATAGCGGCCCAGGCTTTAAAGCGCTTATCGGCGCATGTTTCCTCCAAGATATACGGAGATATCAAAAAATAATGATCACAGCTGCACTTTAGGCAGCATGGAGTTTGATATGGCAGGTAACAACTGGTATAGAACCGATAATGTAGCCAAAGTCTTTTTGGCTTCCGTCTCAAAACGTGATACACGCACCTTCAGGGTAAGCTGTGTCTTAAAGGAGCCTATAGACCCCGAACTTTTGCAGTCTGCCCTGCTTTTGGCGATACAGGACCGCCCGCAGGTCCAGGTCCGCATCAGGCGCGGCTTTTTCTGGCATTACATCGAAGATACAGATATAAAGCCCGTAGTAAAAGAGGAAAACGGCAGGATGTGCGAACTGCTCTACTCTCCCGCAAAGGCCTCGCTGCATTATCAGGTAAGTTATTTCGGAAACAGGATAAATCTTGAGATCTTCCATGCCCTTACCGACGGAACGGGCGCATTGGAATTCTTAAACATCATAGCGGTACACTACCTGAAGCTTAAATATCCCGGTAATTTTGAGGATGTGGTACTTCACTCCGGTGCTTCCGCAGACGACCTTACACAGGACAGCTACAGGCAGTTTTTCGGTAATCTGCGTCTTAAGCGCACCAGCGAAAAATACGCATACCACCCGGGCGGATTCAAACTTCCCTACGACCAGCTCCAGTTCCTTGAGCTCCATATGTCAACATCGCAGGTGCTTGCGAAAGCAAAAAGCATGGGAGTTTCGTTAACAAGCTTCCTTGGGGCGGTGTGGATGACCGCAATACGCGACGAAATGCCCGCGCGCAAGCGCAAAAAGCCGGTTACCATATCCATTCCCGTAAACCTGCGCAACTACTATCCTTCTAAGACTTCAAGGAACTTTTTTAACAATATCAACATAACACATGTTTTCGATAAGGATATCACCCTTGAAGAGCTTGCCAAAGAGTTTCAGGCCACTCTGAAGGAGCAGCTGTCTGAAGAGAATATCAAAAAGAACATGGACAGATACGAGACCATGGAATTTGTCGCGCCGATACGCGCCGTTCCGCTGTTCATCAAACAGTTCGTTGTAAGGAATGTCACTGCGGTTTCCGACAGGAAAGTGTCTATGGTGATGTCCAACCTCGGAGTCCAGAAGCCGCCGGCAGAGATCGGCGACGAGATCTTGAGCTACAGCGGTTTTTGCAGCTCGAACAATCTTTTCTCCACCATTTTTAGCTACAGGGATGAGCTGACACTTGGTGTTACCTCGCCGTATTTTAATACAACGGTGGTGAAGAATTTCGTCCGGAGCCTTGTTGAGTTGGGAACAGAGATCAAAGTTTATGCTACGGAGGTTGTCCGTTAATGAAAAAATGTCCGTATTGTAAAATAGATGTCGGCGGGAACCCGGAAAAATGTCCGCTCTGCCAGAGCCGCCTCACAGGCGAAGGCGAGGCTCCTTATTTCCCCGACCGCACGGAGCTGCAGTTTCAGTCGTTCATCTACAAACTGCAGATGTTCATTGCCTGGGCAGTGATAATAGCAAGCCTCGGGCTTGATTTTCTGCGCAATATCCGCATTCCCGGTTTTCCCGGACTCCACTGGAGCCTTCTCCTTGCCATGTGGATAATAGCCGTGGAATTCCTGATCGTAAGGCTTTTTAAGCCCGGAAACTCCACCGCAAGGACCGTCACCTGGGTGGTCTTCATCATACTGGTCCTGCTGCTCATCACATCGCACTTCTTCGGCTTTTTGTGGCTTGTACGCGATTGGATCGTGCCTGTGACCATTTCGGGTGCGCTTATCGCAAACTTTGTACTTACGCTTGTGGACAAAGAAGGGAATTCAATGTCGTACCTGCTTTCAGGTCTTCTGTTCGGCACGGTCCCCTACCTTGTCATGCACCTTATCCACAAAGAAATGCCCCTCACCTGGAGCATCTGCCTTATCATAAGCATTACGCTCTTTGCGGGCGCGATAATATTTAAAGGCCGTCAGGTCCGTGAGGAACTGAAAAAGAGGTTTCACCTGTAATGAATAAAAAGAAACTGATCGGGATTCTCCTGATAATATTGCTTTTGCTTATCCTGTTTGTTCCGATTCCAAGCGGGCTCTATAAAGACGGCGGAACAAGGGTCTATACTGCGCTCACCTACAAGATAGTCAAGTGGCACGTTATCCTCAACCCGCTTGAAAAGCCTGATGTGATTGACGAGACCACCGCCGATCTGATAATAAATTATAAACCCAAATACTTCAGCAAAACCTCGATTTACCTGTTTCCCGAGAGTTTAAAGAGTCTTGATGACCTTTATCAGATGGAAAAAGAGAAGGAAGGGTTTTGAAGCCTGAAAATGTCTGCAACGATAAAAGCTCCTGCCAAAAGACAGGAGCTTTTCATATTTTATGAGTTATCAGTGGTGGAACAGTCTCACGCCGTTGAATACCATTGCGATGCCGTGCTCGTTGCAGCAGCGGATAACATCATCATCACGGATGGAGCCGCCGGGCTGAACGATGTAGCGAACACCGCTTCTGTAGGCACGCTCAACGTTGTCATCAAACGGGAAGAATGCGTCGGATCCGAGGGTGCAGCCTTCAGCCTGATCAAGCCATGCGCGCTTCTCTTCTGCTGTAAACACCTCCGGCTTAACTGTAAATATCTTTTCCCATTTGCCGTCTGCAAGCACATCCATGTAATCCTCGCCGATATACAGGTCGATGGCATTGTCACGCTCTGCGCGCTTTAAGCCGTCAACAAAAGAGAGGCCGAGAACCTTCGGGCTCTGGCGGAGCAGCCAGTTGTCTGCCTTTGTTCCGGCAAGACGTGTGCAATGGATACGCGACTGCTGGCCTGCGCCAACACCTATTGCCTGACCGTCCTTTACATAGCAAACGGAATTGGACTGTGTATATTTAAGGGTGATGAGCGCAACTTTCATATCACGCTTTGCAGACTCGGGGATATCCTTGTTTTCCGTAACAACGTTGGAAACAAGCTCATCCGTAACGTCAAGATCGTTTCTGCCCTGCTCGAAGGTGATGCCGAAAACATCCTTGTGCTCGATGGGACCGGGAACGTAATCGGGATCGATCTCGATAACGGCATATGCGCCCTTCTTCTTTTCCTTGAGGATCTCAAGTGCCTCGGGCTCGTAGCCGGGAGCGATAATACCGTCCGAATACTCTCTCTTAATGAGCTGTGCGGCGGAAACGTCGCAAACATCGGAAAGTGCGATGAAATCACCGTAAGAAGACATGCGGTCAGCGCCTCTTGCGCGTGCGTAGGCCGCAGCGATCGGGGAAAGCTCCGGAAGATCGTCAACCCAATAGATCTTCTTAAGTGTATCCGAAAGCGGAAGGCCAACAGCAGCGCCGGCAGGGGAAACGTGCTTAAAAGAAGTTGCAGCGGGAAGGCCTGTTGCCTTCTTTAAGTCTCTTACAAGCTGCCAGCCGTTAAGGGCATCAAGGAAATTGATATATCCCGGGCGGCCGTTAAGGACTTTTAAGGGCAGCTCGCCGCCGTCCTGTGCGAAGATCTTCGCAGGTTTCTGGTTGGGGTTGCATCCGTATTTTAATTCAAATTCTTTCATGTTCTAAATCCTCCGTATCGGCGGGTTTCCGCCTGTTTTTGTATTTTCGCAGATTGCGTTCATCTGTTTTTGTTTATGATCCTTGTCTCGTAGAGCCCTGTCTCGATATCAATGAAGCGTGTGAACAGCGACACCTTATTATCAGCATTCAGGCTGTTCCAGATGCCGTTTGTGAAGGTGTCGATATCGCCGTCTACCGTAATTGCAAGAGGCTCGCCCTCAAAGCTCGGAAGAGGACTTCCGTCGCCCATGTATGTGCTGATAAAGCGGCCTTCGCCTGCCTTAGGTGCGCTGTAATCGAAGGTGTATCTTGAGCACGAAGCCGGGTCGCCGTTTGCGCTCTTAAGGATAGAGATAGCATAACTGTATTCGCCATTTTCTACGTGCATAACGCCGGAGATCCTGGGTGTGTAGTTGGGTGCATCGGGCTCGAATTCGCGTGAACGGAGCGACTGTTCGAAGGTAAGGCCCTTCTCAAAGCCGTCGTAGACAGTATCCGTCTGGTCGCCGTTTGTAACGATAGTGTCGTTCTTTAAGACTCTGACGGGTGCGTAGATGATAAGGCTCGGATCCGTCATCTT
The DNA here is from genome assembly GCA_016280395.1 of Lachnospiraceae bacterium. Taxonomy (GTDB): domain Bacteria; phylum Bacillota; class Clostridia; order Lachnospirales; family Lachnospiraceae; genus SZUA-448. Next base: position 10,222 of record JAEEGQ010000022.1, on the reverse strand, counting down.
TGAAGGGTCGAAGGCCTGTGTACGGATGCCCTCGCCATCCTCCACAAACACGCGGTTGCGGCTGTTCTCGCTTCGTCCCATGATAAAGTACGCAGTTACTGCCTTCTTGCCGTCGGCAGATCTTCCGATCATGATCCCGCGGCCCGGATACGAAGTTTTTTCAAGATGTTCGTTGAGTGAGATGAGTTTCATATTCTTCCTCCTGACTTTTCTTTGTCCGTCGGAGGCTCATCATTTTCAGATAAAAAAAGACGACCTGCCCCGGACCAATTGCCCAGGCGGTCGGCTAGAACGTCTGTACTCCCATGTGGTTCATCCACTTATCCGCCAGTCGTACAGACAAGAATTATACTACAGTATCAGGAGGGAAATTTCAAGTGTTTTTTAAACAGCCCCTGTTTCCTTTTCAAACTCTTTAAGAAACTGCTCCATAAATGCGTGCCTTTCTTCCGCGATGCGCCTCGCCTCTTTCGTGTTCATCAGGTCTCTTAAGAGCAGCAGCTTCTCGTGGAAATGCCCGATCCCGGCCTCGAGTGACCGGCCTTTTCCGCCTCCATATGCAAATGTACGGGCGATACCTATGGCACCTATCGCGTCCAGTCTATCTGCATCCTGTACTATCTTTGCCTCAAGGCTTGAAAGAGTTTTCCCCTTGTTTTTACTGAATGAAATGGAATTTATGATATCGCAGATCCGCTCTATCGTTTCGGGCTCAATTCCCTGCATTCCCAGAAAAGTCCGTGCATTTGCATTGTTTTCGGTGTTAAACAGCTTATGGTCATCTGCATCATGAAGAAGCGCCGCTATAGCCACGATCTCTTTATCGCATTCCGCGTACTGCCCCGCAAGGTCCATCGCATTGCGGTAAACGCGCATCGTGTGCTCCGCATCATGCCCGTCCGCTTTATCCGCGAACAATGTCTTTATATATTCGATAGCGTTTTCTATGATCCTGCTGTTCATACCCCTGCCTTTATCTTGGCTATCAAAGCCTCCTGAAGTGTCTGTGAGATATTGATCTTTTTCGCCTGTGCTGCGCTGTTGAGCCAGGTTGGGACAGCCCGGCTCAGCTTACTATCAGCATGATCCCTGAAATAATGAGCAGAATTATTACCAGCCACTTAGCTATCCGCTCGTTCAGGATCTTTGCACTCAGAATCCCTATAAACAGGCCTCCGAAGACAAACGGCAGCATTATCGCGGCGCGCTTTAGCACCGTAAGGCTCATAAGCCCCATTGCGCTGTAAAGGATTATCCTGAATATATTATCCGCGATAAAGACTGCGCTTATGCTCCCTTTGTACTCGTCGGCGGATTTCGTGATGCGGCTGACATATGCCGCAAGGAGCGCTCCTATTCCAAACATTCCGCTCAAAATGCCTGAAAGGATCGCTATCACAGTCTGCGCAACCTTTGATTCCTTAAGCACAAGAATATTGGCGTCTCTTAAGATCATCTCTATCCCAAGCAGAATGATCACCACGCCGAACACGATCTTTATCTTCGATGCATCCACGTACTTAAGCAGGAACGCGCCAGGCAGGCACCCTGCCAGCACCAGCAGGATGAGTGGGATCACCACTTTTTTGTTGATATGCTTTCTGTTTTTCCACGCCAGAACAATGTTGCTCGGAAACGCCAAAAGCAGGTCGACTGGCGAAATATCAATGTTGTCCGTTCCAAAACTCATGACGGATGTGAAAACAAGGGTATTTCCGAATCCGCAAAGCCATTTAACAAAGAACGCAAATATAGTTGCGATTATCCAAACGCCCATGTTTCCCCGCCTTAAACGCCGTAAAAGCTGTGTTTTTCAAAACTCATTTCATCTCCATCCGTATTCCGATCTTCTCGTCCCCAAGCACGGTCACAGTCGCCATACTGCCGTTTATAAGCGGGATCGCAGGAGGCAGATGCCCAAGATCCGCATCAAGCACTATCGGAACATTATACTTTGAAAGAACAGATGTTACGACAGAATAGCGGTCCATCCCGTAATCCTCGGCTTCAAAAAGCATCGGTCTGCCGATTACGAAACCCTTTACGTTTTCAAACCAGCCTGCCTGCTCAAGCTGCCACAGACCGCGTCTTATGCCCATGATCCCGAGCTCACAGGATTCAATGAACCAGATGATGCCTTCTTCGCTGTGTCTTTTGATGTATTCTTTAACCCTGTCAAATCTTGTCCCAACAAGGTTTATAAGGCAGTCAAGACATCCGCCCGTAAGCCGCCCCGTAAAGGAGCTTCCGGTGAGCTCAGGCTTATCCTTAAACGAACCGTCAAACCGAAGCGTTGGTTTTCTCGTGATATTGTATGGTGCAAGCGGATTTTCCGCATCCTTAACGGCCAGGATCTCAAACCCCGGATAAGAGCTGAATTCAAGCTTTTTCCCGCAGATAAGATCCCATGCATCGGCTATGGCTTCGTGTCTTGGCTCCATTCCGAAGGCGGCGGCACATGGCCCGTAAATACTCGCTGTTTCGCATATTGTTGTAAGAAGGAATCCAAGATTTGTATTGTCTGAGTACCCCATGAACCACTTGGGTTCTGCGCTTTTAAGCTTTTCGAAATCCACGTACGGCAGTATCTCGCACATAAGCTCACCGCCTCCGCAGGAGATAAGCACATCCGGATCTCCTGTGTAGAAATCCATAAATTCTTTTGCGCAATTCTTAGGCGTACTGCTAATTCCTACGCCGTCTGTCTTATAACAGTTGGGTCCGACAATCGGTGTAAAGCCTTCCTCCCTGAATTTCTCAAGTGCGTGTTCAAAAGCGCTTTTATAGGGCTCCGTCGCACAGCCGTAAGACGGCGAAACGAAACCTATCCTGCCATTTTCGGGTAAGAATTTCGGGTATCTCATCAGTTCTGTTTCCTCACTATCGTATATTCATTGCCCCGTCTGAAATAAGGGCACATCTTCCCGTTTGATGATGCCATCCTCGCGTAATCGTCTTCATCTGCGTAAACCTGCGAGCAGTTGTACTCTTCCAGTTCTTCATCATATTCAAGATACATGCATTCTTCGCATAAAGCATCTATGTCTGCCATATTTTAACCTCCATGCTGCGAGTGCAGTGAGCAGCTAATGGTTGCATTTGTGCGAGGATTACGCAGCACAAATGCGCTGTTTGAAAGTTTACTTTCAAACTTCCTCCTTAGCCGTACGGCTAATTTTTTTTAAGCGCTGTAACTTTGTTTTTTGGGGATCTCAACAATAAAAGTAGTCTTGCCGTCACCCGAATCCACATCAAGTATGCCATGATGCAGCTCTACTATCCTCTTGCATACCGCAAGTCCTATGCCGTTGCCTTCCGTAGCATGCGACGGATCCGCCTGATAAAACTTCGAGAATATCTTTTTCTTGTCTTCTTCCGATATTGTACTTCCGGTATTCATGATCTTTACGGTGATGTAGCTGTCGTTGTCGTCTACATCCACCTTTACAAATCCTTTTACAGTCGTGAATTTGATCGCATTATCGAGCAGGTTGATCCATACCTCATGCATCAGCGCCTCGTTTGCCATTATGTTATGTTCCCTGAAATCAAGCGAAAACTCGATCTCCTTGCTCTCCCACTTGCTCTCGAGGAGCAGGAAACAGGTTCGGATCTGCTCCGAAAGATTGTATTCGGCTATATCCGAAAGGATAGTCTGGTTTTCGATCTTTGTAAGTTCAAGCACCTTTTTCGCCATTTCCGCAAGGCGCATGGATTCTTCTTCTATAACATTGATATACTCCTGCTCCTCTTCTTTTGAGAGGTTGCCCTCTTTCAGCAGTTTTGCAAAGCCTGCGATAGATACTATCGGAGTCTTGAACTCATGTGAAAAGTTGTTGACGAAATCTGAACGAAGGATCTCGGTCTTGTCAAGCTCCGATGCCATGGTGTTAAAGCTGTCCGTAAGCTCCTTTACAACCGGAAATCTCGTAAAGCGCCCTGGCGGATCGAGCCTTACCTTAAAATCACCGGAGGCAAGCCTGTTCATCATGTTCACAGCCTGATTGATCGGTTTCATGAAAATGTTGCCGAAGATAAATGCCCATGCTGCACCCGTTACAAGGCTTGTAAGCAGCATGATCATTAGCAATTTGTTGCCGTCAACAAGTGTGACCGACCCTTCCGAGCCGGGAACGTCCGTGGCGAGGACACCGGTATTTACAAGGATCACGGAGAGAACGGCAACTACCGCAACTCCGGCAAGGAATACAGCAAATGCGGCCAGCGCGAAGATAACCGTAAGCGAAGTCCTTGAACGTTTCTGCCCGAAACGCGGGATAAGCAATTTATTGATATTTTCAATATATCTGTTCTTTTTCATACATTCTTTACGGCCTTATATCCGAGACCGCGCACGGATTCTATCGTAAACTCGTCAAAACCTTCAAAGCGCTTGCGCAGCCTGCCTATATGCACCGTGACTGTCTCCCAGCCGCTGTCGGAGTCCATTCCCCATATTTCGTCCATAAGCTGGATCCTTGTAAAGATCTTTCCGGGATATGACAAAAGCTTGTAAAGGAGCATAAACTCCTTTGGCGGCAGCTCCTGCACCGTTCCGTGTCCTGTGACCGTAAGGGTGTCATAGTCAACGACTACTTCTCCTATCTCGATCCTGTGCTCGCTTACTATCTTTGCGCGTCTTAGCAGCGCTTTTATGCGAAGCAGCATCTCCTGCTCGTCTATTGGCTTTGTCATATAATCGTCGGTCCCGACGATAAACCCCTTATGCCTGTCGTCCGGAAGCTGTTTTGCTGAAACCATGAGGATCGGAAGGCTGTTGTCGTTTTCCCTTATTGTCTTCGTAAACTCATAACCGTCGACTTTTGGCATCATCACATCAAGTACGACAAGATCAATGTGGTTGTTCTCTATTTTTTTTAGCGCATCCTCTCCGTCCTCGGCCGTGATAACATTGTAGTTATCGCGTTCGAGCACGGCCCGCAGGAGTTTTCTTGTGTTTTTGTCATCATCGGCAACAAGTATGTTGAACATGTGGTACCTCATTTCAAAAAGCTTTTTGAAGGCTCATCTGCATGAACCTATTATATATTCTAAACAAAATACGGATAATGACAAGCATTTATTCAAGAATTCCTAAATGTGCAAAAAGTTTATTTTCAGTTTATGAACAGTTTAGTTTGGTTTTAGAAAAACCTATTAGCATTTTTTACGAAAAAACAATAATGGGAAAATGAAAGCGGAAGCAGTTTTCATTTGGCAAGGAGTAAGTTTGAAAGTAAACTTTCAAACATCGCATTTGTGCTGCGTAATCCTCGCACAAATGCAACCATTAGCTACTCGCTGCGCTCGCAGCATGGAGGTTAAATAATGAATAAAGTACAGATAATCACAGATTCATGCTCTGACCTTACCACAGGGCTCATGAAAGAATACGGCATCGATTACTGCATGATGCGTACGGTGTTTGAAGGCGTCGAAAAGCCTGCGGACCTTGCATGGACACCTGAGGACGTCCATAAGTTTTACGACACGATCCGCGGCGGAAAGCGCATAACAACCACACAGGTACCCGTTGAGGAATTCCAGAGAGTATATGAAAAATACCTTAAGGAAGGATGCGATATCGTATATATCGGATGTTCGGGCAAGCAGTCGGGCTCCGTAAACACCTCGGCAGTGCTTGCAAAAAAACTGAAGGAGCAGTATCCCGACCAGACCGTTTATAGTATCGATTCCCTTAATGCCTGCCTCGGCGAAGGGATGCTCGCGATCGAGGCCGCAAAGCTTGCACAGAACGGCAATTCCGCTGAGGAGATCAACGATATCATCCTTGAAAAACGCAAGGATGTCAACGAATACGTGACCGTTCACTCTCTCGATTCCTTAAGGAGAGCCGGCCGTGTCAAAGGATCGGCTGCATTCTTCGGCAATCTCATGGGTGTAAAGCCCATCATCATCGCCGATGCAAACGGCGAACAGGCTGCATTTAAGAAATCAAAGGGACGTCTCGGTTCCTTCAAAGAGATCGTGAACCTGATGAAGGAAAGCATCATAAAGCCCGAAGAGCAGACTCTTTACCTTGTTCACGCGGACTGTAAGGACGAGGAGATCGAACAGCTTAAGGCTATGATCAGGGAACAGATTCCGGTAAAGGATATCCATACAAGCTATATCGGGCCCATCATCGGCGCTTCCATCGGTCCCGATGCCGTAGGTATCTTTGCTTACGGTAAGAAGGTAACTTTCAGGACAGGCGAATGATCCGGATATCACAAAACGGCAGCTTCTGCCACAGCGCATTACAGGAGGGGATATGAACAATACAACGACGATAGATTCTGAATTATACAGGAAAATGATCGCTCAGGGAGCGGAAAACTTAAGGCGCCATGCCGAGGAGATAAACAATCTTAATGTTTTCCCCATTCCCGACGGCGACACAGGCGACAACATGCTCTTAACGGTCTCGGGCGGCGCGGACGCAACGCTTGACGAATCCCTTGCCCTTACGGCAAGGAATGTTGCGAACGGCATGCTGCTCTCAGCCCGCGGCAACTCGGGCGTCATCCTCTCCCAGTTCTTTGACGGGATCGCGGCGCGTCTTGTTGAGGCAAATGCAGAAAATGCCGATGTCGAGACTATGGCAGACGCCGTTCTCACAGGTGTTTCCCATGCATACGGCGCTGTCCTCACACCTACCGAAGGCACTATCCTCACGGTTGCGAGAGAAGCCTCCGAATATGCCCATGACCGCAACAGCGGCTCGGTTGAAGATTATTTCGCGGACTTTCTGTCTGAAGCCAACCGCTCCCTTACCCGCACTCCCGACCTTCTTCCCGTGCTAAAGAAGGCAGGTGTCGTCGATTCCGGCGGCGCCGGTCTCATCAAGATAGTCGAGGGAATGATGCAGGCACTCACAGGCGAAGAATACACTCTTTCCTCTTCTGCTCCGGCTCCGGCAAAGCAGAACATCGACCTGAGTAAATTCACCGAAGACAGCGTGCTTGAATTCGGCTACTGCACAGAGGTTCTGGTAAGACTGCAGAACGCGAAGACCGATATCGAACACTTTAATACAGCGACGGTCACCGATTTTCTTCAGGAAATAGGCAATTCCGTTGTCTGCTTTAAGAACGGGAGCATCTTAAAGATCCACGTACACACCGAAACTCCCGATAAAGTACTGGCTTTCTGCAGGACCTTCGGTGAATTCCTTACCGTAAAGATCGAGAATATGTCGCTGCAGCACAACAATCTTACCGGCGAAGAAACAGGAAAAGAGCGTGTTAAATACGCTGTCGTAACTGTTGCGGCAGGCGAAGGCATCCAAAAGATGTTCAAAGACCTTGGCGCGGATTATGTGATAAACGGCGGACAGAGCATGAACCCTTCCGCAGCCGACTTTATAGAAGCCTTCAAACAGGTTAATGCCGATACCGTGTTTGTCCTGCCCAATAACGGCAATGTGATCCTTACGGCAAAACAGGCCGGCGATCTTTACAAGGATTCGGATGTAAGGGTAATCCCCAGCAAGACTCTCGGCGAAGGCCACGCGGCGCTCACAATGCTCGACCTTGACTCCGATGATGCGGATGCAATCACACAGAGCCTTGAGGATGCCATGGCAGGCGTCGTGACCGCTGCCGTTTCCACATGTTCAAGAGACACCGCGGCAGACGGCTTCGACCTCTACACAGGCGAATATATCGGTTTTTGCGGCGATACAATACTTTCTGCCGACAACGACCGCGTTGACACGGCAAAGCGCCTTATAGACAGCATCGACTTCGACTCCCATGAGATATGCATCCTCATAAGCGGAAAGGATGCAGACGAAAGAGAGACAGAGGAGATACGGAAATACCTTGCTGAAAAACACCCCATGTGCGAAATATATGATGTGAACGGAGGACAGAGCATTTATCATTATGTTCTGATAGTGGAATGAAAATATTAATCTTTGTTGTGGTGCCTGTCATGGCATACCTGATCTCGGCCCTTAACCCTGCCATAATCCTTTCAAAAGCGGTCTATAAGAAAGATATCCGCAACGAGGGCAGCGGTAATCCCGGCTTTACGAACTTCAAGCGCGTTTTCGGCGGAAAGCTGGCATGGGCCGTATTTTTCCTCGACATCCTTAAAGGTGCCGTTATATCGGTCATTGCGGGACTCCTGTTCATGGCTGTTGACCTTGATTTTGACCTCGGTGTGGCCTATGCGGCGATCTTTGCGATGCTTGGCCACGCGTTTCCGGTTTACTACGGTTTCAAAGGTGGGAAAGGCTTTCTTGTTGCGCTTTCCACAAGCTTTTTCCTTGACTGGCGCGCAGGGCTTGTTGCCACCCTTGTGATGGTAGTGCTCGTGCTCACAGTAAAATACATGTCCCTTGCGACCATGGCGGGGCTTCTCTGCGGTGTGCTCACCTACGCGGCCGTTGAGGCGAAATTCATCCCTTGTCTTCTCTTTGCGTTCTGTGTTATCTTTATGATCGCAAGACATCACGAAAACATAGACCGTCTTATTAACGGAACCGAGAAGAAGTTCTCTCTCGGTCATAAAAAAGAGGCATAAACAAAGGTACAACATGAAGGATTCAGAAAAGATCTTAAAAGCCGGCATAGATATCGGCTCAACAACTGTAAAGCTTACCGTCTCCGATGAAGACGGTAAGCTTTTGTTCGGTGAATACAGGCGTCACCTTGCACATACAAAGGACACCCTCACGGGGCTTCTTTTGGAAGCCCTCGAAAAGCTGGGAGATGTCTCCCTTGTCGTTCACATTACGGGTTCGGGCGCAATAAGCATCGCCAAGTCCATAAGGCTTTCCTTTGTACAGGAGGTCGTTGCGGTAGCGGCCGCGGTGAAGGAACTCTATCCTAAGACCGATGTTGCTGTCGAGCTTGGCGGCGAAGACGCAAAGATAATCTATTTTGGCGCTTACGGCATCGAGGAGCGCATGAACGGCGTCTGCGCAGGCGGCACAGGTGCTTTTATCGACCAGATGGCAAGCCTTCTGCAGACAGACGCTTCAGGCTTAAACGAGCTTGCAAAGGATGCAGATGAGATCTACCCCATCGCGTCGCGCTGCGGTGTTTTTGCAAAGACCGATATCCAGCCCCTGATAAATGACGGCGCAAAGCGCTCGAATATTGCCGCTTCAGTACTTCAGGCCGTTGTAAACCAGACGGTATCCGGGCTTGCATGCGGCAACCCCATACGCGGAAATGTCGCATTCCTGGGCGGCCCGCTCCACTTCCTTGACAGGCTGAGAAAAGCCTTCACCGATACCCTTAAGCTTTCCCCGGAAGAAGCGATAGTTCCCGAGAATTCCCATCTTCTTGCGGCTCTCGGAGCCTCCATGACAAAAGACAATACCGCGCCTGTCCTGCTTTCCGAGCTTATAAGGCGCTTAAAAGAAGATACAAAGACAGAATACGAAACAAAACGCCTTGAACCTCTTTTTGCTTCAGGAGAGGAATATGCTGATTTCATTAAACGTCACGAAGCTGCGCATGTAAAGCGCATTGAGCTTTCGGATTACGAAGGGCCTGCCTTTCTTGGCATAGATGCCGGCTCCACAACAACCAAGCTTGTTCTTGCCGGCAAAAACGGCGAGCTGCTTTGGTCCTTCTATGACAATAACCACGGAAACCCCGTTCAGACAGCCACAAGGGCATTAAGGGACTTAAAAGAAAAGCTCCCCGAAAATGTCCGCATCGCTCGCGCCTGCTCTACAGGCTACGGCGAGCAGCTCTTAAAAAGTGCTTTCTTCCTTGATGAAGGCGAGGTCGAGACAGTTGCCCACGCGACTGCCGCACGCTTCTTCGATCCGCTTACCGACTGTGTTCTCGACATCGGCGGGCAGGACATGAAGTGCATACGCTTAAAGGACGGCATAGTGGATTCCATTATGCTTAATGAGGCGTGCTCTTCGGGCTGCGGTTCATTCCTCGAGAATTTTGCGAATTCCCTGGGACTTACGGCAGCGCAATTCGCGGAAAAGGCCATTAAAGCCAAGGCACCAATTGATCTTGGAACCCGCTGCACCGTATTCATGAACTCAAATGTTAAACAGGCCCAGAAGGAAGGCGCCACCGTTTCCGATATTTCCGCAGGTCTGGCTTATTCCGTCATCAAAAACGCCCTCTACAAAGTAATAAGGCTTGCGGATGCCAGCGAACTCGGAAAACACATAGTCGTTCAGGGCGGAACCTTCTTTAACAAGGCCGTTCTTCGCGCCGTTGAAAAAATTGCTGGCGTG
>JAEEGQ010000021.1 GCA_016280395.1 Lachnospiraceae bacterium | reverse complement strand
GTTTCTCTTCATAGCTTCGAACAATTGCTGCGCGATCCCGAGCTGTCCGGATTCGGTGATCTTCTTTGCGAATTCCTCGTAACGCATATCCCCGAACTGCTGCAGATACGGGTTCTGCTCCTCTTCCTCGCTCTTTACGCTATCATGCATCATCTTAATGACTTTTTCAACGAAATACGCCTCAAAGTCCTTGCATGCTTCAAGCATTTCCTCATCTGTGGCGCCGTTAAGATTGTTAAGCTTTGAGGAAAGCTTTTCCGAAGCAGACTTTGTTTCGTTGGATTTAGCCTGCGCGGCATACATATTCATATAATCGGAGCCGATGGAAATGCTCATGGGGCCTCCCTAATATGTGATGTGATTACGCTGCTTATGCTCCGCTTGCCCTCATTCGCAACCCGCTTCGCGGCTTGCTCATGTGGGCTGCGCGGCGTACCGCTTCGCGGTAAACACCAGTCTTTTTCGCCTTTCCGAAAGCAAGCTTTCGAAAGGCTCAAAGCCTGTTGTTACCATAAGCAGCTACTTGCTTTAGCTTCTCAGGTTATTAGCTTGCTGAAGCATCTCGTCGGATGCCTGTATTGCTTTGGAGTTCATTTCGTAGGCACGCTGTGCCACGATGAGGTTTACTACTTCGTCGACTACCTGTACGTTTGAGGCTTCAAGGTATCCCGTTACTATGTTGCTGTGCTTTAACGCGGGATCGTTGTCTTCGTAACGCGGTGCGCCCGAGTTGTCGGTCTCAAGGAAAATGGAGTTTGCTGCCTTCTCGAGGCCTGCCGGGTTATTGAACTGTACAAGCGCTATCTGCACGCCTATCGGCGCGGGATTGTTGTTTTCGTCGGGATAGCAGAGATTGCCGTAGCTGTCTATGGATATCTTCTGCACGTCCATTTCCGGCGGCACCGAAACCTTCTCGCCGTTGATGTCAAGAAGGGCAGCGCCCGCGGATGTTGAAAGCGTAACTCCGTCCGTGTCTATATTCATGTTCAGGGCGCCGTCCCTTGTATAGCCGATACCCCCGTTCTGGAGCTGCACAACAAAGAAGCCTGCGCCGTCAATGGCTAAATCGTAAGGGTTACCCGTGTCTGTAAGGTTACCCTGTGTAAATCTCGAAACGAGACCGGAAACACGCGCGCCCGAGCCAACCTGTCCGATGACGGGCTTGGGGTCGCCGTTGTTGTCCGTTACCTTTCTCTGCAGCTTAGAGTAGAGCAGCGACTGGAACTGTGTTGACTGCTTCTTAAAGCCGTTTGTGTTTACATTTGCGATGTTGTTTGAAATATTGTCAACATTGGTCTGCTGGGCGATCATACCCGATGCCGCAGTCCACAAAGAACGCATCATACCTTATATCCTCCGTAACTCTTTAAGGCGTCACTGTACCCTGCCGACGCTGTTTATATCAGCATCAAGAAGCGTATCAAGAGAGCGGATGACTCTCTGGTTCGCCTCGTAGGCCCTTGTGATCGTGATCATATCAACCATCTCTTTAATGACATTAACGTTCGACTGCTCGGTATAGCCCTGCAGCACGCGAACATCCGCGGGCTTCTCCGTTGCACCGTTTACCGGCATATACATGGTCTCTCCGAACTTCTTTAAGAAATCGTAGTTCTCAAAATCCACAAGCCTTAAGGTGTCGATAAGCTCGCTGTCCGCGAAAACGCGGCCTTCCGTGTCGATGACTATCTCAGAGGCATCGATCGGTACCTGCAGCACACCGGCTTGTCCGAGCACATGCTGCCCGTCTGCCGTTGTTATATAGCCGTCCCTTGTCATGTTGAACTCGCCGGCTCTTGTATAGCGCGTTGTCACAGCGCCGTTTTTGTCAGTATATTCGATGGCGAAAAACCCGTCTCCCTCAAGAGCAAGATCAAAAGGATTTCCGGTCTCCCTGACGGCGCCCTGTCCGTAATCGGTATAAACCTCGCCAACCTTTACTCCGAGGCTCATTGTACCGATGGTGCCGCCGCCCATAGGTTCTTCGTTGTTCTTTGCGCGTATTGTCAAAACATCATCGAAGGACTGGCTTGTAGCCCCCTCCTTCTTAAATCCCACGGTTGCCGAGTTGGCAAGGTTGTTTGAAAGAACGTCAAGGCGCTTCTGCTCGTTGTACATACCTGTCCACGCCGTATACAGTCCTCTTATCATTCGCTTTCCTTTCCGACTTTGGACCGCAGGTTACCTGTCAGGCCTTGTCTTTTCTGGCACTTAAAAACTCAACATATTTACCGGTACCGATCGCAACCGCAGTCATAGGATCCTCGGCTGTTGTCGTCCTGATACCCGTCTTCGATTCGATGAGCTCGTCAAGACCATAGAGAAGACTTCCGCCGCCTGTCATAACAATGCCTCTGTCCGCGATATCCGCTGCAAGTTCGGGCGGAGTTTTCTCAAGCACGTTGTGTACCGCATCAACGATATGAGTCGTTGACTCGCGGAGCGCTTCCTCCGTCTCCTCTGATGTAACGGAAATGGTCTTGGGAAGACCTGTTACGAGGTTACGGCCTCTTACATCCATAGCGACCGTTTCGGGTCTTCTGTATGCAGAGCCTATCTTCATCTTGATATCTTCGGAGGTTCTCTCACCGATAAGAAGATTATGTTTCTTTTTCATGTAGCGGACGATAGCTTCGTCAAAATCGTCTCCCGCTACCTTAATGGAGGCGCTTGCAACGGTGCCGCCGAGCGATATAACGGCTATATCCGTTGTACCGCCGCCTATATCAACGATCATGTTGCCGCAAGGACGGGAAATGTCGATGCCCGCACCGATGGCTGCCGCAATGGGCTCCTCAATGATCGCAACACTCTTTGCGCCTGTCTGGTAAGCCGCATCTTCAACGGCCTTTTTCTCAACTTCGGTTACCTGGCTCGGAACGCAGATACTTACCACACCGTGGAAGTTCCTCTTGCCTGTAGCCTTCTGGATAAAGTAACGAAGCATTTTTTCGGTTACTGTGTAGTCCGATATAACACCCTGTCTGAGCGGTCTGACCGCAATGACGTTTCCGGGCGTTCTGCCGATCATGAGGCGGGCTTCTTCACCAATCGCCTTGATCTTGTTGGTATCACGGTCAAAAGCCACTACAGACGGCTCCTTGAGCACAACACCCTTTCCTTTGATGTAAACGAGTACGCTTGCTGTTCCAAGATCGACTCCGATATCACTGCCAAACATAATAAAACGGCTCCTTTCATGTCCCCAAAAATTCCGGTACAACGGGACGTCTTTCCCCAAAAACAGATAAACAGACCTCTTCACTATACCATCCGTTTTATTATATCCGATTAGCCATAAATTTCAAATATTTTTTTTGATATTTCTTGATTTAAAGCAAAGAAATGCCGTAATATCCGTTCCGTGGATCTTACGGCACTCCTTTGCCTCATAAAAGATATCGGAACACTTCAACGAATACTTAACAGTATTCCGTGCAAAAACCAACATTTTTCCGTATGGAAAGCTTAATGATCATCTGATAAACATATTGTTTCCACGGAAAACAGCTTATTGTTTCCACGTATTCATGCCGTCTTCATTTCTTTTGCAAGATCCACATGCTGTATGGTCCCTGCCGTGCCGTCCTCGCGCAGGTATAGCCCTGTCTTTCGGACGATCCCGTTTAAGTCTTTTGAAGGCGAGACTGCCTTGATCTCCGTATCAACGTTCCCGAGGTAGATCGCGCCTATGCCCGAAACGCCGAGAGCCACCAGCCTGTCGCTGCCGTCATCATTCTTAGTCCATATCCTCAGCCTGTCAAATACTTCGTCATTCTCATCTATCCAGCCGTTGCCGTCAAGGTCAAAGACCGCAAGTTCCTTAAAACCGTCTCCCGTCTTTGCGCCGAAAAGCTCGTTTCCGTCGTTTATCCTGCCGTCGCCGTTGCGGTCAAGAGCGAGAAAGCCGCTCATTTTCCCGAGAAGTGAAATGTTGTCCTCCTCACCGTCGGTGTCGATGTCAAACAGGAACTTCTTATCCGAAACATCCGCAATATCATCATTCAGATTGATAACGAGCGGATCCGTAAGGTACAGCTCCTTGTAGTTTATGGTCACATTTGTTGCTTCTTCAAAACGCTGTGTTTTAGCGAAAGAAAGTGAAAAATCGAGTTCTCTTCCGTCTGCGGTCTTTACGGTTCCCATACTCTCAAAGGAGGTCGACTCTGTATAGGCCGTTATCTTTGTGACCTCCATGTTCACGTATCTTTCTCCCAAAGCACCCGGGAAATGCTCTCCCATAAGACTAAGACCGCTTCCCGGCGCAAATCCCGCCATAATGTTCCCGCCGCTTCCCGCAATGCTGCGGTCCGCATGTTTTTTTAGCAAAACGTCTGCCTTCTGTCGTAACCTCTCAAGGATTATCTCAAGAAGGTCCTTTACCGTAACGGTTTTTGTCCCGGTGTCCTTATTGAGTATCCGGAAGATGTTTTCAAGAGAGCCGTATTCAAGGCGTTCCCTTGTATCAAGGCTTTCCGCGAAGGCATCCGTGTCGCTTGCGCGTTCCGTTTCAAATATCCCGTCTTTCTGTGTCTGGGAGCACAGCTCGTAGAGCTCGTTCATATCTGTAAGTCTTCCGGGTTCTCCGGTCGATCCGTCCGCTGCGGGCGCACTACTTTTAAGGCCGGCGACCTGCCTGCCATAGCCGTTCCCATAGCGTACAGACTCGTACTTTGCCACCGACGTATAGCTTTTTGACGTCAGTGACACATTGGATGTCTGTATAACCATAGCATTCCTTTCTTAACTTTTAATGCCGGTTTTCCGATCGATCGAACCTGTTTTTAGCCGCAAAAAAAGCGGCATAAACCTAAAAATGGGCACAAAAATACCGTAAGCCCCGTCCATAGGGTTTACGGCATTCCCTTGCCACATCCTCTATATCGGCAGGATGCGGCAATAAATTTAGTCTATAATTCAAAAGTATATTGTCTTACGTTCTGTACGTACTTTCCTGTACCGATAAGGTTGGTCTTAACGTATTTCCCGCCGCATTTTTCGATAACGTGCACCGAGCTTTCGTTTTTCTCGTCAACGTCGGCCCTGAGGTTCTTCAGGCCTATCTCCCTTGCGTGCTTTAGCACGGCCTCAAATATGAGTGTTCCGTAGCCTTTTCCGCGCAGCGCCGGCCTTACCTCATAACCGACATTCCCTCCGCAATACCTTGTCTTCTCGGTAAGACTGTGCCTTAACTGGCAACAGCCCACAAGCGCGCCGTCAAACACACGGTAGCAAAGGAAAGTCTCCTGCGGGGATGTTGTTTCCGTTGCGGGAAGGGTCCGTTCAAGTCTGATGCGTTTCAGCCAGTCGGAAAGTGCGAAATGTTCCATATTTCCGCCGCCCTGGATATGTTTTTCTCCGGCGTTAAGGCATTCCTTCAGAAACTCCCTTACATCAGGCACATAGCAGGGTGCCGGGTAAACGAGCCGGATATCGTCGCTCTCTATTCTGATATCCTCTTCCTTTGGTTTCACGGCTTCAGACAAACATCCTTATGCGCTCCGGCAGGCACGCAAATCTGAAATGCGTGTCCCTTCCGGCTATTTCTCCGTCGGTATGGACAGCTTCTTTACCGGCCGCGGTGATCTCGAGCGAAGTGCAGTCAAAGACCTCCACGCCTCTTATCTTTGTATGCTTCCCCATCAGAAGGAGCGGTGTCAGCAATGCTATCCTGAACCTTGAGATATCATGGATCAGGCACACCGTCAGCTTTCCGTCGGCATTATCGGCCTTCGGTGCAAGCCTGTGCCCGCTGCCTTCGGTCTTCTGGATCATGGCAACCGCAAAGATCATATTGCCGATGCGCCTTTTCTTTATGCCGTCCACAAGTATCTCGACATCAACGGGCTTATATCTGAATATCTGCTTTATGCCTATAACGGCGTATACGAGTTTGTCGAAGCCTATCCTGTTGAGCGCGAGCTTAAACGCGGAATGCGATGCAGCGCTGCATACGGCGGCGTCAAGTCCCATTCCGGCGCTTACGGCAAAGCGCCTCGGTTTTGTACCATCATAAAAATTCAGCACGCCGTGATCAACATACTGATAGCGTTTCGGTTCGATGATACGGTTCAGGGCCTCTACCGGATCCGACGGAATGCCCATTCCCCTGGCAAGATCGTTGCCTTTTCCCACGGGGATAAACCCGAGGAGCACCTCCGAATACGGATGAAGGCCGTTTATCACCTCATTTACCGTCCCGTCCGAGCCAACCATCACGATATTCTTCAGGCCGTCATACTCACAGCAGATCATGTCGGCGAGCTTTGTTGCGTGTCCCGAATATTTAGTTATGTATGCCTTGTACTCGATCTCGCGTGCATCAAGCTCGGCCTGTACCGTTTTCCAGACCTTTTCGGCACGTCCGGCCCTTGAGCGCAGATTAACGATAAAATGATACATGCAAACCCCCGTCTGTCAGCTAAGCAGTTTTATCTCCTCTGATTCTCCGTAAACAGTAAATCCGTAGTAACCGCGCTCTGTAAGGCGGTCCAAGAACTTGCCGAGCTTCTTCGGAAACTCGAAAAGCGAAACATCATATTCCCCGCGCAGTTCCCGGGCTTTTTTAGCCGCTGCCGCAAAATCCTGCTCCTTAAAGATAAGAGCGACCTGTTTTCTTGCGGTGGGGATAGTGTAGCCTGTCTCGTAAAGGATCGAGAAAAGCCTCTCGAACCCTATCGAAAAGCCGACTGCCGGAACGGATTCGCCTATGAACTTGCCTATAAGGTTGTCATAACGGCCGCCTCCGCCTATCGCTCCCCTGAACTTCGGACTTTCGATCTCGAATACGGTGCCGGTGTAATATCCCTGGCCGCGCACAAGAGAAAGGTCGAATACTATATCGTATCTGCCATCGGCAAGCTCTTTTGCCGAAGCGATGATGCTCTCAAGCCTGTCGATGTCTTCGGTGTCCGCAAGCACCTCTCTGACCTTGGAAAGGCCGGGAAGCTCGCCTGCAAGCAGGTTCTTGAGGCCTTCAACAGCCTTTTCAGGAAATCCTTTTTCGGTAAGCTCGGCAGCTACACCTTCAGCGCCTATCTTATCGAGCTTATCAAAGGAAATGCAGACACTGTCAAGCGTATCGGCGGCAAAACCAAGTCCTTCGAGAACCGCACGCAGTATCCTTCTGTCATTTATCCTGATCCTGAAATCCCTGAACCCGAGATTGAGCAGAGCCTCTGCGGTAACGCTTATAAGCTCTGTTTCGCAGCAAGGCGACTTTGATCCGAGTATATCTATATCGCACTGGATAAACTCGCGCATGCGCCCCTTCTGCGGACGCTCTGCCCTGTAGACACGGTCGATCTGGATGCACTTTGCGGGCATAACGAGCTTATCGCGGTTATTTGCAAAGAAACGTGTGAGCGGAAGCGTAAGGTCATAGCGCAGGCCCATATCGGAAAGCTCTTTTTCGTCTCCGCCTTCCCTTATGTCTTTTACAGCCTCTTCAAGCTTATCGCCGCGCTTTAACACCTTAAAGATCAGGTTAAGGTTTTCTCCGCCCTCACTCTTATCAAGGTTTTCCGCATCCTCGATAACAGGCGTGCTTATATGGTTAAATCCGTTTTTCAGATACGTTTCGAGTATCGTATTCTGGATATAGTCTCTTAGTTTCATCTCTGCGGGCAGCCAGTCATTGGTGCCCTTTACCGTATTTGTTTTCATGGAAATCCTTTCGTGCCTCTCAAGTTTTGGCACTCATATCATAAATACAGGTCATGCGACCGTAAAAGTTTAAAAACTGCGGAGAGAGCCGGGCCCTCTCCGCAAGACAGGCTGAAATTATTTTTTTACTATCCCAAGGAATACAAGAATAGATAAAACAAGGCCGATAAAGCAATACAGACTGATGATGCTGCCTGCTATTCCGAGAACCCAGGCTAATAATTTGGGAACAAGCCCTGTAAGGAAACCGATGATCCATCCTCCTACAGCACCAATAACAACAAAAATGATAAGTGCGATGATAAATCCGACAACACCGTCTTTTGCTTTGGCAGCGAAAGGCCAATAATTCAACATAACAATTCCTCCTTTTATTTCTGTTTGTGTTTCCACATGCTTTTATTATATATATAGTGTTTTGAAAATACAATCGGTTTTTTCCAAAAAATATGCAGTGGTAAAATCCCCGTATTTTCGCGGTTTTACAGCCGGTTTCAAGCATCCCCGTTTTCCCAGAACTTTTTAAGTTCCGCCTGCATGCCGGCAAGGTCGACCGTCCTGTGATCCGCCCATTCTCTCGGAAAAAGTCTCTGATACTGAGATTGCAGAAATCTTTCATCGAGCAGCAGTATCGCGCCCCTGTCAGACATTGTGCGGATGACCCTGCCCGCTGCCTGCTCAACCTTGTTCATGCCTGCGTACAGGTAGGAATACTCAAATCCGTTTCCGTTCCTTTCATCAAAGAAATCCTTGTAAAGTTCACGTTCATCACATACCTGGGGAAGCCCTGTCCCAACTATCACGGCGCCTATGAGCCTGTCTTCTTTAAGGTCGATGCCTTCGCCGAATATCCCGCCAAGTACGCACAGCCCTGTCCTGTTCACTGTTTCGTCCGAAAACCCTGCAATGAAGGCTTCACGTTCTTCTTCATTCATGCCGGGTGTCTGCATGATAAGCCCCGGCACCCTGTTTAAAAGCTTTTCGCCAACTGTTTCAAGCATTTTGTAGGACGGGAAGAAAACCAGATAGTTTCCGGCCTTTGCATTCACAAACGCTTCGATATAATCCGCGATCCTGCTGTATTCTGCATCCGTCCTTCTTGTATATTTCGTACTGACATCCCTTCCGATGAGCACAAGCCTGTTCTCCGGCAGGAACGGCGACGGCGCGTAGACCGCATAGTCGTCTGCTCTTCCGCCCAGCTGTTCACGGTAATAGCTTACTGGCAGGAGTGTTGCGGAGAAAAAGACAGCAGCCTTAAAGCTTTCAAGGCATTCGTTTAAGACTGCAGAAGGATCCATGCACATGATCCGCACCCTGAAAGCACCGTCTTCCGCATAATCCGAAACAAACCTGAAATTTTCGTCTGCCAGCTCAAACATGTTCATAAAATGTCTCAGGTCAAAATAAAACCGGAGAACCTCTTCGTGTCCCTGCATTTCCCTGTTTCCGCGCATGAATTTATCAAGGCGCGTGAGCAGATGAAGGAGCGAGAAGGCCAGCTCATCAATGTCCGTAAGGACCTTGCACTTCTCGCATTCTCTTGACATGGCAAGCATTTTTCTGTTAACCGCATCAAGCAGCCTTACAAGCCCTCTGTCAAGGTCTTTTACAAGTCTCTTGACCATCAGAAGATCCGGTTTGCAAAGGTCGGCGCTGTACATGTTCCTTGCACGTTCAACAAGGTTGTGGGCCTCGTCCGCAAGCAGGAAAAACCGCGGTGTGCTTTCGTTCACAAAGAAACGCTTAAGGCGCACATTCGGGTCAAAAACGTAATTGTAATCGCATATGATGGCATCTGCCCAAAGGCTTACATCAAGGCACATTTCAAAAGGACATACGTTGTGCTTTTCAGCATATTCCGTGATAAGCTCCCTTGATATGCTCTCCTCGTTTACGATCATATCAAAAACCGCATCATTCACACGGTCGTAATGCCCTTTTGCCCTCGGACAGGCCTTTGGATTGCACTCAGGCTTGTCAAGGATACATATCTTTTCTTTGGCAGTCACAGTCACCACTTTAAGCTTCGCGCCGTTTCCCGCAAGGATCTTAAAAGCCTCCTTGGCAACACCGCCCACAGTTGTCTTTGATGTGTTGTAAAAGATCTTCTCCGCAAGTCCTTCTCCTAACCCTTTTACAGCAGGAAACACAGTTGAGATGGTCTTTCCCACACCTGTTGGAGCTTCGATGAACAGCCTTTTTCCCCGCAGGATGCTCCTGTACACGTCCGTCACGAGCTTCTTTTGTCCTTCCCTGTATTCAAAGGGGAATTCAAGGCTCTTTATGCTCTCGTCACGCTTCTTCACCCATCTGTGCCGGTTTTCTTCCCACTTTACATATTCGCTGCAGAGCATATCAAAGAAGTCTTCAAGCTCTTTTCTTGAAAAACTCTCCTCAAAATATTTCTTTTCTTCTGTCTCGATGTTGCAGTAGATAAGCCTTATACCGATGTTTTCCGCATCAGGCTCCCTGTTTGCAAGTACCATACGGGCATAGCACATGACCTGGAAACGATGCTCGGGTACAGGCTTTTCCACATGATCAAGATCCCTCATGACGCATTTGATCTCATCGATAACCGTGCCGTTTTCACCGGCAAATATGCCGTCTGCCCTGCCTTCGACTGTAAGCCCGAAGGTCACGTCTCCCCTTTCATACTCTGTCAGGATACTTAAGGGCACCTCGGCAAGATACTCCGGGCCCATGCTCTTCTGTATCTTCCTGTGAAGCCTTGTTCCGGCCTGCATTGCTTCGGCTGGATCCGTACCTGCGGATCTGTTGTCGATATCGCCGGAACGCAGTATGAATTCCACGATATTTCTGACCGATATTCTGATTTTCACAGTCTCTGTTTTCATAGCTTTCATAGATACCTTTTTTGTTGCATTTATCCGGCGTATTTGTTATATTTTTCTTAGGGGACAGGTTACCTGTTCCCGAAAGGAGAAAACCTATGAGTGACAAATATGAAGATGACATTGGCCAGGTAACGCTTGACCTTGACGACGGCACCGAGCTCCTTTGTGATATCGTCGCAGTCTTCCCGTGCGGCAACAGGGATTATATGGCCCTTATCCCCGCGGATGCCGATGATGATGCCGACGTTTTCCTGTATCGCTATGAGGGTGACCTCGATGACGAAGACAGCTTAAAGCTCATAGACATCGAAGATGATGACGAGTTTGAGGCTGCCTCCGACGCGTTTGACGAATACCTTGACGAACTGGAATTCAACGAGATGGTCGGCGACGACGGGGAATGACCCCGGCTCCGTACCCGGTCCTTTGCGTTAATCCAGTCCCGCTTCGTGTATAAAGCGCGAAGGCTGAACAAAACGGCCTCCGCGCTTTTTTACATACATAAGCGCAAGGTTCGTCTTTGCCCTTGTCATCGCAACATAAGCCGCTCTGCGCTCTTCTTCGAGCATTTCGGTCTCCGTTGCGTGTTTTATGGGTGAAATACCCTCATTTAAGTCTATTATATATACATTCTCGAATTCAAGGCCTTTGGCGGCATGAAAGGTCATAAGGCTTACCGCGTCGTCTTCCTTCGCCCTGTTCCCGCTGCGTTCGGCTGCTGAGCCGCAGTCCTTCTTAAGCTTCTTTTCCCATTCAGCACAGTTTTTTACATCTTTTGCGCTGATCTTAAGCTCCTCGAGGATATCGGCAAGCTCTTCCTCATCCTGCCCGGTCTCTTCGGCATATTCTTTCAGATAATCCCCGTATCCTGCCGCATTTACAAGATACATGACCACTCCGAACGGGTTAAGGCCCTTTATTGCTTCAACACAGTCAAGGAGCCCCGCGATATCTCCCCTTAGGCTTCCCGCTCCCTCTTTAAGCTTTGAAAGATCAACCTGTCCGGAATCAAAGACCTCCCGCTTTATGTACCTGAACGGTCTGTTGCAGATACGCAGGAAATCCGTTCTGCTCCTGCTTCCCTCCGCTATCCTTGCATACGCAAAAAGGTCTTGTGTGATGCTGTGGTCATAAAGACTTGCAAAACGGTCCGCAAGCGTGTATTTGATATTATGGCGTTCGAGAACGTCGGCAAGCACCCGTGGCTGTCTGTTTGTCCTGAAAAGCACGGCGGATCCCGCCGTTCCGCCAAGTAAAAGCCGGTCCGCAAGCGCTTCATACTCACTGCTCCTGTCCTCGAAGCAGAGCGCTTTTATGCTCCCCTTCCCCGACGCTGCCCTGATATCCTTCTCAAAACGGCCTCCGTTATGCCCGATCAGGTCAAGAGCTGCCTTTGTTATGCAGCTTGCCGACCTGTAGTTGCGGTTGAGCACTATCCTTGCCGCATCAGGAAAATCCTTCAGGAAAGTCCCCGCAAGCGCCGGTTCCGCCCCGCGAAAAGCATAAATACTCTGGTCGTCGTCTCCCACAACAAAAAGGTTGTTCTTTGGGGCCGCAAGCAGCTTTACCGTCTCGTACTGGATCCTGTTTATGTCCTGATACTCGTCCACAAGGATATAGTTAAAGGCATCCTGCCAGTACTTCCGCGCCTCCGCGTTGTTTTCAAGGAGATCGCGGCACTTTTTCAGGATATCGTCAAAATCCATCTGTCCGTTTTCCGAAAGGAACGCGTCATATTCGCGGAATATCTGCGAAAACTCCTCCTCCGTGCACGGCAGGGAACCGTTCCTGCCCCGTTTTCCGTTCTTTATGCGGCTTATCTCGGAGGTAAGCCTTTTTATGTCATCCTCCGAATAGCTGCGGCCCGCTTTAAGCGCTTCGTAAGCCCGCCTTACAACGGCATTGCGCTTTTCCGGCTTTATCAGTGAATTGACGGAATATCCCGCGCTTTCACGCAGGATCTTAAAGAATACGGAGTGGAATGTCCCAAAGCATACTCCCATCTTATCCGGAGCTGCTTCTTTTTCGTAGCGCTGCCGCATCTCCTCTGCGGCCGCCTTTGTAAATGTAATAACAAGAACGCGCCGGGGCTTGATGTTGCATTGTTTTACAAGCCTTTCGGTGCGTCCGGTGATCACAGCGGTCTTGCCGGAGCCCGGCCCCGCAAGCACAAGTGCGGGACCTTCTCCGTGTTCGATCGCTTTAAGTTGTTCGGTGTTAAAGATCATGCGTTCTCGAGTTTCTCTATTCCTTTGCGGATACGCCTTAAGCTCTCCTCTTTCCCGAGGATGCTCATAATCTCGTATGCGCCGCCGGGTGTCATCTGTTTGCCCGAAACGGCGGTGCGTACCGGCCAGAGTGCAAGACCGTTCTTTATGCCCTTCTCCTCGATATATTTCATGAGAAGCTCTTCGATGCCGGGGACAGAGTAATCATCAAGCGCCTCAAACCTCGGAAGGAGCTCCTTTAATACCTCAAGAGAGCTTTCGGAAGTGGTCTTCATTTTCTTGTGTGTGTACATTGCTATGTCGTAATCGGGAAGTTCCTCGAAGAAGTCGATCTTCTCGGCAATATCGCAGAACGTCTCGATACGCGTCTTTACAAGGTCTGCTATGGCCTTTAGGTCATAGTCCTTCGTTACGACCTTTTTGATATAGGGAAGTGCCTCTTCAAGGTATTTATCCTCATCCATGGCCTTGATATACTCACCGTTCATCCAGCGGAGCTTCTGCATGTCAAAGACTGCGGGCGACTTGCTGATATGATGATAGTCAAATGCCTCGATAAGCTCCGGAAGCGACATTATCTCCCTGTTGTCCTCGGGACTCCAGCCGCAGAGAGCGATAAAGTTCACAACAGCCTCTGAAACAAAGCCCTGCTCGATAAGATCCTCAAAGGATGAGTGTCCGCTGCGCTTTGAAAGCTTCTTGTGTTCCTCGTTTGTAAGGAGCGGGCAGTGCACATAGATGGGCTCTTCCCAGCCGAAAGCCTGATAGAGCCTTGTGTACTTCGGAGTTGAGGAAAGATACTCATTACCGCGAACAACGTGTGTTATCTGCATCAGATGGTCGTCTATTACGTTTGCGAAGTTGTAGGTAGGGTAGCCGTCGGACTTGATAAGGATCATATCGTCAAGCTCCTCGTTTTCAACGGTTATCGGCCCGTAGATCGCATCCGTAAAGGTAGTCGTGCCCTCTGCCGGAATATTCTGCCTTATTACATAAGGCTTGCCCTCAGCAAGGTTCTTCTCTATCTCTTCCTTCGAAAGATGCAGACAGTGCTTGTCGTACTTGGTGATGATCTTCTCTTCGCCGTCTTCATCCTCCGCAACATTTGTCTTTAAGCTCTCAAGACGCTCCTTGTCGCAGAAGCAGTAGTATGCCTCGCCTTTTTCTATAAGCTGCTTGGCGTATTTTAAATAAATACCGGATTTCATGCGCTCGCTCTGCACATAGGGCCCGAACCCCTTGTCCTTATCCGGACCTTCATCATGGATAAGACCAGTCTTTGCCATGGTCCTGTAAATAATATCGACTGCGCCCTCAACAAAACGCTCCTGGTCGGTATCCTCGATCCTCAATATAAAATCGCCGCCTTCATGCTTGGCGATAAGAAACTCATAAAGAGCCGTCCTTAGATTTCCTACATGCATCCTGCCTGTGGGGCTCGGTGCAAAACGTGTCCTGACTTTCACTTTTCTTCCTCCGTATCTTTATCTATGCGCATTTTCAAATCCCATATATTCAAGGAACAGGCCCTGGAATTCCGGATCCTGTGATGCAACGATCTCTTTTGTCTCAAGGGCTATATGCATAAGCTCCTTAACAGCCTCTGTTTCCTTCCCCTTTGCGAGGGCTTCAACAAAGCGTTTCGTCCCGAGAAGAGCCGTGTTTCCGGCAAACGATATTTCTCCCTCGGGAAGCATCCCGATATACTTTAAGGCTTCCGGTTCGACAAAGCTTCCCATGCCGCCCGCAAGGATTATCCGGGGTTTTTCGACTCCCGCGCTTTTCAGCATCAGCTCCGAGATCGCCCTTATCGCGCTCTTTGCAAGCTGTAACGCCCTTACGTCAAGCTGCGTCATGCAAAGGACCGTTCCGTCCTCTGTTTCCGCAAAAGGAAAACCGTCGTAAAAATATTCTTCCGAGAGTGTCCCGTCTTCGTCCACAAAACCGTGCATAACAAGCTCAGACAGCAGTTTCATGGCTCCGCTTCCGCACAGTCCCTTTACATGTCCTCCGCCTATGACCTTGCACATGACTCCCGGTCTTCCGTCGTCATCCATGACGATCTGCACCGATTCTACTGCTCCGGTCATGCCGGCCATGCCGCATGAAAGCTCTCCGCCCTCAAATGCCGGCCCCGCCGATGAAGACGAGCAGGTAAGGCCGTCCTTTGTAAACAGCACAAGCTCTCCGTTCGTACCCATGTCGATAAAAAGCTTAGGTGTATCATCTTTTGCAAGATCGAGCCCGTAAACGCCGGAAACCACATCTGCACCGACAAACGCAGAGATTCCGGGGAAATATATTACCGTGGCTGTTTCAAAACCGTTCCCAAGGAGGTTGTAACCCGGTTCTCTCACAAAATCGAGCGAAACAGGCTTGAACGGATAAGCTGCAAGCCCGTTGCAGTCAAGCCCCCTAAGTATATGCAGCATCGCGGTGTTCCCGACGATAACAAGATCTTTGATATTTGAGACATCTGCGTTAAAGACATCGGCAAGATCGAGCAGGCAGTCCCTCAGCGTATCCGCCGTCATAGCGCGCATTGATCTGTCTCTTCCTGCTCTCGCAGCCTGTATCCTGCTTACCACATCCGCACCGAAACAGCGCTGCGGGTTGATCGCGGAAGCAGTTGCGATAACCTCTCCGGCCGCATCATAAAGCATTACAACGATCGATGTTGTCCCTATATCCGCCGAAGCATACATAGTACTTAAGTCCGCGGCATCTTTTTTTATGATATCGATACGGCTTGTGGACGCATTCATGCGCTTTGGCCTGTGAGTATTCTGTGTACCGACCGATGTGAGGATCTGTGCCTCTAAAGGATCCGGGATCTCTACCGTGACGGGGTCTTTCACCACAGCCCTGCACGCAAGCCTGTAGCCCTGCAGGTATTTAGTCGCGTCAAAGAAGCGCATGTCTTCCTTGGTTACGGGAATATCCCCTTCGACCACTTTGATCCTGCATTTGCCGCACCTTCCCTCTCCGGAGCAGTCCGCAGTGATATTAAGCCCCTGCTCGCGCAGCAGCTCCAAAGCGGTCTTATTTCCATCCGGTTTAAGTTGTACGATCATTTTTCCCTCGTTTGTGAAAAAGGCTTTACTAACGGCTTTTCATTTTGTCATCAGAATATTATAGCACATTTTTACAGTCAACTCAATATGTTCTTACAGCATGTCCTTATACATGACGAGAGCCGCTGCCACCGCTGCATTTAAGGATTCAAGCTTTCCCTGCATGGGGATCCTTATCCTGTGGTCGCATTTCATGGCTGTGGCTTCCGAAAGGCCTTTGGCTTCATTGCCGATAAGGACGGCTGTACGTTCGTCGTATGTGATATCCCCTATTTCCTCTGAAGCTTTAAGGAAGGTCGCATAGGTGGTAACGCCCGCATCCTTTAACAGTCCGAGCGTCTCCGTGGGATCCTTTGCCTCCGCAAAGGGGACGCGCATCACCGAGCCCATCGTGGAGCGGACTACCTTGGGATTAAAGACATCCGCGCAGTTTCCGCAAAGGATTATCATGTCGATGCCTGCACCTTCGGCGGTCCGAAAGATAGTGCCCATATTTCCGGGATCCTGAAGTGTTTCAAGAAACAGAAGGCGAAGCCTTCCCTCGCGTTTTAACACATCCCCTAGCCTGTAAGAAGGTTTTTTAACGACAGCAAGAAAGCCCTGGGGCGTCTTTGTGAGGGCTGCCGACTCAAACACCGAGTCCTTCACCGTTTCGGGTTCAAAGCGTTCAAGAGCTGCTTTTTTTTCGTCAGAAAGTGTCTCCATGGCACTTTCTGAGACAAAGACCTCAAGAATGCTCTCCGGAGCATCCTTTACTATCTCAAAGAACAGCTTTTCACCCTCGGCAACGAACGCGCCGGCCTTGTCACGTTCCTTTTTGTCCGCTTCAAGCTGCTTTATTCTCTTGATCCTTGCGTTAGAAGAAGATGTGATCATTCGTCCGCTCCTGCCGAAAGCTTTTCGGCTCTGTCGGCGGCTATCAGGGCATCTATTATCTCCTGGATATCGCCGTTCATGATATCGTCAAGCCTGTATGAGGTAAAATGTATCCTGTGATCCGTGCAGCGCCCCTGCGGGAAGTTGTAAGTGCGGATCTTTTCGGATCTGTCGCCTGTCCCGACAAGGCTCTTGCGTTCTGCGGCTTCCGCGGCATGTGCCTTCTCAAGCTCAAGCTCGTACAGCTTTGCGCGTAAGACCCTTAACGCCTTATCCCTGTTCTTAAGCTGGGATTTCTCGTCCTGACAGGAAATAACTATGCCTGTGGGAAGGTGTGTGAGACGTACTGCGGAGTCTGTGGTGTTGACACACTGTCCGCCGTTGCCCGAAGCCCTGAAAACATCAAATTTGCAGTCGTTCATGTCAAGTGTGACATCAACTTCTTCCGCTTCCGGCATAACAGCCACTGTTGCCGTGGATGTATGTATCCTGCCGCCGGATTCGGTTACCGGCACACGCTGTACGCGATGCACGCCGCTTTCGAATTTGAGCTGCGAATAGGCACCGCTTCCGTTTACGATAAATACTGCTTCCTTTATGCCTCCAAGGCCCATTTCATTGTAGGTTGTGACTTCAACCCTGTAATGATGGGCATCGGCATATTTGGTGTACATCCTGAAAAGCTCTGCCGCAAAGAGCGCAGCTTCATCACCGCCTGCGCCCGCGCGTATCTCGAATACCACGTTCTTATCGTCGTTCGGGTCTTTCGGGAGCAGCAGTATCTTTAACTCCTGCTCGGTATCCTCCGCATCCTTCCTGCAGTTTGCCAGTTCTTCCCTTGCAAGCTCGCGCATATCCTCGTCCGATTCCTTGTCGAGCATCTCAATGGCTTCCTGTATCCCCGCCTGGGCAGCCTTATGCCTGTTGTACGCATCAACTATCGCGGAAAGGTCGTTCTGCTCCTTCATGAGCTTTCTGAAACGCTTCTGGTCGTTTGTAACAGAAGGGTCCGCAAGCTCATCCTGTATCTCTTTATATCTGTTTATTATTGATTCAAGTCTTTCTAACATTGTCCGTTTCTCCTTATCTCTCACAAAGGGAGAGGGAACCTTTTCCGGAAAAGCCGGCTGTATTCCGTGCTGCCGGTTCGGGCGGCATTTAAACCCGCGCCGTCACAAACCTGTCAAGTCCGCTGTAATCCTTCTTCACACGGATATCCTGAAAACCGGCCAAAGACAGAAGCTTTGGTACGCTCTCTCCCTGATCCTCCCCTATCTCGAGGAACAGCCTGCCGTTTTCCGAAAGGTGTCTGTATGCTTCTTTTGCTATGATCCTGTAAAACTTAAGGCCGTCGGTATCACCGTCGAGTGCGATAAAAGGTTCATGATCCCGGACTTCCGGCATGAGTCCCTCTATCTCTCCTGTGGCGATGTACGGCGGATTTGAGACGATTATATCGAATCGGGCATCCTTCACCGCTTCAAACAGATCACCCTGCAGGAAGGTTATGTCCGCATTGTTCTTTTTTGCATTTGCGCGTGCCGTTTCAAGTGCTTCCTCTGATATATCACAGGCGGTGACCGCAGCCGGGCTTCCAAGCAACGCGACCGCGATTGCTATGCACCCCGAACCTGTACAAAGGTCGAGCACCGACTGTCCCTTGCAGTCCTTAAACACCGCTTCTGCAAGAAGCTCTGTTTCGGGGCGCGGGATCAGGACATTTTCATTCACGCAAAGCTCTATCCCGCAAAAGCAGCTTTCCCCTGTAATATACTGAACCGGCAGATGCGTAGAACGCTTCTGCAAAAGTGCAAGAAAGCGGTCATATACATCTGCCGGCATAATTTCATCCGAAAACAATCTTATGGTGTTCAGATCCACACAGCCGGCATGCGCAAGCAAAAGCCTTGCGTCGGATTCGTCAGTACCTGACTGCACCGCTGTTCTCAAGGCTTTTCTCCATGTCATCGGTTGTGCGCTGTCACTCATTTTTATCCTTTACTACAAAAAACTTATCCAGAGCCTTTAATACATCATCATCATCGTCATCATCCGATACCGAAGGAGCAGGCTGCTCTGTACGTTTGATATGCTTCTGAAGAAGAGGATCGACAAATTCCTTTGCAGGACGCTCCTCCTTCTTCACAAAGAGAACTGTATCAAGGGAAGACAGGAAGCCTTCTTTTCTGACACGTGCGGATGTTGAAGCCCCGGAAGTCTCTTCCTTCCGCTCCTCTTTGAGCAGTTCATCGGCCTTTGCGGCTTCTTTTGCTATCTGCTCCGCTTCACGTCTTGCGGCTTCTTCGGCCTTTGCCTTTTCTTCCGCTATGCGCTCCGCCTCAAGCCTTGCGGCCTTTTCGGCCTTTGCCTTTTCTTCTGCGATGCGCTCTTCCTTTGCGCGTGCTGCGGCAAGGCGCTCTGTCTCAAGTGCTTCGGCTTCTTCTGCAGCAAGTCTTTCGGCTTCTGCCTTCTTTGCAGCTTGTCTTTCAGCCTCTGCCTTTGCTGCTGCCTTCTTCTCTGCTTCTGCCTTTGCTGCGGCCTTTCTTTCAGCTTCCGCCTTTGCTGCTGCCTTTCTTTCAGCTTCCGCCTTTGCTGCAGCCTTTTTCTCGGCTTCTGCCTTTGCTGTTGCCTTCTTCTCTGCTTCTGCCTTTGCTGCTGCCTTTTTCTCTGTTTCTGCCTTTGCTGCTGCCTTTTTCTCTGTTTCTGCCTTTACGGAAGTCTTGTCTTTTCTTACTTTCTCAACAAACTTTTCCCAGTCGAAAACAGCCTCAACGGACGCGATGGCAACCTCTATCATGTCATCATCGGGCTCACGGGTGGTAAGGTTCTGGAACATAAAGCCGGGCTTGCTTATGGCAACAACGAACTTGTTCTCACTGCTGCCGAGGAACCTGATGATCTCGTAGGAAATACCTGCGATGACGGGAACAAGAAGAAGCCTTAACCCCATCTGGAGAAGGTGGTTTTCTACCCTTATGAACATGAACACGATTATGCTTATAAAGATGACAAAGAACATAAAGCTTGTCCCGCAGCGCTTATGGCAGCGAGACTGCTTTCTTACATTCGCAACATTAAGGTCGAGCCCGTTTTCTATGCAGTTTATGGATTTATGCTCCGCGCCGTGATACATGAAAACGCGCTTGATATCGTTCATCTGGGAGATCGCAACGATATATCCGATAAAGATAAGGAGCCTCAGCAGACCTTCTATAACTGCAGTGAGATATGTATTATTCAGGTGTTTTCCGATAAGATTCGAAATGAACCAGGGAAGGAGCATGAAAATGGCAACGCCAAGAACGACGGAAAGAGCAACCGTCCCGCCGAGCATAAGCTTTTCGTTTTTGGGATCTTCCTGTTTTTGTTTAGAGCCCGTTTCATCTTCCTCAAAGAAACTTGCGGAATAGGTTAACGTCTTGATGCCGATGACAAGAGAATCAATGAACGCAACGACGCCGCGGATAACAGGTGCCTTAAGGATGCCTGTCCGCTCCTTCTTTATGTGCTCCTTCTTTGTAACTATCTCCCCGTCGGGCGTACGTACGGCAACCGCGTAATCACTGCCGTTACGCATCATCACGCCTTCTATTACCGCCTGGCCCCCAATTTTCGAATTCATGGTATCTCCGTTCAGGATCGGCGCCCCATCTCAGCTGCACAGCCAAGCGCCGTTCCGTGCGATTATTCGTCAGTAAAAAAAATCAGGTTGGAAGAATCCTCCCCCAACCTTTAAGTCCGTCATGCACACGATATGTATCGGAATGTCCGATATATTATTTGTTGATACCGTATCTGCGGTTGAACTTCTCGATAGCACCACGAGCTGCTACAGTCTTCTGCTGACCTGTGTAGAAGGAATGGCACTTTGAGCAGATTTCTACGTGGATCTCAGGCTTTGTTGAGCCGGTTACGAACTCATTGCCGCAGTTGCATGTTACCTTTGCCTGATAGTATTTAGGATGGATATCAGCCTTCATTGTTTTCACCTCACATATTCACTGTCCTGATTGGCTTGTTCATTTGGCAAGACCGCGACAGCTTTATGAGTATAACATGTACTTTCAATTTTTGCAAGTACTTTTTAAACGACCGGTAAATTATTGTTACACGGAAGATTAACAATCTATTTCAATCTGCGATCTGTTTTTCGATAATGCTGTCCTCAGGTGGCCTGCACCCTGAATACACCGTATTTTCTGATGTAATCGACGAAATCCTGATTCGTTTTGGTCTGTGCGAAAAGCTGGATTATGCGTTCTATGGCATCATCGCTCCTTGCCCCGTTCAAGGCCTTTCGCATGAGGTAATTTGCCTCCATCTCGGCAGGCGTAAGGAGCAGGTCTTCACGTCTGGTGCTGGATTTCGGAAGATCGATGGCAGGGAATATCCTGCGTTCCGAAAGGTTTCTGTCGAGCACGAGTTCCATATTGCCGGTGCCCTTAAATTCTTCGAAAACGACATCATCCATGCGGCTTCCCGTTTCAACAAGAGCAGTCGCAAGTATTGTGAGCGAGCCGCCTTCACGCATTTTTCTCGCTGCGCCGAAAAATCTCTTGGGCATATAAAGAGCTGCGGGATCAAGACCGCCGGACAGCGTCCTGCCGCTGCTCATGCATGTAAGGTTGTAGGCTCTTGCAAGACGCGTGATGCTGTCAAGCAGGATGATAACATCCTTCTGGTGCTCGACAAGGCGCTTTGCGCGCTCTATGACCATTTCCGAAACACGCTTATGGTTTTCGGGAAGCTCATCAAAGGTCGAGTAGATAACTTCAACATTTTCGCCCTCTATGGACTCCTTCATATCGGTAACTTCCTCGGGACGCTCGTCTATAAGCAGGACTATGATGTGGATCTCGGGATGATTTGCCTTGATCGCCTTTGCGGCCTGCTTTAAAAGCGTGGTCTTACCTGCTTTCGGCTGGGAAACGATCATGCCGCGCTGTCCCTTGCCGATAGGTGAAAGAAGGTTTACCATGCGCATTGCCACAGGGCAGCCGGGTGTTTCGAGATTTATGCGTTCATACGGGAAAACAGGCGTCAGATCCTCGAATCTCTTACGATGGATCGCCTCACCCACTCCGAAGCCGTTTACACTGTTCACATAGAGAAGCGCATTAAACTTCTCTGTTCCTGTCTTGTCTTTCACGATACCGTTAATAATATCGCCTGTCTTAAGGTTCATACGGCGGATCTGTGTCGGTGAAACATAGACATCATCAGGTCCGGGAAGAAAGTTGTCGCAGCGGATAAACCCAAAACCGTCGGGCATTATCTCGAGGATACCCTCTTTGATGTTGGCAGCTGCACTGGCCTGGTTCTGCTGCTGAGGCTGTGGTCTCTCCTGGCCTTGCTGTTGCGGCTGCTGTCTCTCCTGGTTCTGCTGCTGGGACTGAGGTCTCTCCTGGCCCTGTTGCTGCGGCTGAGATCTCTCCTGGCCCTGCTGCTGGGGCTGTGGTCTCTCCTGGTTCTGTTGCTGGGGCTGTGGTCTCTCCTGGTTCTGCTGTTGGGGCTGCGGCCTGTCCTGACCCTGGCCCTGCTGTCCGTTCTGAGCCTGCTGCCTGTTTTTGTCGTAGCTCCTGCTCTGTTCACGTTCCGTGCCGCGATCACGAGTCTCGCTCGCAACAGCGGGACGCTGTTCATCAGACTTTTTGCCCTCTGTCCTTTGTTCAGGTTCTGTAGTTTTCTTTTCCTTAACAGCTTTTTTCTGCGGCTTTTTTGAAGCGTCCGCCGGTTTTTCGGCCGCTTTCTCTGTTACCGCCTGTTTTTCGGCCGCATCCTTCGTTACTGCAGGTTTTTCAGCCGCATCCTTCTTTGCAGCTGCCGCTTTCCCGCGGGCAGGCTTTTCCTTTACTGCTGCATCCTTTGCGGTCGTATCCCTTACGGGCGCATCCGTTCCGGCCGCCTTTTTGGCCGGTCTTCCCGAATGTTTTTCCTTTTCCTTTTTGTCACTTTCTGTGCCTGCCTGTTTCGGGGCAGCTTTTTCCTTCGCGGGTTTTGTACTCTTTGCGGCCTTTTTTTCAGCCTCTTCAAGAGCAGCAACGATCTCTGCCTTCTTCATACCCGAATGAAGTTTAAGCCCCTTCTCCTTAACGATCTCATTAAGCCTTGCAAGCGTCAATGCACTGTAATCTTCTGACATAAAGCCTCCAAATATTATTGATCATGTGGATGTTTTGTAAGAATTCCTGTGATCGCAGTCTCACTGCGCACGAATAAAATAAACAGAAGCCGATCTGTACCGGCCCGGATAAATACCTGTGCCATGATTATAACAGACCGGCTTCCCAAAAACAAGTCCAAGAAATTTTATGAAATCAAGTTTTTACAGTATAACACATTTTTATAAAATACAACCTTAATGGTTTGGGATCGAGTCAGTGGGGTCGTTTCCCGGTGACTCTTGACCTCATTCCATACTCTTGACCTCATTCCATACTTCTCTTGCAAATCGTGTGTTTTCGTGGTAAACTAGCATGGATCACAGGGCGGTATCTTTTTCACGTGAAAAGCACCCGGCAAAGGAGATAAAGTGGACATGACAGTTTATGAAAAAGCGCTTGCGCTTCATGAAGAATGGAACGGTAAGATAAGCACCGAAGCAAAATGTGAGCTCAAAAACAGGGACGACCTTTCGGTAGCATATACTCCCGGCGTTGCCGAGCCCTGCAGGGTCATTGCAAAAGATAAAGAAGAGGCTTACAGATATACTCTGAAAGCTAACACCATCGCTGTCGTTTCTGACGGAAGCGCCGTGCTCGGGCTCGGGAACATCGGACCTTACGCGGCAATGCCGGTCATGGAGGGCAAATGCGTTCTTTTCAAAGAATTCGGCGGGATAAACGCCTTCCCCATCTGCCTCGATACACAGGACACAGATGAGATAATCAAAGCCGTATGCGCGATCGCACCGACCTTTGGCGGCATCAACCTTGAAGATATCGCAGCTCCCCGCTGCTTTGAAGTAGAAGCCAGATTAAAGGAGATGCTCGACATCCCCGTATTCCATGACGACCAGCACGGGACCGCTATCGTAGTGCTTGCCGGCGTGATCAACGCATTAAAACTTACCGGCAGGACCAAAGAGACCGCAAAAGTTGTCGTAAACGGCGCCGGAAGCGCAGGCACAGCCATTACGAAGCTGCTCCTGAATTACGGTTTTAAGGATGTTATCATGTGCGACAGGTTCGGAATCCTGTCCTCCGCAACGATCGACAAGATGAATCCCGCCCAGCAGCAGATGCAGAAGATCACGAATCCCCGTGATGTACAGGGTGTGCTTGCGGACGCAGTAAAGGGTGCGGATGTATTCGTAGGTGTATCGGCTCCGGGCGTCATGACCCAGGATATGATAAAGAGCATGAACAAAGACTGCATCGTATTTGCCATGGCCAATCCCACACCGGAGATAATGCCTGATGAGGCAAAGGCTGCAGGCGCAAGGATAGTCGGTTCCGGCAGGAGTGATTTCCCCAATCAGGTAAACAATGTACTCGCTTTTCCGGGCATTTTCAGAGGAGCTCTCCTCGGACGCGCAAAACAGATTACCGAAAAGATGAAGCTTGCTGCAGCAGTTGCCCTTGCCGATCTTGTGGGCGACGATCTGTCCGACGAAAACATCATCCCCAGTGCCTTTGACAAGCGTGTATGCGAAGCTGTGGCAGAAGCCGTAATGAAAAATATAGAGGACTGACCTTGGCCCTCTGTTACAAATATTATTGAAAAGCAGGCCGCGCGCGGCCCGGAGGTTCCAAGTGCCAAACGAAACACTGATGCTTTACAAGCTGATAATCCTCTATATCCTTGATAATGTCGATTATCCGCTCACAAATAACCGGCTGACGGAATTTATACTGGAACGCCAGTATACAAACGATTTCAATGTACAGCAGGCGCTGGCCCAGCTTGTAGAAGACGGATACGTTTCAAGCGAGTTTTCGCGCCACACCACATCATACCAGATAACATCCACAGGCGGGCAGGTGCTGT
This sequence comes from Lachnospiraceae bacterium, assembly GCA_016280395.1. GTDB lineage: Bacteria > Bacillota > Clostridia > Lachnospirales > Lachnospiraceae > SZUA-448. The sequence goes on along the minus strand of JAEEGQ010000021.1, from coordinate 8,125 downwards.
CGCTTTTCCTTATGGACCTAAACCCTTCCATCAGGAAAGACATAGATGTTTACCTGAAGGATCACAGCTATGTGCTCCGCGAGGAAGCCTCGTACCCCGCAGACTATGAGAAGACTCCTGCCGGCGACTATATCACAAGGCTAAAGATCCTCGAGCGCAACCAGCCGGTCTTTGAAGTGCATCTTTCTGTTCCCGACGAAAGCGACGCCATCCGTGTCTGCAACGAATGGGAAAACAACAATGCAGATCTTTACAGGTATACCGTTCTGAAGCTTCTCGGTACAAAATAATATCATTCTGCCGCTTCTGCAGCTAAGCTCTCGGTGATCTCTTTCCAGATATCCTCCGCTCCCTGCTTTGTCACGGACGAGAATGGGATTATCTTCACATCGGCTTTTGCCTTCAGGCATTTGCGGATCATGTCGCATTGCTGCTTCACCGCTCCCCGGCTTATCTTGTCGGCCTTTGTCGCAACGACAAAGGTCTTAAGTCCCATTGCGTTTATCCACTCAAACATCGCCACATCATCTTTTGTGGGCTCATGGCGGATGTCAACAAGCTGTATGATGCATCGCAGCTGCTTTGACGTCTTAAGGTACTTTTCGATGACCTTTCCCCATTTCTGCCTGAGCGTCATGGACACACGGGCATAGCCGTATCCCGGAAGATCCGTAAAATACAGCTCATTGTTGACCTTGTAGAAATTAAGGGTCTGGGTCTTTCCGGGCTGCGAGGACGTGCGAGCAAAGGACTTCCTGCCAAGAAGCCCGTTTATGAGCGACGATTTGCCCACATTGCTCCGTCCCGCAAAGGCTATCTCCGGAAGCGTGTTCACGGGAAGCTTTCCGGTCACACCGACCACTGTTTCAAGCTGCAGATCTTTTATCACCATATCTTTTTCCTCACCTGTCAATAGGCTTTTCTCAGACCAGGGCTTCTTTTAAGACCCCGTCCATATCCGAAACAAAAACAAGCTTCATCCCTTCGAGGATTTCCGCGGAAATATCCTCCGCGTCACGTCTGTTCTTTTCCGGAAGTATCACTGTCTTTATCCCCGCAGTCTTTGCGGCAAGGATCTTCTCCTTCAGACCGCCTATCGGAAGCACTCTTCCGCGAAGCGTGATCTCGCCCGTCATCGCTATATCGCCGCGGACCTTTCTGCCCGTGATGGCGGAGATCATGGCCGTTGCCATTGTGATGCCGGCTGACGGGCCGTCCTTCGGGACTGCGCCCTCGGGAAGATGTATGTGAATGTCCGTTGTCTCGAAATATTTCGGTTCAATACCGTATTTGTCCGCAACCGAGCGGATAAAGCTTATCCCTGCACGCGCAGATTCCTTCATCACATCGCCAAGCTGGCCTGTGAGCTCGAAGGTACCCTTGCCGGGCATTGTATTGACCTCCACCTGGAGGGTCTCGCCGCCTACGCTGGTCCACGCAAGACCTGTCACGATCCCGACTTCGTTTTTATGCTTTTCCTTATCTGTGACATATTTGACCTTGCCAAGATAATGCTCAAGATTTTTGGTCGTGACGGTTACGCGGTCCTTCGTGGCGAGTATAGCCTGTGCCTCAGCTTCTGTAAGGCCTTTTTTCTGGTTTTCTTCGCTTTCGAGGAGTTCTCTTGCCACCTTTCTGCAAACCTCGCCTATGCGCCTCTCAAGGCTTCTTACGCCCGCCTCCCTTGTGTAGCCGAGGGCCATCGCCGAAAGCGCGGTCCTGTTAAAGGTGAGCTGTTTTGGGGAAAGCCCGTTCCTCTTGAGCTGCTTCGGGACAAGATGTTCGCTTGCTATATGGACCTTTTCGTCAAGCGTATAGCTGCTGATCTCGATAAGCTCCATGCGGTCAAGGAGCGGACGCGGTATGGTCTGGACGGTATTTGCGGTTGCTATGAACAGAACGTCCGAAAGATCTATGGGTATCTCCACATAGTGATCGACAAATTTGCTGTTCTGCTCGGAGTCGAGCACTTCAAGAAGTGCAGAGGACGGGTCCCCCTTATAATCCGAGCTTACCTTGTCGATCTCATCAAGCAGTATCAGCGGATTCTTCACTCCCGCATTCTTTAAGCCTGTCGCGATGCGTCCCGGCAGCGCTCCCACGTAAGTCCGCCTGTGGCCGCGTATCTCGGCCTCGTCACGGATACCGCCGAGTGCCACGCGAATGTACTTTTTATCAAGCGCCCTCGCTATTGACTTCGCTACGGATGTCTTGCCTGTTCCGGGCGGTCCGACAAGGCAGAGGATAGGTATCTGCCCTTTCGTTGTAAGGCTTCGTACCGCAAGGAATTCGAGTATGCGTTCTTTGACCTTTTCAAGCCCGTAATGGTCCTCGTCAAGGATCTTTGCAGCCTTTGAAAGGTTGATGAAATCGGGATCTTTTTTGTTCCACGGAAGCGCAAGCAGGGTTTCTATATATCCGCGCGAAACAGCGGACTCGGAAGAATTGCCGGAGATGGTCTTAAAGCGGTTTATCTCTTTCCTGATCTTCTCTTTGACAGTCTCATCCGCCTCAAGCGCGTTGCACTGCTCTATGAACTGGTCGGCTTCGGAACCTGTGTCGCCCTCGCCGAGTTCTTCGCGTATCGCCTTCATCTGCTCGCGCATTATATATTCCTTCTGGTTCTTGTCGAGCTTGCTCTTGATGCGCTGCTGGAGGTCGTTTTTAAGCTGCATTATCTCGGTTTCGCTCTTTATGATCTCGCAGAGTGTTTCATATTTTTTCTCGAAATTGGCGCATTCGAGCAGTATCTGCCTGTTTTCAAGGCTCATGGGAAGCTGCGACGAAAGCTCGTCAACGAGAAAGACTATTTCTTCGGTCTTCAGAATATCCGCGAAAAGTTCGCCAAGCTTGGGATTTTCGCGTATATAGCCCGCCATCTGCTCGGAAATATAGCTCAGCATGGCCTTTTTCCTGTTATCCGTAAGCTCGGGTATTTCCTTGCTGAAAAGTGTAAACGTGCACTTAAAGAACGGTGCCGAAAGCTCGGCATCGATGATGTTTACGCGTGCTTCACCCTCAACGGCCACACGGACAACGTTGTCGCCAAGCCTTATGAGCCGCCTGACAAGTCCGAAGGTTCCCACGTCATATATATTCTCCCTTGAAAGCTTCTCCGGAGCCCCCCTTTTTACGGCAACAAAAACCACTCCGGTCTTGTTCTTCATGGCATAGTCAAGAGCCGCGATCCCTTCGCCGCTCTTTATGTCAAAATGCATGAGAGTGCCCGGTATGAGCGCTATATTCGATAATGTTACAAGCGGGAAAAATGTCTTTTCGTCCATTTTACCTCCTAAACTGAGCGTCTTGCGCGAAGTTGCGCGCGAAAAATCCGCGAAGGCGGTTTTTCGCTGTGCATCATTACAAGTTTTGCCTGCCGTTAAAAAAGCGGGTAGGCGAGCTGCCTCTCCTACCCGGTTTTATCATGCTATTTCACTGTTCTTCTTACGTCCGAGCGACTTTGTGTTCTTGGCCTTTGGGAACTTGCTCTTTCCGTGGATTATCTCAGGCTTCTCGTTGCCGAGCGCAGCGGCTTCGGTAATACGCACGGTCTGCACATCTTCTTCCGAAGGCACATCATACATCGTATCCGTCATGATGCGCTCCATAACTGCCCTTAAGCCTCTCGCGCCGGTCTTTCTCTCAAAGGACTGCTTTGCGATGCTCTTTACGGCCTCCGGTGTGAAATCAAGCTCTACTCCTTCAAGCTCGAACAGCTTCTTGTACTGTTTTGTAAGAGCGTTCTTAGGCTCTGTGAGCACACGCACAAGGGCATCCTCCGTAAGCTGGTCAAGTGCCACAACAACAGGCACACGGCCCACAAATTCGGGGATGATGCCGAATTTCACAAGATCCTCCGGCATAACCTGCTTTAACAGGTCTCCTATGTTCTTTTCGCTCTTTTCGGTTATCTCGGCGCCAAAGCCGATGGATTTCTGACCGATCCTGTTCTCTACGATCTTTTCAAGCCCGTCAAAGGCTCCACCTACGATAAAGAGGATATTTGTCGTATCGATCTGCATGCATTCCTGCTGGGGATGCTTTCTGCCGCCCTGGGGAGGTACCGAAGCTATGGTGCCTTCCAGTATCTTGAGCAGCGCCTGCTGTACGCCTTCACCGGAAACATCACGGGTTATCGATACATTCTCGCTCTTCTTTGTGATCTTGTCGATCTCGTCGATATAAACGATACCGTGCTCGGCGCGCTCGATATCGTAATCTGCCGCCTGTATAAGGCGAAGCAGGATGTTTTCGACATCCTCGCCTACGTAACCTGCCTCCGTGAGCGTTGTCGCATCAGCTATGGAGAAGGGCACGTTGAGTATCTTTGCAAGTGTCTGGGCGAGATAAGTCTTGCCGGAACCGGTAGGACCCATCATGAGTATGTTGCTCTTTTGAAGCTCCACATCCGAAAGCGATCCGGAAAGTATCCTCTTGTAGTGGTTATAAACTGCTACCGAAAGGACCTTTTTTGCCTCGTCCTGGCCTATAACGTATTTATCAAGGAATTCGCGTATTTCGCGGGGTTTCAGAAGATTAATGGCAAGATCATCCTGTGAATCGTCGTAAGGTTCTTCGCCAAGCTCTTCTTTTATGATCTCGTAGCACAGTTCGACGCATTCATCGCAAATGAACACGTTATCCGGGCCCGCAAGGAGCTTGCGGACCTTTGCCTGGCTCTTTCCGCAGAAAGAACAACAATAATTTTCGGGTGTGATATCTGCCATTGTTTAACCTCTATTTCCGTGCCAAGCAGGCCCGGAAAACTCATTTCTCTTAATTTCTCTTAACCGTAACGACATCTATGAGGCCGTATTCTTTAGCTTCTTCGGCTGTCATGAAGTTATCGCGGTCCGTATCCGCAGTGATGACATCAAGCGGTTTGCCCGTGTTCTCGGCAAGGATACGGTTTAATCTTTCTTTTGTGCGAAGGATATGCTTTGCAGCTATCTCGATCTCGGTAGCCTGCCCCTGCGCTCCGCCGAGAGGCTGGTGGATCATTATCTCAGCATTGGGAAGAGCATAACGCTTGCCCTTTGCGCCGCCTGCGAGCAGGAATGCGCCCATGCTTGCGGCAAGTCCGATGCAGGTGGTGGAAACATCGCACTTTACATAATTCATTGTATCATAGATCGCAAGACCTGCGCTTACGGAGCCTCCGGGGCTGTCGATATAAAGGTTGATATCCTTGCCCGGATCCTCCGACTCGAGGAACAGAAGCTGCGCAACCACAAGTGCTGCGGTCTCGTCCGTTACCTCGCCCGAAAGGAAGATGATCCTTTCTTTGAGCAGGCGGGAGAAGATATCGTAAGAACGCTCTCCGCGGCTGGTCTGCTCAACAACATACGGTATTAAATAATCTTTGATCTGCTGCATAATATACCTCCGTACAAAACGCGGTAAGCAGAGCGTCCCTTACCCTTTTACGGGCTTAAGACCGCTCCCTGCCGGCGTTCTTCAAACTTTTGGTCATTTTTCTACGGCTGCTTCCGTAACAAGATCCGCTGCTTTTCTTACAGCAAGATCCATCTTTATGTTCTCTTTTTCCTTGTCGCCGAGGACTTTCTTTACGTTCTCAAGCTCCATGCCGTATGCATCAGCCATGGACTTGAACTCTGCCTCGAGCTCTTCCTCGGAAACCTCGATGTTCTCAGCCTTTACGATAGCTTCGAGAACAAGTCTCTGCTCTATCTCCTTCTTTGCTGCGGGAGCCATCTCTTCAAGGAACTTCTCGGGTGTCATGCCTGTAAACTGCATGTACTGCTCAAGCTTTAAGCCCTGCATGCGGAGTCTCTGCTCGAAATCCTCAACCATGCGGCGCTTCTGGAGATCGATCATGGGCTCGGGGATGGACATTTTGGAAGTCTCGACAATCTTTGCGATAACGGCATCACGCTTCTTTTCTTTAGCTTCCTTAGCCTTTTTGTCCTCAAGCTTCTTTCTGATGTCTGCCTTGTACTCATCAAGTGTCTCGAACTCTGTTGTGTCCTTTGCGAACTCGTCGTTAAGCTCGGGAACTTCCTTCTTCTGGATGCCCTTTATGGTAACCTTGAACATTGCAGGCTTGCCGGCAAGGTCTTTTGCATGGTACTCGGCGGGGAAGGTCACATTTACCTCGGTTTCGTCACCGATATTCTTGCCGATGAGTTGCTCCTCGAAGGTATCGATAAAGCTGTGGGAACCGATGGTAAGATCGTGGTTCTCGCCCTTGCCGCCTGCAAAAGCAACACCGTCCATAAAGCCTTCAAAGTCGATGGTTGCGATATCGCCGTCCTCAACAGGGCGGTCCGTGATCTTTACAAGACGTGAGCTCTGCTCTGCGGCCTTGTCAAGTTCAGCCTTAACATCATCATCCGTTACGGTGACATCCGTCTTTTCGGTTTCAACACCCTTGTAGCTGCCAAGCTCAACCTCGGGCTTAACGGCAACCTCTGCAGTAAAGATAAAGCTCTTGCCTTTTTCGATCTGCTCTACATCTATCTCCGGACGGGAAACGATATCAAGACCGCACTCGTTAGCGGCTGCTTCGTATTCATCGGGGATAAGGATATTTGCCGCATCCTCGTAGAACACGCCCGGTCCGTACATTTTCTCTATCAGTGCCTTGGGAGCTTTGCCCTTGCGGAAGCCCTGGATGCTGATCTTGTTTTTGTTCTTCTGGTAAGCCTTGTCGAGCGCTTCATCGAATTTTTCTGCGCTTACTTCAATGACAAGCTTTTTCATGTTCTCTTTTTCGAGATCTTCAATTCTAAAACTCATTTTGGTAGTCCTCCTTAAGTATCCGAACTATTATACCACGATATTTTATAAATTTCCACTAATATTTTTGAAATGAGTCACCGGGAAACATCCCCGGTGACTCACTCCTCAAGCAGCCTTCTTAAAATCAGATCCCTGCTGTTTATGAACATTTCCGTAACCTTGTAGCTGTCTGTTTCCTCGTATTCGCAAGGATGTATCTTTCCGTCGTCGAAGCTTAGTATCTCGGCGCCGGGTATGCCAAGCAATATCGGGGAATGTGTAACGATGATGAACTGTGACTCCTGTTTTGCGCATTCCATGATCTCAAGCAACAGGGTAAGCTGCCTTTGCGGTGAAAGCGCGGCCTCCGGCTCGTCGAGCAGATATACGCCGTTTGGCTTGAAATTGTTCTGTGCCATCGCAAGAAAGCTTTCACCATGCGACCTTTCATGGAAGTGCAGAGAGCGCCCGATCTCCTTTCCATACTCTTCTTCCGCAGTGGCAACATTATAAAAACTCTCGGCCCGGAGGAAATAGCCCCAGCCGGGCTTAAAACGGCCTTTTATCAGGCGTATTGCCTCATGCAATGCTGAGTGTGAGTCATATGTCGAAAAACTGTAATTCTTCGTACCGCCTTCGGGATTAAAGCCGTATGCTACGGCTATCGCTTCAAGCATGGTCGATTTGCCGCTTCCGTTTTCGCCCACAAAAAAGGTTATCGGCTTATGGAACGACAGCTCATTTGCACCTGCGACAGCAGGTATCCTGCGCAGGTAGCTTGATCCGTCTATCTTGTCCCAGTCGATCCTTACACCCCTGATATGCAGTTGTTTTTCATCCTGTATCAGCATTGGCGGACCTTTTCACATTACGGTTTCTGTACTCTTGCTGCCATCTCTTTTGCGGCTTCTTCGGACACAAGAACTCTCACCAGTTCAAGGGCAAAATCAAGCGATGCGCCCATTCCTTTTGCTGTGATAAAACGCCCGTCACGGACTACAAAGTCGCCTGTCGCTTCCGCATCTGTCAGGTATTTTTCAAAGCCCGGGAAGCATGTTGCCTTCTTGCCTGAAAGCAGACCGAGCCTTCCGTAAACGCTTGGAGCGGCGCATATTGCAGCCAGATATTTTCCTTCTTTGTCGAAAGTCTTTGCAATTTCCGCCACATCTTCGCTTGCGGCAAGGTTTTCGGTACCTTTTCCGCCGCCGGGGAGAACAAGCATATCCGCATCCGCCATCCGTTCGCGTGTTATATCCGTACCAAGCACCTTGTCAGCCTCAACAATTATGCCGTGAGAGCCGTTCACGCTCTTCCTGCCCATTATGGAAACGGTGACTGTGTCAACGCCTGCACGGCGCAGAACATCCACCGGAGTCAGTGCCTC
>JAEEGQ010000020.1 GCA_016280395.1 Lachnospiraceae bacterium | reverse complement strand
TTTATGTTGATCTCTTCAAGGCCGTTTGCGAGCCTTTCGGACCTTTCAAGCCTGTGCTTTAAGTCCTCTTTGCGCCATGCAACGGAAGTAAGGCCGAATTTCCAGCTTTGTACCGTCTTTGGATCCTTAAGATAATCGTCACCCGGCATAAATTCCGCAAGATGTCTGTCTCCCGCTGCCGCGATCCAGCCAAAACGTCTGAAAAGGTCGAATTTGACCCTGTGAGCGCAGGCAAAGGTGGAGTTCATCCAGTTGTCATCCCCGAATTCAATTCCTTCCTCAAAGTGTTCATCGACATATTTCCTGTAAATCGGGAAAAGATCGAGGTTCTTGTATGTCGCATAGTCAAACCAGGTAAAATGGTTTATACCGAGGACATTTATGTTGATGTCATCCTTCGTGACATTCTTTTCGCCAAGTGTCCGCATTACGATCTCCGCAAGCACTTTCTGCGTACCGAACACCTCGTGGCAGCAGCCGAAAGCTTTTATTCCGGGGAAGCCCGTATAAAGCGCTTTTACGCAGAGAGACATCGGATTTGTGTAGTTCACCACCCATGCATCCGGACAATTATCCCTGATCGCCTTTGCAAAATCCAGGAATATCGGAAGTGTACGCAGTGCCCGCATCATGCCGCCGGGGCCTGCTGTATCTCCCACGGATTGGTAAACTCCAAGGCGCTCGGGCATGTGTACATCTACTTCCATTTCGTCGAAGGTCTTGGGCAGGATAGAGATTATCACAAAATCCGCATCTTTAAGGGCATCTTCTATCCGCTCCTTTACTTCGTATTTCCATTTCCCCGATACGTCCGCACGCGAGCTTAAATGATTGCCTATGGTCTCATTCCTTTTGGCGGCGGGTATGTCGATATCGTACAGTCTTACGGTGCCGGAGATCTCTTTTTCTTTTGCAAGGTCGGTCATGAATGTCCATGCCCAGCCTCTTGACCCCCCTCCGATATATGCTATGGTCAGATTTTTTGCGTCTACCTGTTTCATCTGTTTATGCTCCTTGATCAGTTTTTCATAACTCATTCAAGCTTGATCTTTCGGGATCGTGTCCGTACAGATCCGTTGTGATCCTCCCGCTCTTTTCTGTTTCAAACACGGTCTTTTGGTCTACAAACCCCGTAAAAACATTTCCTCTGCGGCAGATACTGTATTCTGTATCGTTCAGTACCTGTATATATTCATAATCCGGCCCTTTTGCAAGACCAAAGTAAAGCCTGTCTCCTTCACGGTGGATCCCGTACATCCTTTCGATATATTCGAGCACCGATAGAATTGCGGGACCATACGTCGGCTGTCCGCCACTCGAAGCATTAACGGAAGGCTTGCCGGTAAACGGATCGAACTGCTGGACAAACGCCATGTCTTGTCCCACCGCGGCGAAAAGCTTTTTGCCGATATAGGGGATCAGATGCTCTAAAGAATAGTTTTCAAAGGCTCTTAAAGCTCTTTGATAGATCAGGGACTCGCATTGGCCGCTCCAGTTGTTTTCCTTTATGTTCCTGAAATCCGGATCGCTTACGGAAACAGCGGGCAGGGGCATATGAGTCCAAAACTCCTTTTCGTTCAAAAGGTGCCTGTTTACAAAGACATCCGCTTTTTCTTTTGAGATATTTCCCCAGTACATGGCTTTAAGTGTTGCATGAGTAAGCGTGCTCTGCATCTTATGGTCCTTGTATCTGTCGAAAAAAGCCCCTCTTTCATTATCCCAGAGATAGCCTTCTGTCTTAAGCCTTACCTCTTTGGCTTTTGTTTGCCACTCTTCGTACTTTTCTTCTCTTCCCTGTATCTTATATATCTTTGAAATAACATTTCTTGCAGAGTAACTCCAGCTCATAACATCCGAAGAAGCCATCGGAACGGCATAATAATCCGTCGGCGCCTCGCACACTGTCCAGTAATTCGGTGCATCCTTGTATCTTACAGCACAGTCTTCTCCCGTATCATATACGCAAAAGCTCTCAAGGCATCCGTCCCCGTCGCTGTCACGCTCGCTCCACAGCCACCTGTCGAACCTTTCAAGAACGGCTCCGAGGAAATTAAGATATTCCCTGTCTTCCCGGATCAGATAATACATGTTTAACGCAGGCTCCGCAAAAAAGAACCCCTGCATCTTGTTGAACTCCGGCGAAATCATTCCGTCCTTCAGGGTGATGCTTCCCGGAAGCCTTCCGTCATCACGCTGCATTTCCATGAACAGCAGGATGTTGTTGAGCGCTGCACCGCTATTGTCCCGCTTGAAGAACATCTCACCGCCCATCGGCTGCGTTTCAAGCCATATCTTTTCATAACCCGCGCCTTCAACAAGGACTTTACGCCCTCCGAAATCGCGAAGATTCCCACAGATCCGCTTTTCTGCTTCGTCATACAGCTTTTGCAAAAAAGCATCTTCGGTTTTAAAAACAGTCTTGTTCATCCTTTTAATCCGCTCGTTCCTATTCCCTGGACCAGATATCTGTTAAAGAACAGGAATATCAGGAATACGGGAATAAGTGAAAGTGACGACATGGCAAACATCGAGCCATAGTCGGTTATGGATGAAGGGTCCGCAAACTGCTTTATCGCAAGCGATACGGGCATCAACCGCGGCGAATGGATATAAAGGAGCGGTCCCATATAATCATCCCATTTCCAGTAAAACTGGATGATGATCGTTGTGATTATCGATGGCTTTAACAGCGGCAGTATTATCTTGAAAAACAGGCCGTATTTGCTGCAGCCGTCGATCTTTGCGGCCTCGTCGAGTTCTTTCGGTATCCCCTTCATAAACTGCATCATCTGGTAGATAAAGAAAGCCTGACCGAAGAAATACGGAAGCACCAGCGGAACAAATGTCCCGACAAGCTTAAGCTTGTGCCAAATGAGGAATGAAGGGATCATTATGATCTGTCCGGGAAGCATCATGGTCATGAGCATGCATGAAAACCAGAAGCCTCTTCCCTTGAAGCGTATCCTTGAAAGAGCATAGGATACAAATGCCGAACTTATGAGAGTTCCCGCAGTCGCAAGCGTTGTAAGGATTATCGAGTTCTTAAAGAAGGTTGTAAAGGTGATACCGCCAAAGCCCTTCCAGCCGGTAGCGAAATTGGTCGTTACAACGGTCTTCGGAATAAGTTTCAGACCTCCGTTAAGTATCTGCTGATTGTCCTTGAACGCTCCGCTTATCATCCAAAGAACAGGATATATCATACAGAAACCGAATGCAAGGACGAATGCATGATAAAAAATCTTTAATATGATCTTTTTTGTCTTCATTTCTTCCCCCTTATGAATCCGCTTCAGAGAATACCCATTTCCGGGACGACTTGAAGATGAAGAAGGTAACGATGCTCATTATAACAAGCATTACCCAGCTCATCGCACAGGCATAACCCATCTTGGAGTATTTGATGGCGTTGTTGTAGACATAAAGGGCATACATCATGGTAGCGTTGTTGGGCTTTCCTTCGGTGATTATCTGAGCCTGGGTAAAGACCATGAACGCAGAGATCGTCTGCATGATGAGATTATAGAGAATAATGGGTGAAAGGCAGGGAAGCGTGATCCGTAAAAACCTCTGGAAACCGTTGGCGCCGTCGATCATCGCCGCTTCGTAATAGCTTTCGGGTATCTCTTTTAATCCGGCTGCAAATATGATCATCGAGGAGCCGAATTGCCATACGCTCATGAGTATCAGAGGGTACATTGCGAGCCTCTCGTCCCCGAACCAGTTTACAGCGGCTTCTGCCCCGAATATCTGCTTCCAGACAACATTAAAAAGACCTTTCCTCGCAAAGATCTGCTTCCATACAAGAGCCACCGCAACGCTTCCGCCTACGAGCGACGGAATGTAATAGAGCGAGCGGTACAGCGTCACCATCTTGCTCTTCCTTGTGAGCAAAAATGCCACAAGGAGCGCGAAGCTGAGCTTTAACGGTACAGAGATGATCACGTATTTGAACGTGACCCTTAAGGATTTCAGAAAGATGCTGTCATGAAGAAGCTCCTTAAAATTCTCAAGACCGATGAAATTGATCTCTTTGGCGCCAAAGGTCATATCCGTAAAAGAATAGACAAAAGACGTTATCATGGGAATAAGGGAGAACCCGAGGAATCCCAGGATAAAAGGCATTGCGAAAACATAGCCCACCGTGTTGTCGTTATTGATTATCTTTCTTATGCGGTTACCGTTTTTTCTTTGATCTGTCATGCCATACCCCAATACTTATGTGGAGCACGCCCACGTATTCCGGGACGTGCTCCGACTTTTTAATACATGATTATTTCTTAAAGAGCTTCTCTGCAGCCTCGTAGGTGAGCTTTGCAGCCTGTTCTGCGGTGATCTCGCCGGTCACAACCTGCTGGATGTAGGTCCTGTAGAGGTCTACTACCTGATCCTGGCCTGCAGGGCTTAAAACATTAACCTTTGCTGGTGTAGGGAAGGTTCCGACGAGTGTTACATAATCATACATGATCTTCTGTCCTGCAGTCGCATTTGCGATGAGGGCATTGCGGACATCTTCATTGATCGGGATACCGCGCTCGCCCTGAAGGACATTGTTGCATTCTGTGCTGTTCTGGAACCAGCTGATGAATTCAGCTGCTTCCTTTTTGTGCTTGGAATCCTTTGATACACAGAGCATCTGGGAGGATTGGATGTTGGAACCTGCATTACCGTTCTTTGTGACCCTCGGAAGAGTTGCAAGAGCAAGCTTTCTGCCCTTCTTTTCACATACATCATAGATGGTCGGGAACTGGTTTACGGCAACCCATGTCATACCTGCTTCACCTGTTACAAGGAAGTCGTTCTCGATGTTTGTGATCTCAAGCTCAGCAGCTGCATCGGGCGATGCGCCTTCTTTGATGAGATTTGCTCTCATCTTGATGTAAGGTACGAGCATGTTGGGATCGGTAAAGCCCATTCCGGTGAGTTCAAGGTTAAAGAAACCGTACTGTCCGAGGCTTCCCTGTTGTCCGATGTAGGTTGAGCAGCCTGCGTTGAATTCGGAGCTTGTGAAGCTCGAAGTACCGTAATGGCCTGTTGCTGCCTTGATCTTTCTTGCAGCATCTGCGTAATCGTCCCATGTCCATGTATCTGTGGGAAGCGCTACACCTGCAGCTTTGAACATGTCAACATCATAAGCGATACCGTATGTGTTAAGACCGTTTGAAAGACCGATCTGGTTTCCTGCGGTATCCTGTGTGATCTTAAGATATGCATCCGAGATCTTCTTTGTGTCTATGGTGCCGTCCTTAATGAAATCATTCAGGAAATATATTTTTTCCATGTAGTCGGGGAAGTTACCGCCGAGCTGGAAGACATCCCATACATTGTCAGATGCCACAAGGGTCTTGAGTTTTGTAAAATAGTCATCAAAAGAGAAAAATTCATATTCGATTTTTACATTGGGATGAGCCTTTTCATACATCTCGATGACCTGGACCGTTCTGTCGTGTCTGGTCTGTGATCCCCACCATGCCATCCTCAGTGTTACTTCTTCTTCTGTTTTCCCCTTATTACCGCATGCTGCGCATGATAATATCATTACTGCTGCAAGTAAAAAAGCTACAAGTCTTTTTCTCATAAGTTTCCCGTCTCCTTTGGTTTGTTTGATAGAACATCAGGTAAAAGTAAGATCACCGGCCGTTAGATATTACTTTTCCTGCTGGTTTTATTCTATTACCGGAGCCGGAAAAATTCTACCAAATATATATGTGGTTTTTGGCCTGTATTACTGATATTTTGTCTTCTTGTTAACTCTAAATCCCGCAAAAAAACAATTTATATGTAGTTTATGCGCATTATACATGTTATTTTGACAAAGGCATTTTTTTGTGCTATCATCTGTTTATGCGGGGGTTGGGAAACAGCCGCCGTACAGACTTATCCGGGAAGGAAAGTGTAAATAAAATGTACTCTGAAAAAAACAACGAAGGTATCTTTGTGGAGCATGCTGTCCGCACTCCCACTTTCAGGATGAATTACGAGCATCTCCATTCCTACGTGGAGTTTTTCTGGTTAAAGACCGGATACTGCACCTATTATGTAAACGGCAAGGAATATCACCTGTCCCCCGGTGACATCTTTATTGCAGCTCCCGGGGAAAGCCACTGCACGCGTTATGAAGGGACTGTGCTCTGCGAAAGAACAGTCGTTTATTTCGATCTTCCCGTCCTTGGCGAGGAGTATCTGGCATCTCACAGCGAGCTCATCAAGAAATTTTCGGTATCGGGAAAGATACTTATCGTAAAAAAAGGCCTGGACCAGATAGATTCTCTGATACAGGCCATGATGACCGAAAACAATATCCCCGATGATTATTCGTCCGAGAATATGGTCCTTCTTTTTAAGCAGATA
>JAEEGQ010000019.1 GCA_016280395.1 Lachnospiraceae bacterium | reverse complement strand
GTAATTCTGAGGCGTTCTCGTATAATGCGCTTGCGGGGCTGATCTGCAGCCTGCACGAGCAGGTCCTTAAGGAGAGAGGGGTCTATCTGAATGTCGGAATAGGCAGCCTGACGGAAAAGCTGCTCGATTTCCCAAGATGCGCTGAACAGGCGATCGGCGCAGCTTTGGCGTGCATCGGCAATCCTGATATATTCTTTGCGGAGTATGATCATGAGGAGACAACGGAAATACCCGAAGCTGCGGCAAGATTCGTTTCAAGGCTGGGAGGCTCCGTAAAACAGAACAATCTTGAGGAAGTAAAGAGATACTTCGATGCTCTTGAAGACAAAAAGGCCGCTTTTATCGGCCGTCCCATGCTGAGAAACTACATGGCATACAGTTCGGCACTCATGCTGCTTGAATATGCAAGCGAGAGCGGCGAGGAAGAGATGCTCGACAAAGTCTTCTCGGAGCTTTCATCAGGACATGAGGATATCGATGATATATTCGGAAGGCTGCGCGATACTGCCGTAAAGATCACGGAAGCAAGGATAGAAAAGAGCAGCCGGAACAAAATGGATTCCGAACCCAAGCATGAACTTCTGAACAAGATCAGGGCGGTGATCGCGGAAAAACTCTGCGACAGCATGCTGTCTCTCGATGTTCTGGCAGAAGAGTGCGGAGTATCTCCTTCGTACCTCAGCAGATATTTTAAGCAGCGAATGGACTGCACGCCGATGGCCTATGTTGAAAATGCAAGGATGGAGATCGCGAAGGATCTGCTCAAGAACACCAATCTTTCGCTTGATGAGATACTGGAGCGTACAGGATACATAGACAAGAGCAACTTTATCAGAAAGTTCAGGAAAAGAGAAGGCGTTACCCCCATGAGCTACAGAAAGACTTCCGGGGAGGACGGAAACGGCTGACCGGGAATTACACGTAACGCTGTAACACAAAAGAATAAAACGCCATTCAGAGAGCACTGTCTTAAGACGGTGCTCTTTTCAATATGCCGGATTTGATATTTGAGATTTTTGTTGTTCATATTTTGCATATCGTATTGTCGAAAAATGTACCGGAGCCCAAAGAGCATGTTGTGACTATTGAAATGTTGCGGGGGAGGCATTAAATTTTAGTCGTGGCAGGGATAACCTGCCTGGAAAAATCGGGAGGAAATCATGAAATGAAATCGAATGGGGCTGAAAAACGAATACGGAGAAAAGGAATGGTCGTCAAGTCGGTAAAACGATACTGGGATCTGTACCTATTGCTCATTCTCCCTATCATTTATTTCTGCGTATTCAAATATAGACCGATGGGGGCGCTGATAATCGCGTTTAAGAACTTCAGGATCAAACAGGGATACTTCGGAAGCCCCTGGGCGACAGACTTCGGTTTTCAGCATTTTATAAGATTTTTCAAGAATGCGTATTTCCTTCAGATACTGAAGAATACCGTAAGCCTTTCGGTCCTGCAGCTGATCTTCTCGTTCCCGGTGCCGATCATACTTGCACTGATAATGAACGAGATAAGAAGGACCAGGTTCAAAAAGACACTGCAGATGGTAACCTATGTTCCGCACTTCATCTCAACGGTCGTTCTCGTTGCCATCGTAGATTCGCTGGTAGCTCCCCAGACCGGTATCATCAATCAGCTGATAATGGGAATGGGCGGAAAATCGATCTACTTTGCGAGCAAGCCCGAATGGTTCAAGCCCATGTACATTATTTCGGGTATATGGCAGAACTCCGGATACAGTTCCATCATATATCTTGCAACGCTCACTAATATCGACCCGCAGCTGATCGAGGCCGCAAAGATAGACGGAGCGAACAGGCTCAAGATCATCTGGCATATAATGATACCCGGTATTCTCCCGACGGCGATAACGCTCCTGATCATGGACTTCGGAAAGATCATGAACATCGGCTTTGAAAAGGCATATCTGATGCACAATTCGATGAATGCCCAGACCAGTGAAGTTATTGCGACCTATATATATAAGCAGGGCATGGAAAATCTCCAATACAGTTATTCTACTGCGGTCGGACTCTTCAACGCAGTGATCAACATAGTCCTTCTGCTTATAGTGAACAAGATAGCGAAGACGGTTTCGGATACGAGCCTGTGGTAAATGGGGGGAAATATGAAAGATGTAGCAATGAAATTGAATAAAACCGCGGTGCCTTCAAAGATAAAGGAGAGGGGAACGGACCGGGCGTTCAACATATGTATCTATGTTTTTTCCGCATTGATAATCCTGGTTGTCGTTTATCCGCTGGTGTTTGTGCTCAGCGCATCATTTTCCAGTCCGGCGGAGATCATCAGGGGTCACGTGATCCTGTGGCCGAAGGGGTTCAACCTGGAATCCTACAAGGCTATAATCTCGAATTCCAGGATACTTAAGGGCTATGCGAATACGATATTCATCGCCGGGGTCGGAACCGCGTTAAACATTGTCATGACTACGATGTGCGCATACCCGCTTTCGAACAAAAAACTCGCCGGAAGAAACATCGTGACGATATTCATCACATTTACGATGTTCTTTAATGCGGGCATGATCCCGAACTATCTGCTGATGAAGGACCTGAATCTGCTTAATTCGTATATGGTCCTTATGCTTCCCGGAGCGATCTCCGTATACAACATGCTGGTAATGAGAAATTATTTCCAGTCATCGATCCCCGGAGAACTGATCGAGGCGGC
>JAEEGQ010000018.1 GCA_016280395.1 Lachnospiraceae bacterium | reverse complement strand
GACCGCAGCAAGCTCCTCCGACACCGGATACATCTCTTTTATAACCCTGGCTGTAGGCATTTCGCGTTTGTATTCAAGATTCATGATTTCTCTCCTCCTTCAAGTCACAGCAACTATCCTGTGCAGGTTCTGTGCATTTTATCGGGCTGTTGTAATTCTTCTGCCTTCTCTTAATGCTCAGCGCCATGTCCCTACCAGCTTAAGATCCGCGCAGATGACCGAGAGTTCGCGCATCATGTCGGAGCCGTTGGAGGTGTTGATGTTTCCCTCAAGCTCGATGTAGAAATAATAGTTCCAGGGCAGGTCTTTTAGCGGTCTGCTCCTTAAACAACGCATGTTGAAGCCGTGGGCGCCGATTATATTAAGCGTTGCCGCAAGCGCTCCGGCCTCGTTCTTTACGGTATAGACCAGGATGAATTTGTCGTTCTCGCCTTTTATTCCGGCCTGCGGTTTGTACAGTGTCCTTGAAAATGCCGCAAAACGCGTGGTGTTCACCTGTGCGTTCTGGATATCGCTGTCAAGGATCTTGAGACCAAACAGCTGCGCCGTCTCTTCAGAAGCGATGACCCCGACGGATGCATCGTTTTGCCCGGCGGCTTTTGCCGCAGCCGCAGAGGTATTTGCGGCTGTCTGCGTTTCAAGCCCGTTCCTGTGGATATACCCGCTGCACTGGGCAAGCGCCTGTGGATGGCTGATAACGGTCTTTATCCCCTCTTTTGTACTCCCCTGTATTCCCATCAGGTGATGTTTTATCGGCAGGTCAAAAACCCTGTTGATATGCAGGGATCCGCGGTAGATAAGGTCCATTACCTCGCCTACCTCGCCGGCAAGGCTGTTTTCTATCGGAAGCACCGCAATATCGCACTCTCCGCTCTCGACTGCGGAATAAGCTGCAAGAAAGTCAGCATGGGCAATGAGTTCTGCGGAAGGGAACATCCTTTTGGCCGCAATATACGCATAGGCGCCTTCAACACCTCCGTATGCGACCTTCATGCCTTTTTGGCGCATCCTGCGGTAATCCGCGGAGATATCAAAGGTCGCCTTCAAGAATCGCGCATAGCACGAACGGATATCGTTATCTTCAATGGTCTCGCACAGCTTGTTCATGCTCTCGTTTTCGAAAGCTTCGTTTCTTGAAGAAAGGCCGTTTTCGTTTGCTTTTCCGGCATCCTGTCCGCACAGCACGAGCCGCTGTTCAAACAGCTTTGCCATCTTTGCATCGATCTCTTCAATTTCTTTTGCGTTATTCCTTTTTTCCATACCGGTCTCCTTTTGCCGATCCGGAGTGACTGTTCTCCGGTTTTTGCAGGCGGGCCCGTGCATTTGCTCAAAAAAACAGGCCCCTCATAAGAGAAGCCTGCTGTGTTTTTCATTCGTTTGCCACAGTATGCGCCATTACAGTTCTCTTATGCTTCCGTTATCTTTTTCGCATGCAAAAAACCAGTACTCAAAAAATCGTACTGCAAATGCGAAACCATAATAATAACGTCCGCTGATGTTCTGCATAAAATGCTCCCATGACAATTGTTATGTTCATTTATAGCAACAAAGAGAGAGTTTGTCAAGTACTTTTTCGCATTAAAGTCCTAAAGTTTTTTTAATCCATATCTAAAAAACTCTGCGGTCCTTTAAGCCACGTTCATTCTTCCCTCGGCTCGTATTCCTTCTTTGTAACGATGCTCCTGTAGGACGGGCGGATGATCTTCTCGTCCGCAACGATCTCTTCTATGCGGTGCGCACTCCAGCCCACTATCCTTGCGATCGCAAAGAGCGGTGTGAACAGCTCACGCGGAATGCCCATGGAGTCGTAAACAAAACCGCTGTAGAAATCCACATTTGGACTGACGCCCTTGTATATCTTGCGTTCTCTTGCGATAACCTCGGGAGCGATCCTCTCAACAGCGCTGTAGAGCTGCATATCCTTATCCCTGCCCTTTGCTGCGGCAAGCTGCTCGACATATCCCTTAAACACCTTTTCCCTCGGGTCGGAAAGTGAATAAACGGCGTGTCCCATGCCGTAGATAAGGCCTTTACGGTCAAAAGCCTCTTTTCTCACGATCTTTGTAAGATAATCCTCTATTTCCTCATCATCCGCATAATCCTTAACATTTGCACGGATGTCATCCATCATCTCCATTACCATGAGGTTGGCGCCGCCGTGCCGTGCACCCTTAAGTGAACACATTGCGGCTGCGATGGCCGAATAGGTGTCTGTCCCGGCAGATGTCACAACACGCGTTGTGAATGTTGAATTGTTTCCGCCGCCGTGCTCCATATGCAACAGCAGCGCAAGATCGAGCACCTTTGCCTCGATCTCCGTAAATTTGGTGTCCGGACGCAGCATGCGCAGGAAATTCTCCGCAACCGACAGCTTGTGGTCGGGCCTGTGGATGAACATGCTCTCGTCGTTAACAAAATGGTTGTAGGCATGGTAACCGTAGATAGCAAGCATAGGGAACTGCGCTATAAGGCGCAGGCTCTGGCTTAAAACGTTTTCAACGGAAAGATCGTTCTGCTTCTTGTCGTAGGAAGCCAGTGTCAGGATACTCTTTGTCATCGAGCTCATGATATCCGTATCCGGTGCCTTCATTATGACATCCCTGGTGAAATTCTTGGGAAGCACCATGTTTTCGGCAATTATCGCTTTTATCTCTTTTAGTTCTTCTTTGTTCGGGAGCTTTGAAAAAAGCAGCAGGAATGTGCCTTCCTCGTATATGTCCCGGTGTTTCTTTGCTCCTTCTACCAGGTCACGGATGTCGTATCCCCGGTAAAGCAGTTCTCCGTCGCAGGGAATCTGCCGGCCGTCCTCCTCTTTGAAGGCCGTTATCTTCGAGATGTTCGTGATGCCTGTCAATACTCCCTGTCCGTTCAGGTCGCGCAGGCCGCGCTTTACGCCGAATTCCTTATAAAGTCCAGCGGGGATCACGCCGTTTTCAACACAAACTCCGGCCTGTTTTTCTGCATACAGATCGAGTTTTTTCATTGGTGGGTCCTCCTTTATTTATTTAATGCCGTAAGGGACTCAGGTTTTGATGACCGTCCTTATGGCATTTATCCTTTCCGCAAGTTCCGCAAACTCACCGGGACGAAGAGACTGGGCTCCGTCGCACAGCGCATGCATCGGATCGTTATGGACTTCGATGAGAAGGCCATCCGCACCGGCTGCGGTTGCCGCAAGTGCCATCGGAGACACAAGCCTTGCAATGCCCGTTGCGTGGCTCGGGTCGACGATGACCGGCAGATGCGAGAGCTCGTGCAGCATCGGAACAGCCGAAAGATCCAGCGTGTTGCGCGTATAATCACTGTAGGTACGGATGCCGCGTTCGCACAGGATAACGTTCTCGTTGCCGTTCGCCATGATATATTCCGCGCTCATGAGCAGCTCTTTAAGCGTATTTGCGAGACCGCGCTTCAAAAGGATCGGTTTCTTGAGCTTGCCAACCTCCTGGAGCAGATTGAAATTCTGCATGTTTCTCGCGCCGATCTGGATAACGTCAACATCTTCAAAGAGCGGTATATCCGTAATGCTCATAAGCTCCGTAACTATGGGCAGTCCGGTCTCCTGTTTTGCGATCTTGAGGAGAGCAAGGCCTTCGGCCTTTAAGCCCTGGAAATCATACGGTGAGGTACGGGGTTTGAAAGCGCCGCCGCGGAGCAGGTTTGCGCCCGCTGCCTTAACTTCCTTTGCTATCTCAACGATCTGTTTTTCGGATTCAACGGAGCAAGGGCCCGCCATTATCGCAAAATGCCCGCCGCCTATCTTCACATCCCCGACAGAAACGACCGTATCCTCCGGATGGAATTTACGGTTGCACATCTTAAAGGTCTCGGACACACGCTTTACGGAGTCCACTATCTCAAGACTCTCCACAAGCTCCATATCCACCTTGGAGGTATCTCCGATAAGGCCGAGCACAGTCCTTTCGCTTCCGACAGAGGTGTGCACTCCGAGGCCCATCTCCTCAAACCAGTCGATGAGCTGTTTCTGTTTGACGGCATCAACACCGGGCTTTAATGCTATGATCATTTTTTATTCCTTCCTTCGGGATCATTTCAAGAGATCAATGATCTTTTTTCTGTTCGTCCGTCTGTAAATGAAGTAACAGACAGCAAGGTATACAAGGAACAAGCCTGCATATGAGAGAAGTATGGGTGCAATGTTTCCATTGAACATATTCACCTTAATACCGTATGCTATCCCGGCAGCTTTGTTAATAAGAATTCCAAAAAGCAGTGTCAGGACCGCGGAAACAGCCGTAACAGCCGCTCCTATGACGAACAGCTTCCGGAGTTCGATCCCAAGTATACTGTAATCAGAATAACCCGACATCTTTACAAATGCAACAAGTTTATTGTCTTTTTCTATGATCCTGCATAAAAGTATAAGGGTAATAAATAAAACTATGACCATAATAAAGATCGCGACAAAACCTATGATATTTCTGATAACGAAAACATTGTAATCAATATCATTAAGGGCGCTGCTCACATAGGTATCATGCTCGACCTTGAATCCGTCCAGATATTTCAGTTCTTCGGCTTTCTTGGGGTAAACGGCAAACTCCGGGGCTGAGTCCAGTATCTCCTGCTTTATCCTTGCCATCGCCTCCTTATCCGCATAATATACAGGATACATTTCCTCTGAATCCACTTCTCCGGCTACGATCACCTGGGTACCCTGCAGATACAGCAGCTCGCTGCCTGTAATGTCCGCAATGAATTTATTGACATAAACACGCCCCGGATAAAGATGTCCAAGCAATGAATAAATCTCATCGAAATTCTCATTAATATCCGGTGATACATCACACTTTTCGATGGCCCGCACTTCGCCGGCAGTCTTGAATTGAATATCGCAAAAATACGGTATCGAATCATCATTAAGGAATCCATCAAGAGGATAATAAAAAAATGAGTAATCCTTGTCTTTTTTCAGGTTGAATTCCCTTTTGTCAGGGCGGTTTATAAGTTCTTTGTAATCAGTTGCTATTATCCCCGACACTTTAAATGTCCTGATCTCGCTCTGTATCCCTTTTTCAAGTATATCTTCTTCACTTGCATAGACATTTTCCATTTTTGATGTAAGGATATCTGCAATATAGTCCGTTATCAGCAGTTCCCCCGTCTCAGGACATCTTCCTTTTCTCAGAGTGACCTCATTTTCATTGTACAATGCTATACCTTTAAACAAGCAGTTAAGAGGCGAATCCGGATCGGAGTCGAGATATAATGCCTCCATATTTTTGAGTATCACGGTAACTGACGAGCCAAACTCCCGCTCCATTGCTTCAAGATCGGAATACTTCATTTCCGGCCTTCGATCGCCTACAGTTGATACATCCTTTCTGTAGTGAACTTCTCCGCCGGTATTATTCTTAAAGCAGGACAATTCGGTTTCATACTTGTTGTAAAAAGTCAGCCATACCGCGAGGTTCAGCGCTGTGACACAAATGACCGTCAAAAGCACTGCCACGATGATCCCCCATTTCATGCTGTACATGGAGAAATACGTGATACTCTTCCTTAATCCCGCAGGCAGCTTTCTTTGCGGCAGTTTTTCTACTTCCGTGACCGTATTGTAATCGATCTTCGGTTTTTCGCCGGTTCCGGGAACAGCCTTAATATGTACTGTATTCTTTCTGTCAAGGTTATCTTTTATAAACCCCGTGTCTATCTTCTCAAGACTGTAATCATCCTCCGGAACCAGAATGGTATCGTTTTCATAGATAATGCTGTCTCTGCTGTTTGTTTCAAAGGATTCGATGGTCCCTTTGTCCATATGGACTATCAGTCCGGCATATTTGCGGATCAGCGTGATGTTATGCGACACGAGGAGCACAAGCTTGTTCTCTGCGATAACACTGAGTTTTTCGAACACTGTCTTTTCCATCTGCTCATTCATACTGCTTGTCGGCTCATCAACAAGAAGAACAGCATATTGCTTTGCCAGTCCCCTGACAACAGCAGCACGCTGCTTCTGTCCTCCGCTCAGCTCGTCGGAAAGCGAAAACATCTTGTCTTCTATTCCGAATTCTTTACACGCCTCTTCAATACGGCCCGTATCTTCAGCAAAAAGTGCGATGTTCTCCCCAACGTCCAGGTAATCCACAAACTGATTCTCCTGGAAAACAAAAGATATAATATTTCTCCTGAGGTCAGGTATCATGCCTCTGTAATCCTTCCCGTCGAACAGTATCTCCCCTGTGTAATCAGTATCTATAGTACCGAGAAGGTTTAACAGAGTGGTCTTTCCACACCCGTTTTCCCCATATATAGCAACAAGCCCCCTTGATGGGAGCTTAATGCTCATATTGTCTATTGCTCTTACATCATTTCTGCTGCTATGATATATCTTGGTAACATTCTTAAGCTCTATCATGTTCTTTTACTTCCTAATCAGTTGTTTTCACTCCTCTTTTTCACGCGGTTCGTTGAGCCTTCGCTCTACTTCTTTCAGTTTTTCGCCTTCGAATGTGTAATGTATACCGTTTTTTTCGGCCATATAAAAATCTTCGTATAATCCCTGCATTTCCTTCATATCATCGAATCCCAAAGGGAAAAAGCCATGCGTATTGCCTGTCAATCCCATCGTGTATACCACATTGAAGGACTCAATATCCTCTCCTTTAGGATCGAAGGTTTTAGTATCTTTCAGATGGAAATAAAACTCCGCGCCATACAAATATACATCCAATGATTCCACAACTGTACTTTCAAATTCAAGCAACCTTACATACTTATAGAATTCCTCCATTGGCGGCTCGGGAATGCTCTCCTTCTTTGCGCATCCGGGCAGGCAAAGGCATATTAAGATACATATGATGATCGTTTTAATCATTTTTACACGTTTCATCCGGATAAGCCTCCTCACCTTTACTTTTCGTAATGCACTCCCCAGGCGCCTTTATTGTCGCCTGCGGCAGTAAAGCAGATAACATCCGTTCCGGCCTGGTCCTTCATCCGTACGAAAACACCGCTGTACACAGTATTGTCATAAGTAATGGTCATGTAGCAGGTGCCTTCCCCGCCGGTCCAGGTCCCTTCAGTCTTTTCACCGGTCACGGTCCCATCTTCTTTAAGCTCGATCAGCACCGGTTTTTCTATCGTTGAGCCGATGGCAAGCTTCTGTGTAACGAAGTAATATGTCCCTGTAAGCTTTGACTTTTCGATACCGTTTTTATCAAGTGTTTCACCGGAGGTGCAGTACGGCGCGAGCACCGGCCAGCCTTCTTTGTTAAAGAAATACTGCTGGACCCTGGGTTCGTGATATTCGGTCTTATTGTCGAAGCGCGTGTGAAAGCATAGATAATATTTTCCGTCCGTATCCTTAAAGGAGCTCTGTCCGCCGGTCGCCATATAAGCGGTCTTAATTCCCGGCAGCAGGTAGTTTCCGGACAGTTTTAATCCGTACTTCGTATGTGACGCCATTACCGGTCTTTCGCCGTTCATGTCAACATAAGGGCCTGTGACCTTTTCGGCACGGAAGACCCGCATCTGGTAGCCTCCTGTGCGTTCTAGGCCGCCGTATGATACAAAGAGATAATAATAGCCGTTTTCGGGGTTATATTCGATATACGGGCCTTCAATGGACGTATGCATGCCACCGAGGAGTCTTCTGCCAAAGTAGGCATCAACCTCGTTTTCCGCATCTGTCCCGGGATGGATGGGCAGGCCTGTCTGCTCGTCTATCTCAAGCAGGAAGATGCCGCCCGACCACGAGCCGTAGACCATCCACATCCTGCCGTCTTCATCGTAAAAAACGGTAGGATCTATGCAGTTTGGCCACTTCATGTTTTCGTAGGCTCCGCCGGATTTTAAGTAGGTCTTTTTTGCATACTCTTCGCTTACGACATCAAGAACATCGGTCTTGTCAATATCAAGCTTTGTAAAGCCCGAATACAGGATGTTCGCTTCCCACTTAAAGGGGCCTTCCGGGCTGTCCGAGGTCGCAAAACAAAGGCTTGATTTGATATACGTTGAGGAAGTGCACATATACATGCAGTATTTCCCCATTGCCCTGTTGTAGATAACATGCGGTGCCCATACGGCATACTGGTTGTTGCCCTTGTCGCCGGCATAGTCAAAGATGCCGATCGACTTGTCAAACAGGTTGACAAACATCCTGTTTGTGGAAGAATAACCGTTTCCGCAGTATTTCCAGGTCCTAAGGTCCGTACTCTTCGCGTTTGCCATATGCGAGCCGTAGATATAGTAAGTGCCGTTATCCACGAATATGGACGGGTCGTGCACGGAAACACCGGCTTTTATGTCCTTCTTTGCTATCCCGGCAAAAATATCGGGAGTGGGTGTGGGTGTTGAAGACGGTGTCTTTGTTGGCGTTGCATCCGGGTCCGCGGAGTCTGTCGGCGAAGCATCCTGTGTCGGTGTTTCGGGCGCAGAAGACGCCTGCATATCAGGTGTTGGTGTGTCCATTTTCCCTCCGTTTCCGCAGCCTGCGGATACAGCGCATGCAAAAGCAAGCAGCAGACCGCATATAACCTGTTTTGAAATCCTCTTTTTCATGTTCCTCCATGAAGAGCAGGCTGTCCTGCTGTTATTGTTTTTCCGTATCTGCGGCATTTTCAAGCGCTTCCTGCACTCTTCTCATCACTCCGTTTACCTCGATGTCAACATCCATGGGAATGACAAGACATTTCCTGCCGTCAATGATCTTTACCTCGATGATATCCGCATTCTCGGGCTTGACCTGTACCGTTACGGTATCGGTCTTAAGCTTCATGTTCTTCTCGATAAGGCCTCTCGCATCAAGGCTTCCGTCGCTTACGCAGGCGTTGAAGGCATCCTCGACTGCGTAAAGATGCTCGTCCTTTATGCCGCTTTCCCTGAAGACTTCCTTCATACCCCTGCAGTCGATAAGCACAGGCTCTTCGTCTTCTTTTTCTTCAACCATCTCCGCGAGCGCGCTGTTTATGTTCTTTACGACAGCAAAGGTCTCATATTCCGGAACCTCGTTCAGAACGCTGTCAACTATGGTATAGAGCGTCTTTTTCTGTTTGTCGAAGGGTTCTTTTGTACCGCATCCGAGAACTGCATCGATGAACTCTTCATGCATCTCGTCCGTGTCCTTCACATAATACAGGAGATTGTGTACATCCGCGCTCCTGTCTGTAAACGCAGGGAATACAAACCCGTTCATCGGCGTCTCCACAAGCCAGTCGCGGACACGGTTTGCAATGACATTTCTGTCTTCAAAATAGCTCAGCCCGGGCTCTGTAAGCTCAACCGGGCAGATTGAGCAAAGTATGTATTTATATACTTCTTCCGATTCGTCGAGGAGCTGTCCGTCCTCTGTCTTCTTCGGAACGTCATATGCGTCGTAAACCAGCAATATCAGGTAATTGCCGGGGTAATCGTAGCTGTCGATGACGCTTCTGTAAAAGGCTTCGAGCATCTGTTCGTTCTTAAGCTCGCTGTCGCGAAGCGCCGTAAGGCTCTTATATTTATTACCGTTAAGTTCCTCATCATTTGAGAAGCCAAGCTCGAGCATGTTCTTTCCGAGCGTGCCGGAAAGCGTCTTCTTCATGATCTCGAGGTACTTGAACATTTCCTCTTCCTCGAGATTTAAGAAAGAATCGTTGATATAGGTCTTGATCTCCCGCTCTTCGCCCGCAACATAGCAGCCTGCAAGGCGGGAAGCCGTCACTTTTGTTTTTTTGAAACGTTTTTTTAATTCCGAAATATCTACTTTGTTCATGTTTAACCTCCATGCTGCGAGTGCCGCGAGCAGCTAATGGTTGCATTTGTGCGAGGATTACGCAGCACAAATGCGGAATTTGAAAGTTTACTTTCAAATTTTCTCCGATGCCCGAAAAGGGCGCGGGCTCAAGCAGTTAAGCCGAGCTCGCGCGCCTCGGGTCACTTATTTATCTTCTTTTTTGGGGCTTTCACCCTCGGGTTTGTCAGCGTTTTTTGCTGAACCGCCCGGTGTTCCGGGCTTTTTCTTTAACAGGACGCCAACCAGAGCGCCGGTAACTCCGGCCAATGCCACAGCGGCGGCTGCAAGCGCTATGATAAGCGGCGTAGCGGATCTTGTACCTTTTCCCGCGGGCGGAGTTTTAGTAAGCTCAGTAGGCGGTTTGGTCGCAGCAGCTTCAGTTGGTGTTGCAGGCGGATCCGTGGGTGGCGTTGTCGGCTCCGGTGTAGGCTCCGGAGTAGGTGTTGCTTCTTTGGTAGGTTCCGGAGTAGGAGTCGCTTCTTTGGTAGGCTCCGGAGTAGGCGTTGCTTCTTTGGTAGGCTCCGGAGTAGGCGTTGCTTCTTTTGTGGGTTCCGGAGTAGGTGTTGCTTCCTTTGTAGGCTCAGGCGTAGGTGTTGCAGTCTCTGCCTTTGTAGGCTCCGGTGTAGGTGTGTTTGTAGGTGTCGGCGTAGGCGTATTCGTCGCCGTCGGTGTGGGTGTCGGCGTGTTCGTCGGCTTTGTTGTAGGTGTGGGTGTCGGCGTACTTGTCGGCTTCTTTGTAGGTGTCGGCGTAGGCGTATTCGTTGCTGTGGGCGTAGGCGTAGGATCTGCAACCGTAACTGTAAAAGCTGCGGATTTCAGCGAGCCGTAGTAAGCATAATATTTCCCGGAGTCGGTAAACTTCGTGATAATTTTATTATTCTCGTCTGTGACCACAACTCTTCCGGTCAGCGGAACGTTATACCTGACACTGCCGTCCCTGATCGAAACCCTGAAATACATAGGTGTATCGGCCACCGATACCCCGTATGCAACATGAAGAGCATCGTTTCTGAGGTTTCCCAGGAAACTGTAATACGTCTTTGGCGGAACATATCTGGCCTGAGGAAGATTGGTGGTCGATTCTACCGTTATAACAGGACTGTAGAGACAAAAATACGCACCGTTACTCTTTGTACCCTCAACGCGGCACATGTAATAGCGCTTTTCAGCCTTTGAAGTCCCTGGTACAACGTAATTCTTTTTATCACAGCCAACCGCCGTTTTACCGTTAAACCTGTCAGCTATCGGTTGGTTGTTGTCGATCCCTGCAGGAAGTTGGTACCATTCGTACTTTGTATTGTAGGAGTTAAGCAGCTCCTCATTAAAGATCGGCACCGTAAGTGTCATAGGCAGATCTATACCCGTTGACCAATATGACTTCCAGATACACGAATCAGTGTATTCTTTCGGCGGTGTTGAAAGCATCATCGTCTCCGGCAGATTTTCCACAAGGATGATCGACGACTCCGACTGCGTCATGGAAAGACTCTTTATATCCCTGATAATGCAGAATATCTCCATTCCATGCGCAGAGTTTTTGATTTTATGAAGACGGATCGTATCTCCGCGTTCGGAATATGTGATCGAATCGCAGATATCTTTAATATTCACGAGGGGATTGCCAAGATCTCTTCCATCGATGAACCAGTCATATCTAAGCTCCGAATTCTGACCTTCTGTCCCATATGCCAGAACTCTGAACTCGGCATCAAAGGTATTACCCCAAAGCACGTTCACGCTCTGACTGCTTATAACAGGGATCCTGTCATCGGCCGAGACTTGTATTACAGCAGGAGTCAGGGTCAAAATACAGAAAACCAGCAACAATAAAGTAATATATTTTTTCATATCATTCTCCCGTTTTCAAGGGAAACACCCGTAAGGTGTTTCCCTTGCCCTGTCAGTTATCAGTCTTTGTTTTCGTCACCGGATGCTTTCTTCTCTCCGGGCGTCTGGCCGCCTTTTTTCTCCTTCATGAAGATCATCGTTGAGAGAACACCGATAGCACCTGCAAAGAGAGCGATCACTATTACAAGTGTTACAACAAGCGGTACGCTTAAGTTATTCCTGTCATTCTGGTTCGGAAGAGGCGTGGGTGTATCTTTCGGAACCGATGTGGCTGTAGGAGCCAATGTTGGCGTAGGCGTATTCTCCGGCTTCGGAGTGGGTGTATCCGTGGGAGCCGTTGTAGGTGTTGCTTCTTTTGTGGGCTCCGGAGTAGACGTTGCTTCCTGCGTGGGCTCAGGCGTAGGAGTTGCTTCCTGCGTAGGTTCCGGTGTAGGAGTTGCGGCCTCTGCCTTTGTAGGCTCCGGAGAAGGCGTATTTGTGGGTGCCTTCGTAGGAGTGGGTGTATTCGTCGGCTTTGTGGTAGGCGTAGGCGTATTGGTTGCCGTAGGTGTAGGCGAGTTTGTCGCAGTAGGTGTGGGTGTAGGTGAACTTGTTGCGGTAGGAGTCGGCGAAGCAGCCTTTTCAACCACCTTCACATTTAAGTTCTCCTTATACTCACCCCAGATTACTTCGAGCGTGATGTCACCAACTTCGTCAAGCTTGGTAACCGGCGTATTTTTTGCTGCATCTCTGTAGAAGAAGCGTGACGGCATATTGGAATAGCCGTATAACCCATCATAGATGAAAAATCTTGTTTTAAAATCAAGATCGTTTACGCTCGTTCCCTGTTCAACAACAAGCGGATCTGACGCAGGCTGTAAAGAGAGACCGCATACAAAAGGCTGAGGGGGGGTATATTGGGTATATCCTTCACCCGTTCCGCTGTTCCAGTCAACGCGGATGATCGGTCCGTAAATCTCTGTTGTTTGCCCGCTCTGGTTCTCATACATCATTTTACATACATAGTAGTCCGTACCGGGAGTCATACGTACAGGGATCCAGGCTTCCTCGCTTGTCTGCATACCTTCCATGTCGTAGAGGACATTACCCTGCGTACTTAAAAGGCTGTCCCACATAGTGTGATCGTTGCTTCCGCTGGGAACCGAATACCAAAGATACGTAACAGTCGCGGGATTAATACCTGCAGCGTCAAAACATCCCAAGGGATAGTCAGCGTTCTCCGCTGTTCCGGAGAACATATGAATCTGCTTGTGGCCGTCAGCCCAGTCGCTGACTTCCGCTTTAACATTAAACGAGTATTTGTAGTTAAAAACCCCGGGGCTCAGGGCAAAATAGTTTCTGGTTTGTCCAAACGAATCCTGAGTGATACCTATCGATGTTCTCTCACTCTGAACCATGGAACCCTGTGCATCGTCGTGTGCAATACAGAACAATTCATAACCATCGATATCCGGATCGATGTTATTAAAAGTAATCGTACTGTATTGATCGTTAGTGGAGATGGAGATCGACGCTCCACCCGGGATATTATATTTCTGCTGTTCCCATGTCGGATCCTGAAGGTCAAAGGTATTCCCGTGGCCTTCGAGGAACCAGTCGTACTTTAACCCGGCAGATGTTCCGTCAGGCCTAACGGCCTGTAGTAAATAAACTGCCTGTCCGCCTGCGGTCCAGTTGATACGTGCCGGCATCTGCGCCTTAAAGTACGGCGTCGGATTATCAGCCTTTACTGTCTTCGCAGGCATCATGGGCATCAGTGACAGAACAAGCACAAATGCCATGAACAACCCCATAAATCTTGATCTTTTCATTCCTGTTTTTCTCCCTCCTCACAGCGATCACAGTTCGCTGTCATCTTTTTCTTTTTTGCTTATCTCCTCATAGTTCTGATAGCCATTCTTTTTCTTCATGTAAGCAATTGTCCCGAGCACACCGATGCCGGCTGCAAGAACAGCAATTACAACTATCAGCGTAACCACCAGCGGAATACTTAAGTCTGTGCCGCCATCTTTTCCTCCGGGCATCGGTGTCGGAGTGTCTCTCGGCACGGAAGTCGGCGTAGGCGCAAGCGTAGGCGTCGGTGTGTTTCCGGGCTTACTTGTAGGTGTAGGCTCCGGTGTAGGTGTATTAGTCGCAGTCGGCTCCGGTGTAGGGGTATCCACAGGCGCCCCGGTAGGTTCTTCCGTAGGTGCCGGTGTGGGTGTATTTGTAGGATTTCCCGCCTGTTCGGTGGGTTTTGGTGTAGGCGTGTTTGTTGCCGCAAGTGTAGGTGTAGCCGTTGCCGCGGGTGTTGGCGTGGCTGTGTTCGTAGGTGTGGGCGTTGCCGTGTTCGTGGGTGTCGGTGTTGCCGTATTCGTGGGTGTCGGTGTGGCTGTTGCAGTAGGTGTCGGCGTCGCAGTCTTTTCCACAACATTCACCGTCAGCTCTGTTCTTAAACCGCCCCAGTAAATATTATATTTGCGTTCTCCGAGCCCGTCGATAACAGTGGTTGGAGAACTGCCTTCCTCCCAGAAACGAAATCTTGAAGGCGGGTTGATATATTCAAGTGTTTCAACATTGATAGTGGCAAATCTGAACTTTACCGGCAGGTCCGCAACATTCGTGCCTGTCTCTACTTCAACGTAATCACGGTCGATAAAGAGTCCCTGCAGATACGGTTCCGGGGCGGTATACTGCCTGTATCCTTCGCCGATACCTTCATACCAGTCCACACGGATAACCGGTCCGTAGATACTGTGTTCGGCCCCTCCGTCGTTGAAGGTCACCATGCACAGGTAATACTCTGTTCCTGCTTCCGCAAGTTCGCTTATCTTCAGACATTCCGTATCGGCACCGACACCTTCTTCGGTGATCGCATGAATAGTCTGAAGCCTTAAAGTCTGAATGTTATTATTCTCTCCGTCAGGCACACGGTACCATTGGAAGCTGAACGCAGACCAGTCCAGTCCCGAGCCGTAGCTGATGTCCTCCGGCGCCCCTTCAAAGCAATGAAGCTCACGGACAGATGTGTCCATCTCCTGTGTTATCTGGAACTTCTTTTCATAATTCCACTTGTTCGGGCTCGACGCAAAATAATTCTTGGCATAAGATTCGGCTCCGCCGGCCGTAACCCCGATAAGAGTCCTTTCACTCTGGACATGGGTATGGTTCAGGTCGTCGTGGGCGATGCAGAACACCTCGGCGCCGTCAAGCTCCTGCCTGATATTTTTGAATATAATACGGCTGTAAGCAACCGCATCGGTAGTTTCGATATCAATATCCTCTCCTCCGGGAATTGCGGTCTTATCTGTTTCCCATGCCGGGCTCTGAATGTCATACACCTTTCCGTTGTACTGCAGGAACCAGTCAAATTTGAAACCGGACCGCTCTCCGTTATGGTCTTCCGCAGCCACAGTATAAGAGGCCTCTGTGCCGGCCTTCCAATTTATCTGCGAAGGCATCTGTCCGCGAAAATACAGTTTCGGATCCTCTGCGCGTACCTGTCTGACAGGAGCGCAGGGCAGGAGTGCCATAACAAGCACCGCAGCCATAAACACTCCGAACAGCCGTGATCTCTTTTTCATCTTTTTATCCCCCATCTCAGCTTTCCAAATACCCCATCATAAGCTTCTGCGCCGAAGCTGATGCTTTTGCGAGGCTTGCCATGTAATCCTTCCCCGAATCCTCGTCACCGTTGTCGGACACCGCACGCACAACGCAGTACTTCACGTTGTTGATGTAGCAGACATGCCCTATCGCGGCGCCTTCCATCTCGCACACTATTGCATCAAATGCATCGGCGATGGCTTTCTTTTTCTCACTGCTGTTGACAAAGCAGTCTCCTGAAGCGATAACACCGCGAAGAGCCTTTATTCCCTGCTCTTTGGCCACAGCCTCGAGCCTGTCGGCTATTTCGCTGTCTCCCGGGATATTTATTATATTAATCCCGGATATAAGGCCCGGCGGATCGCCCACAGCCGTAGTGTCCATATCGTGCTGGACGCAGCTGTCCGCAATGGCGATATCCCCGATATCAAGTTTCCCTATAAGGGAGCCGCCGACACCGATATTGATTATCTCGTCAGGATTAAATTCAAGTATCATGGTCTGTGCACATACTGCGGCAAAAACCTTGCCGATGCCGCATTGCGCTGCCACGATGTCATTCTCCCCGAGCCTTCCGTAAACATATGTGATACCGCTGAATACCGCGGTCTTTTGATCTTTTATCCTGGTCTTTAAGTCATCTATCTCGGACTTCATGGCCGCGATGACTCCTATTACCTTTCTTTCCCCGTTAAAATACATTACTCTTCCCTCCGTCAAAATATAGAACCGCCGCTGCCGGGAAAACCGTGGTTGCCGTCCTTCCGATGCTCCGGCAGCACCCTTGCAGCATGCTTTATTGCGGATAGACAAACCTTCCGAACTCTTCTATCTCGTCCTTGTAATCATCTATATAGAACTTCGCCATGTTCAGGTTCTGCTCGGAATAATTACCGCATTCTTCGGGCTTTGCTCCGGGTATCTCACCTTCAAAGTCAAGGATGAAATCGCACATGTCAAGCACAAGCTGTTTGATATCTTTGCTTTCAAGATCGCCGAACATCACAAGGTAAAACCCTGTCCTGCAGCCCATCGGCCCGAAATATACGATATCGTCTTTTCTCGCACTGTTGCGAAGATACGTCGCGCCAAGGTGCTCTATCGTATGAATGGCCGGTGTATCCATCACAGGCTCACGGTTAGGCGCGGTAAACCTTAAGTCAAACGTAGTGACTGTCACGCCGTTCTTTGAATCCTTCCTCGATACGTAAAGACCGGGAAACAGCTTTGTGTGATCCACGGTAAAACTTGCTATTTTCTCCATGTTCCGTCCTTTCAGCGGAGCCCTATCCTCTTTGCGATCCTGTTGGCTGCAAAGAAAACATGCTCCTCATCTATAGTCTTCAATACCTTTTTGTCCATTAACAGCTTGCCGTCCACGATAACCGTGTCAACATCCGAGCCGGACGCCGAGTACGCAAGGGCCGAGATCGGATTGGTGGCAGGCATGAAATGCTCGTTGTTGATGTCGATCACCACAAGATCCGCCTTTGTACCGACCTTTATCTCGCCGATAACGCCTTCAAGGCCAAGGGCCTTAGCAGCATTCCTTGTCGAGAAATTGAACACATCCTCTGCGGTTATAACGCCCGCATTCTTTTCAACGCCTTTGTAGATAAGGGCTGCCATGTTCATTTCATGGAGCATGCTTATGGAATTGTTCGCGGCTGCGCTGTCAGTGCCGAGGCAGACATTTACTCCCGCCGCAAGCAGCTTTGACACAGGCGCAAACCCGTTCCCGAGCTTCATGTTGCTCGACGGATTTATGGCTACGCTCACGCCGCGCTCGGCAAGTATCCTGATATCGCTGTCTGTAAGATAAACGCAGTAAACTGCAAGAGTCTTCGGTGTAAGGAGGCCGAGTTTGTCGGCATAAGCGACCGGCGTACAGCCGTGTTCCGCCATGCAGTCGTCAAATTCCTTCCTGCTCTCGGAAAGATTTATCTTGATGCCGACGCCAAGCCTTTCCGCCTCATCGCGTACATACTGCAGATATCCTTCTCCGCATGCATAGATCGAATGGGGCGCCAGCATGAACTTCATCCTTTCTGTCGTCTTCCACTCTTCTATCTCCGATTTTGCTTCCGCAAGCATCCTTGTGCCGTCAGGGTCCGTGTTGTCCTTACCTGTAAGGCTTCTCGAAACAACGGCGCGGATGCCGGAAACATTGATGGCGCGCACGGTCTCGTCGGGAAAGATATGTGTATCGCCAAAACAGGTAGTACCCGACTTTATCATCTCAACTATCGACAGCATTGAACCCCAGTATGCATCCTCCGGCTCAAGCTTTTCTTCAAGCGGAAGGATATGCTTGAAAAACCAGTCGTCAAAAGCCAGATCGTCGGCCCCGTTGCGGAATACCGACATATATGTGTGGATATTGCTGTTGATAAGGCCGGGGATCAGCATCTTGTCTTTGCCGTTTACCGTATCCGTAAGGGTAAAGCCTGCCGGTTTCTCGTCAATACCGGCTATCCTGTTGCCGTGGATGTAGATATCGTGCGGTGCCGTGTTGTCACCGGCGCACATGATCTTCTTGATAAGGATTCCCATAGTTTACCTCCCGTCAGCCATCAATTATAAAAACACGTGTAAAAGATCCTGTATCACTTTACGACCGCAGTCCCAAGGACAAGCTCCAGCGCTTTGTTCTGCAGCAGGAGCTGCCGAATGGTCTTAAGATCGTAGTCCTTCATGACATCTTCGCGGCTTTCGTAGCCGTAATCGTACATAAGGTCGTCGATATAGGCATCGACATCCTCCTCCGACGCGTTAAAGCCTTCTTTAAGCGCGACCGCGAGAAGGACTTTTTCGCCCTTTACCTGGAACCTTGCCGAATCCGGCAACGCCCTGTTAAACTGCTCAAGGCTCATCCCGAGGGCCTGCCGCACATATTCTTCAAGGCTCAGTCCGTGCTGCTTTGCGGAATCTTCGTAGTTTTTGCGAAGCTCCGTCTCAAAGGCGGCTATCTCTCTTTCGAGACTCGAATCGAACACCGAATCCTCAATTATTGCGGCTATTACGTCATTCTGGAACTGCTGCTCCGTTTTGTTCGAAGACATGATAAGGAGCTGTTCCCTGATATATTCGTATAAAGGTTCATAGCCGGAAAAGTCGGTATTTTCCGAAATATACTCATCCGTAAGCTCCGGAAGGACTTTGATCCCCTTCACCCTGATCTTAAAGTCGGCATCTTTCCCTGCTGCGGCATCAACAATGCCGTCCTCGGGGTATTTCAGGGTGAATTCCAGGACATCGCCAACCCGGGAGCCTGTTATCTTCTCGTCAAAAGCCTTCCCGGACTCTTCCCCGAGGGCTTCCGAACCTATCATCATAACGATATCCTTCTCTTCGGCAAGAAGCTCACTCTGTCCGGCAAGCCTTATCTCAACATCCATGGTCACGAAATCATAAAGCCTTACCGTTGTACGGTCCGTACTTTCGGCGCCGTCAGCAAGGCCGCCGTATATTGCCACAAGGATCTGTTCTTCCGTTACGGGGAACTCCTTTTTTTCCACCTCGATCCCCTTATATTTCCCAAGGGTCACGCCCGGCTCCTCAATCTCTCCCATACCGTAATCCGAGGCATAATCCGTATCCAGGAACATGGACTCAAGGGAAAACAGCATATCATCATCTATCCTGTAAAGGCCGTCTTCACCTTTGGTGACCGTGACCATGACATTCTGCGTGGGCTTGTAGGTAAGCTTCTTTAACGCATTGGTGAAACACTGTCTGTAGATGCGCATTACTTCCGTGTTGTATGCAAGGGCATCCGACGAGAGCTTTTGAAGCTCATCCGCCTTTTCTTCAAGCACAGCGTAATAATCATCCAGGGTATGCTTAAATACCTCGGCCTGCTCGTAGGATACGGAAACGATATAGTTGCCGCCCTCCGTGGCTGTGGCTGCGCCTACGGAATATCTTACCCTGCTGAAGATCTCCTTCATGACCTCGCGCCATTCGAGCTCTTCCTTTTCATCAAGGCGTACAAGATTGCCGCTGCCGTCAAATACGGTAACAAGGCTCTCGATCTCAATGTCGATGCCCTCTTTGTAAAGCTTGGCAGCTTCTTCTTCGGTCCCGACCCCTATCTCAACAAAGAGCCTGCTGTCGTTCTTGTAGGAATTGTCAAGTATTGCCTTGACATATTGTCTTATATAGGCTTCCCCGGAGTTGCCGGCACTCTTCGAAAACATCCTTCCACACCCGGCAAACAGGCATGCAAGCATGATCAAAGCCAGTATAAAAACTTTTTTCCGATCCGGCATATTTATGACCCTCATTAGCTTAAAAGACAATACCACTTCATAACATTATATTGCAAGCAGACAGTAAATGTCAAGAATTGCGGTTTTTTCTTTTTTGCTCTGCCGCGGTATTCCTCTCCCAGAAAACGCCGTCGGAAAACCCCTGTACAGACGGATCTTCATCCGCCATTTCAAGGCGTTTTTCGGCCCAGACGCAGTACTGCGGATTCTGCTCTATACCTATGTACTTTCTGTTAAGCTTTTTTGCCGTAACCGAAGTAGTACCGGCACCTAAAAACGGATCGAGAACAACATCCCCCTCATTTGAGCTGGCAAGTATGAGTTTTGCTATAAGCTTCTCCGGCTTTTGCGTGGGATGCGCCGTGTTTTCGGGCATGGACCAGTACGGTACGGAGATATCGTCCCAGAAGTTTGAGGGACAGGTGTCACGGTATCTGCCGTTTCCGCTCTCCTCCCAGTCCTTGGGCTTTCCGTTCTCTTTGTAAGGTGCCATAACGCGCCTTCGTATCTTCACAGCATCAAGGTTGAAGGTATATTTGTCCGAGACCGTGGCAAACCAGATGTCCTCCATCCCGTTTTTCCAGTTCCTGAGCGCCCCGCGGCCCTTTTCACGCTGCCAGGTTATGCGGTTCCGTATATGCAGATATTCCCCAAGCACTTCCGCGATAACGGCGCTCGACTCCCAGTCGCAGCAGACATAGACCGAAGCGGTATCTTTCAAAAGCGGGAGCGTTGCCGCAAGCCACTCTCGTGTATATTCCCTGTAAAGACCGGGAGAGATCTTCTTAAACCTGTTTCCCGTAAAGTCCTTGTTTATATTGTACGGAGGGTCGGCTATCAGAAGGTCCACCGATCTCTTTTTCAGCAGCGGCAGGACCTTCAGATTATCGCCTATTATGGTCTTGTTCACAGCCCTTAAGATGCCGGTATCTTCGGTATCTCTTAAGTCCCTGCACCGTTTCAGGTATTTCTGCCCTTCTTCAAGTGTCATATCGATGGTCTTGTTGCGCTCTGCTTTCATGGCCGTTTCCCTCTGATCTTCATAGCTCGTTTTTATTTCATTTTCATACATTTTGCTGTTTTTTTCAAGGAAATAATTACAGGTCGGGAACAATGAATAGGTTTCCTGCTAAAAAAATCCCCCCGGACGGAAACATCCGGGGGGATATAAAAATCCTGTTGATTATTATATCATCAGTGTGTGATGATCTGCTCGCTCTCTTTATCGAAGATGTGGATCTTTGAAAGGTCGAAAGCAACCTTGATCTCATCGCCGGGACGAGCTGTCGTACGGGGATTAACTCGTGCGGTAACATCGAACTGGTCGATCTGTACATACAGGAATACTTCTGCACCGAGGAGCTCGTATACACGAACTGTTGCATCAAGTGTGCTCTCGGGAGAATTGCTGATGAACATCTGCTCATCCTTAACATCCTCGGGACGGATACCAAGAACAACTGTCTTGCCTTCATAACCGCCTTCGATGAGTTTCTTTGCACGTGCTTCGGGAAGCTTGATGCAGTGTGAACCGAACATGAGCATTACATCATTGCCTTCTTTTACAACCTGGCAGTCGATGAAGTTCATCTGAGGCGAACCCATGAAACCTGCAACGAAGAGGTTGTTAGGCAGATCGTAAAGATGCTGGGGAGTATCAACCTGCTGGATGACACCGTCCTTCATAACTACGATACGGGTACCGAGTGTCATAGCCTCGGTCTGGTCATGTGTAACGTAGATGATGG